>CALUUY010000006.1 GCA_944324095.1 uncultured Elusimicrobiales bacterium
TCTAAAATTAAAAATCCTCGTCGAGAAAACAAGGAAATTATAGTGTCCAAAATTCTGCCATTTTATGCCAAAATTGAGCGATTTTTCGGGTTTTAGGAAAGTGAGTAAAAATTGGGGATTTGTCGTCGAGAAATGATAAAAAAATCCGCTCTCAAAAAGAGAGCGGAAATTTCTTAAGACGTGCGCCCAACAGGAATCGAACTATTAAATTAATTGACTTGACTTCTCTCCCGATAGTAAGCAGTAATGTGTTACGGGCAATAACCCGTACATCACAAATACGGAGAAGTCAAAATGAAAAAACAAACCAAAAAATCTATTGTAAAGAAACAACCTAAACCCGTCCAAAGAAAACCCGTCAAGACATTAGAAGTTTCCAGCCCAGCAGTAACCAAAGAATCCGCTCTAGTTCTTCAGAGTGAACAACCTACTGCCGGCAAAGCTACCCGTCAAGGACATTTACCCTTCCAACCTGGAGAGCTACTTACAAGACACTTTAAAGGGGCCGATATTGAGGTCAAAGTATTAGAGGATGGGTTTTTATATGCCGGCAAGGAGTATAAGAGTTTAACGGCAGTGGCTGTAGCTATTACCGGTTATCCGGTAAGTGGCCCTGCATTCTTTAAAGTGAAATAGGTTATGGCTTGTCATCTTGAAACATCTATAATAGGCGCATGGGATAGGTATGTAAAATTGCCTATTCCAACTATACGCAAGGTTTTACTTAACAAGTATATTGCTTGGTATAAGCAAACCCGAGAAAGTGGTATATCTCCCAAATATGTGTTAAAGCGCATAGAACAGGCTCAAAAGGGTTTTAATCAGCCCCACCGAAAACTCTATTTCAAAGTAGGTACAAAACTCATACGTTCCTATAAAGGGGTAAAATATGAGGTTTTAGTAGTTGATGCGGGGTTCCTTTACAAAGGGAACATTTACAAGAGTCTTTCAGCTATAGCCCAACTAATTACCGGAGCTCATTGGAACGGTAAAGTGTTTTTTGGAGTCAGTAAATATGGCCGAGGAGCATAAGATATTGCGTTGTGCGATCTATACCCGCAAATCTACAGAAGAGGGGTTAGAGTTGCAATTTAACAGTTTACAGGCCCAAAGGGAGGCCTGTGAGGCATATATAAAAAGTCAAAAGCATGAAGGTTGGAAATTGGTACCTACTGAATATGATGATGGGGGTTACTCCGGTGGTAATTTAAATCGGCCGGCTTTACAACGTTTACTTAAAGATATAGCAGATGGGCTAATAGATATCATTGTGGTATATAAGATAGACAGATTGACCCGTAGTTTACATGATTTTAGCAAGATAGTAGATGTATTAGAGGAACGGAACGCATCTTTTGTGTCTATTACACAACATTTTAATACGAGTAGCAGTATGGGGCGGTTAACCCTAAATATGTTATTATCCTTTGCCCAATTTGAACGGGAGATAACAGGGGAACGATTAAGGGATAAGATAGCAGCGAGTAAGAAGAAGGGGATGTGGATGGGAGGAACCCCACCTATGGGTTATAAGCGCAAAGATAAGAAACTTTATCCGGATGAACCCCAGTCGGCAAAAATACAGCTTATATTTGATAAATACAACGAATTAAAAAGTGTACAACGGCTAAAAAAATACTTAGATAGCCAACATATCTACAGCCAGCATGATAGACCGCTTTCTGTAGGGAATTTATACCGCATTTTGCAAAATAGGGCTTATATAGGGGAAGTACCACACAAGGGGGTATGGTATAAGGGTGAACACAAAGGAATTATTGAAATAGGGGTATTTCATAAAGCGCAGGATACCCTACAGGAGCATAGAATTGATAGACAACGATATGAACCACAAAAGAGTTTATTATGCGGTAAACTGTATGATGATAAGGGTAATAGGATGAGCCCTTGTTGGAGTACTGGTAGTAAAGGCAAGAAGTACCGATATTACGTTAGCCAGGCAGTTATTAAGTGCAAGAGCGACAAAATAGGGAAAGTGAGTAAAATATCCCTACCGGAGATAGAAACATTTATAGATAAGTGGTTTAACACGCAATTTAAAGAGGATAAATCGGTGTTTGCTAATTTATTAAAAAGTTATAGTGTGAATGACACCAAGCAAATATTAAACAGCATACAAAACAAAACTATAGACCAAGAGACACAAAGGATATTACTAGGACGAGTGGATTTATTGCCCGAAGAAATTACACTTACCATCTATCAGGAGCAGTTATGCGAATATATCCGTTCACTCTACGAAAATAGACCTATTAAAGAACTGTTTATGGAATCACTCAAAACATCTCTTGTGTTCCATGTTAAATATCATATAGCAGTCATAGACAACGGAGCCAAAGCCATTGTAGGTGAAAGGATAGAAAAGAACACCAATAAAACCTTGGTTCAATTACTCATCCAAGCATTCAATATTAGCCATGATATACTGCAAGGGAAACAAATTGAAGATCTATGTGAGAAATATCAACTGACAGATAGGTATATGAGAAAGATTTTGACCCTTAGATTTTTACCTGCCAAGGTAATCCTTAGTATTTTAGATGGTACACAAGGACGAGAGATAACAGCTAAACAGTTATTTGAACAGGCCAGTCAACATAAATAGATACAGTATCAGCTCTAGGTAAAAGGCTACTGCCAACATGCGGTGGCCTTTAAGTTTCGGAACTGCGAAAATGAAATTTTGAGCATGGGCGGAAGAAATTCTTGAAATAAACGGGGAAACGGAAAACGAGCATTTAAGATTTAAGTAAAATAAAAAATCCACGACGATGGTATTGAGTGTCATGGATTTTATCTAATTAATTTGGGCTAACTGGCGGAGAGGGAGGGATTTGAACCCTCGAAACCTTGCGGTTTACAGGTTTTCGAGACCTGCTGTTTCAACCACTCACACACCTCTCCCAAAACGGTTTATTTTATTATAGCAAATTGAGCGTGGTTGCAAAACGAAGCGCCTCCCGTAAACCTCCTTTAAACCGTTGAATGTGGCAGGGGGTATGCGGGTTACTTGTCCAGCTCGGCTGCTTTTTGGTCTTGTTGCTGTAGGAATTGTACGGCAGGTTGTTCAAACCATTGCATCCCTTTATGCCCGCCGGTGGGGCCCAGGTAACTTTTGGCGGTAGCGGGAGCAAAATTGGTTAAGCGTTGGCTCATACGCCAGGGGATGGTTTTGTCTTCCAAATTAAAACCAATTAACATAGGCGGGCGGATTTGGCCTATTTTGCGTGTATTATCAAAGCGTTTATTAATCAGTGCGGGGGAAAGCACGGCACTGGTGAATTTTAAAGCAAAAAGTTCCGGCCGGTATTTGCGGGATAAGATATAGTAGGCCATTTCCGGCGTATTGGTAAACGGGCTTTGCAGCACCAGTGCGCGGAAGTTCATTTCCGGGTGGTTATCCGCCACTTGCAAGGCCACTGCACATCCTAGCGAGTATCCCCATAAAATAATTTCCCGTGCGGAAACGTCTTTATTAATCAATAAATACCGCAATGCGCTTTCCCCGTCTTCATACATCTTTTTTTCGGAGGGGGAACCCGGCGTTTTACCGTATCCGCGGTAATCAAACATCAAAATACCGTAGCCGTATTTGGAATAAATGCGGGCAAAATCCTGAAAGTGTGTTACGTTATAGCTATTACCGTGGAAGAACAAAATAACCGGCTTGCCTGCCTTGGGCGGCAAATACAGCCCGCTTAATGCGTGGCCAAATTGTACGGGGATGTTTACTTCCCTTAAGGCGGGGTCAACCGGCAGTAAATGGCGTGAAGGCGAAAAAATGAACTGGTTGCTTAAGCTGTTAATGAATACAGCCCAACCCAGTAAAATGATAGCCAATATAATTAAGGGAAGATGTTTCTTCATACCCCCTTCATTATACTGTAAATTTACGGAAAATAAAAAATTTATTTTTGGCGGTTGGCGGTTTTGGCGCCGCGGGCACCCTTATTGCTGCTGTTAAGAAATTCTACAGCGGCTCTTTCCAGCCAGCGGAATTGTTCGTGCTCTCCGCGAGGGGAAAAATACCGGCGGGAAAAGCGGGGGGCTTTATCCGCTAGGGCGCAGCTCATCTGCCAGGGGATTACTTTGTCTTGGCGGGAATAAGCTATCAGCAAGGGGGCTTTTATTTGGCGTATTTTGGCGTAATTGTCAAACCGTTTATTAAAAAATATAGGTTTGAATACGGCAGAAACCCATTTTTGTAACCAGTTGCCGTGGCGGTATCTTCTAAGTAAAATAAAAGACGCCATCCCGGGGGTGTTTGTAAACGGGCTTTGTAAAATAACGGCCTTTAGGGGCAGGATATTAAAATCCACCGCGGCTTGCACGGCCGGGCCGTTTCCTAACGAGTAGCCCCATATCACAATTTTTTGGGCGGGTACCAGGCGTTCTTTTAGTAAGTAACCCAAGGCGGCTGCTCCGTCCTGGTACATATTTTTTTCGCTTAAATGGCCTTTGCTTTTGCCGTATCCGCGGTAATCAAACATCAAAACGCCATAGCCGTATTTAACATAGGTTTTGGCAAAATCTTCAAAATACGTTACGTTGCCTGCCTTGCCGTGAAAGAATAACAAGGTTTCTTTATTTTCTTTAGCGGGTAGATACAGCGCTTGCAAAGGAGTTCCGTTTTGCGTGCGGAAGGTAACTTGTTCCCACGGCAGCTGGAGAGGCCATTCTTTACGTACGGGGCGGAAAATAAAACGATTGGCCGCCCAATTGAGTAAAACAGCAGCAATTAATAAAAGGAAAAATACAAAAATAAGCAGCATTTTAGATACCCTGAATATTTATATTATACCAGTTTTGAACGTCTGGCGTGGCGGGGCTAATTTAGTATAATCAAAATATGAATACAAAGAGCCTTTTGGACGGACTTTTACAAAATAAATTATTAACCTTGCCTGCTTATAAACGGCTGCTGGGCGCGCTTTACCCACTGCAGGAAAATGCGTGGTTTTCCACCCGTTTGCTGCTGTTGGGAGTGGGGTTTGTGTTGGCCGGGGTTATTTGTTTTTTTGCGGCTAACTGGCAGCATTTGGGCCAATTGCTTAAATTGGCCTTACCTTTAGCGGGCCTTCTGGCTTGTGGCGTGGGGGCGTGGTATAAAGGAGTGCAATCCCCCGTCGGCCAAGCGTTTGGGTTTGGTGCAGGTGTTTTTGTAGGGGTGTTTCTGGCTGTTTTTGGGCAGGTGTACCAAACGGGGGCGTTTGTTTACCAATTATTTGGGGTGTGGAGTTTGTTATTGGTGCCATTGGCGGTGTTGCTTCGTAATAAATGGTTTTGGCTGATGGTGGTGTATGTGGCGGGGATATATTGGTTTAGCAAAACTTGTTCTTCCTTAAAAACTAATTGGCCACTGTGGTGCGGGGTGAACGGGCTGTTTATAGCGGCGTGGGCGCTGGCGGAAGTATTTGTGCGGCAGAACGGGCGTGTTTTCTGCCGGTTTTTATGGGTTCCGTTTAGTGTGTTTAATTTGTATTTGGCTTTGATGGAAAGAGTGTATGTTGTTAAAGAGTGGACTTTTTTGATTCTGGCCCTGGTATTTGCCGCTGCGGCTTTGGTGTACGCCTGGTATAAAAAAGACATTGTGCTTTGGGCGTGGAATAGTTTTATGCTGGCGGGGCTTGGCAGTCTATGGGTGATTACCTTAGACGGGGTACCCTTTTGTTTGTGGGTTAGCACTGCTTTTTTTGCTTTAGCCAGCGGGGCAGTGGCGTGGGCTTGGCCGCGCCTGCTGGAGGATAGAAACAATGGATAGTGAACGGATATTACAACAAGTGGAACCTTCTTTGCGCCCGCAGGCCAAGGTTTTTTTGCAGGAACAACAACAAAAGCCTTCGCTTTCTTTTTTGCTTAGAGCCCTTTTGTTTGTGGGGGCTTTGTTTGGGGCTGTTTTGTTGATAATCGCAAGCAGTTTGCACCTCTTTTTTACACATTTTTGGCCGCGCGGCGTGATATTTTTAGTTGCGGGGTGGGTTTTGCTTCACCGCTGGCGCGATGACGGCAGCAGCAAAGCCTTATTTTTGCGCCAACTGGGCGGGTTATTTGCCTTAGGCGGGCAAATCCTGATAGGGCTTGAGTTGGCGCGTTGGCTGGGATATAAATATCGGTGGTTGGAAATAACGGTGTTGGCCGGCGTGTCTTATCCGTTGTTTCGTTCTTTTTTCAACCGGTTTTTCTGGTGTGCCTTAGCTGTTAGCCTGTGTTGCTATAAAGTAATTGATCTTTTGGTACTGGGGGTAAACGGCTGCGGGGTGATGAGCCTAGTACTGTTTGCGGCGGGTGCGTGGATGTTCATTAAACGCCGGTTTACGTTTTATCCGCTGGCGTATGCCCTGTTGTGGGGCTGCGCCTGGGTGGGAGGGGTGGACGCCTTTGCCCATTGGAAAGAGGAAGTGTTAAACGGAATAAATATTGTGCTAGCGGTATTTGTGGGGGGATACTTATATAAAGTGTTGGCCGACAATAAACAGCGGTGGCTGGGGGTAGCGGCGGGGGCGATTTGCGCGTTTGTATTAAATTGGCCCAGCGTGCTGGCCTTGGCGGCTGTGTATTTGGGGCACCGCTTGCGGGAGAGCCTTCTTGAATGGGCGGGAATGGCAGCGCTTGTATGCGGGTTAACGGTTTTTTATTTTTCTTTAGAAATGTCTTTAACCTTAAAATCCGTCTTTTTGATAGGGCCCGGTTTACTAATGTTATGGGCCAGGAGTGCGTATGCGAAATAAAGGGGTGTTTATTTATTGTGCCTTGTTGTGCGCAGCGTTTGGCGGGTGGATTATAAAAACAGAGCAGGATATAAAACAGGCCCCCAGCGTGTATTTTAAAATAGTGCCGGTTGACCCGCGCGCTCTACTTAGCGGGGACTATATGGAGCTGGCTTTTGATTTTGAAAACGAGGCCCGAAGCAAAGGCTTTCGCCCCGGATATGACCGTAAAGATTTAACTTTATTTGTAGGGGCGGACGGCGTAGCCGGTATGGATAAAACCGAAATCGCCCAAACGCTTGAGCTGCATTTTAACGGTACGCGCTTTAATGTGCCGCATCAGTTTTATTTTGAAGAAGGCCAGGCGGATAAATATCAAAACGCCGCCTACGCCAAGATGAAGGTTCTTTCCGGCGGGCGTTTTGCTATTGCTGCCCTGACGGACGATAAATTTAAGGAATTATAAGGAGTTTTTATTATGAGCGACACTTGCAATCACGATTGTGCTTCCTGCAGCCAAAACTGCGGGGACAGAAAACCCGAAAGCTTTCGTGTAGCCCCTCACCCGATGAGCCGCATCAAACGCGTTATTGGCGTGATGAGCGGTAAAGGGGGAGTGGGTAAAAGTTTTGTTACGGCTTTACTTGCCAGCGAAATGAAACGCTGCGGGCACACCGTAGGCGTGTTGGACGCGGATATTACCGGCCCGTCTATCCCCAAACTTTTTGGCGTAAAGGGCCCGGCCGAAGGAGATCAAAACGGTATTTATCCCGTCACTTCGGACAGCGGAATAGACATTATGTCTTTAAACCTTTTACTTGAAAAAGAGACAGACCCCGTCATCTGGCGCGGCGCTTTAATTACGGGTACGGTTACCCAATTTTGGAAAGACGTTATTTGGGCCGATGAAGACTATTTGTTTATAGATATGCCTCCAGGCACGGGGGACGTAACCTTAACGGTTTTCCAAAGCCTGCCGCTTAGCGGTATTGTGGTGGTGGCCACGCCGCAGGATTTGGTCAAAATGATAGTAGCCAAAGCCGTCAAAATGGCGCAGATGATGAATGTGCCCGTTTTGGGGTTTGTGGAAAATATGAGTTATTTAAAATGCCCGGACTGCGGAAAACAAATTGATTTGTTTGGCCCTTCGCGCGTGAAAGAAGTGTCCGAAATGTTTGGCATAGATACGGCGCTTCGCCTGCCGTTAGACCCGGTTCGCACCGCTGCGTGTGACGAAGGCCGCGTGGAATGCATACGCGAAGAGGCTCTGGAGCCCCTTCTTAAAAAGCTGGAAGGCTTGCCTGAAAAGAAAAACTAATATTTTTTTATGGTTTTTTGGCCTTCAATTAATGATAGAATAAGCGTAGAGGATAAATATGACTTTGCAATTAAGTAAACTGGCCGGATTGATTGGCGATTCGCCCACTCTTAAAATAAATGCCCAGGCCCGCGCTTTAAAAGCAGCCGGGGAACCGCTTATCCATTTAGGCGGTGGGGAGCCTACTTACCCGGCCCCGCAGGCCGCGGTGCAAGCCATAGAGAAAAAAGCCGCTTCCCGCAAAATAAAATATACGCCTTCCAGCGGTACGCCGGAATTAAAAAAGGCAGTGCTTTCTTATACGTTTGCGCATTATGGGCGGCAGTATGAAGTGGCGGATGTGATTATCAGCGCCGGCGCCAAACAGGCTTTGTATAATTTTTTGCTGGCGGCGGTTGACCCGGGGGACGAGGTTGTTTTTCCGGCTCCGTATTGGGTCAGCTACCCGGAAATGGTGCGTATGGCGGGGGGCGTGCCCGTAGCCGTACGCCCGGCAGACGGAGTAATGGTAACCGCGCAGGAGACAAAAGCGGCGGTTACGCCTAAAACCAAGGCTATTATCATTAACAGCCCGTGTAATCCGTCTGGCCAAATTTTCCCGGAAGATTTTATTCGTCAAATCGTCCAATTTGCCGAAAAAGAAAACATCTTTTTAGTGATGGACGATATTTACCACCAACTGGTGTTTGACGGCGCCCAGGTGCCTAATCCCTGTGCTTATGCTCAAAAAGGGGAAAACCTGGTTATTATTAACGGGGTGTCCAAACTATATGGCTTAACCGGGCTTAGAATAGGTTGGGCCGTGTGTGCCAATAAAGATTTAATTAAAGCAATGGGTAAAATGCAGGCGCAGAGCACGTCTTGCAATGGTGACGTGTCCGAAGCGGCTGCCGCGGCGGCCTTAACCGGCAGCCAAGACTGTGTGCAGGATATGTGTAGTGTATTGCAGGCCAACCGCGATGCTTTGCTGGCTGAACTGGCCGCCATACCGCATATAAAAGTGCTTAAGCCGCAGGGTACTTTTTATTCGTTTGCAGATTTTAGTTATTATAATACGGACTCGGAAGCCTTGGCCCAGTATTTGCTGGACAAAGCTTTAGTGGCCGTAGTGCCCGGCAAGCCCTTTGGGCTGGACGGGCATTTGCGCATCAGTTTTTGTGCGGACCGCGACAGCGTGGTGGAGGGAGTGCGCCGCATACGCTGGGCGTTGGATAAAACCGCTCCGAACGAAATTAAAATCGGGGATAAATTAGTAAAGAGGGATTAATATGAACAGAAAAAACGCTGCGCCGGATTTTTTTAAACCGGATTACGGTTTAGAGAATGCCGGTATCAAAACCAACAAAACCGTATATTGGAACTATTCCACCCCGGCTTTGTATCAGGAAGCTGTGGAACGGCAGGAAGCCAACATCGTGGCAGGCGGCCCCTTGTGCGTAAGCACCGGTAAACATACCGGCCGCAGCCCCAATGACCGCTTCTTTGTGGAAACCAAAGACATTGAGGGGAAACTTTTTTATAATAAGAGCAATAAAGGCATTAAGCCGGAATTTTACGATAAAATCTTCGCTAAAGTGCAGGCTTATGTAGCCGATAAGGAACTGTTTGTGCGGGATGCGTATGTAGGTTCCAGCGAAGCCTCCCGCTTAAAAGTGCGCGCCATTACCGAATGCGCCTGGACGAACCTGTTTGTAAAAAATATGTTCATTGAACCGGCCAAAGAAGAGTTGAAATCCTTCGTGCCGGAATTTACGCTTATCTGCCTGCCTAAAATGAAGGTGGATCCCGCCACCGACGGCACTAACTCCGAAACCGCCATTTTGATTAACTTTGAAAAGAAAATGGTGTTAGTTATCGGCAGTGAATACGGCGGTGAAAACAAAAAAGCTTTGTTTACGGTAATGAACTATCTGCTGCCGCAGAAAGGCATTATGACGATGCACTGCTCCGCCAATGTGGGCTCCAATAACGACAGCGCCATCTTCTTTGGTCTGTCCGGCACGGGTAAAACCACCCTGTCTGCGGACGTAACCCGCGGTTTAATTGGCGACGATGAACACGGCTGGGATGCCGAGGGCGTGTTTAACTTTGAAGGCGGCTGCTATGCCAAGGTAATTAAACTGAGCCAAGAGGCGGAACCGCAAATTTATTCCACCACTCAGCGTTTTGGTACCGTGCTGGAAAACGTGGTTTTTGACCCGCAAACCGGCAAGTTGGATTTGGATGATGACACCTTGACCGAAAACACTCGCGCCTGCTACCCGCTTAACTTCATCAGCAACGCGGTGGAAAGCGAACGGGCCGATCATCCCAAAAACATCATTTTCTTAACTTGTGATGCGTTTGGCGTAATGCCGCCCATTTCCAAACTCAGCCCCGACCAGGCCCTCTATCACTTTATCAGCGGTTACACCGCCAAAGTGGCCGGTACGGAAAAAGGCGTAAAAGAACCCACCAGCACGTTCTCTACCTGCTTTGGCGGGCCGTTTATGCCGTTGCATCCGTCCGTGTATGCGGAACTGTTGAAAAAGAAAATTAAAGAGCATAATGTGGACTGCTGGTTGGTAAACACCGGCTGGACGGGCGGCCCTTACGGCGTGGGCAAGCGTATCAGCATTAAATACACGCGTGCCTTGCTTAACGCCGCTTTGGACGGCAAACTGGCCAAAGTTCATTTTATTACGGACCCGGTTTTCGGCTTCCAAATCCCGACGGAATGCGAAGGCGTCCCCTCTGAGATTTTGAACCCCGCCAACCTGTGGGCCGATAAAGCCGCCTATATGGAAAAATATCAGGCGTTGGCTAAATCTTTCATTGAAAACTTCAAAAAATACGAGGACGGCTGCTCTGCCGAAGTATTGGCTGCGGCGCCCAAAGTAAAATAAAGTTTTTAGGTTCGGGCCCCTTTGTGGTAAATACTGCTTACAAAGGGGCTCTAAATATACTAAAATTTATAAAACAGATTAAAGCAGTGCGGTACCTTGTACCGTAGAAATAGGAGAATGAACATTATGGCAAAAGCAAATGCAAAATTTATGGCACCTTTAACCCCCAGCGCTGAATTGGCAGTTATCGTAGGCTCTGCCGCTTTGCCCCGCACCGAAGTTGTAAAAAAGATGTGGGACTATATTAAAAAGAACGGCTTGCAGGATGCCAAAAACAAACGCATGATCAACGCTGATGACAAATTGGCCGCCATTTTTGAAGGCAAAAAACAAATCAGCATGTTTGATATGAGCAAATACATTTCCAAACACTTGTCCAAATAATAAAACGGAAAACTTGCTTTTAAAACCCGCCTTTACAGCGGGTTTTTTATGTATAATAAAAGAACATTCTATGTAAAAGGAGATATGCTTTGTATGACTAATAAGACAGGTTTTACGTTGATTGAATTATTAGTTGTAGTTTTAATTATTGGTATATTGGCCAGCGTAGCGTTGCCTCAATATACTTGGGCAGTAGAAAAATCCCGCACTAGCGAAGCGTGGACTACACTCAAAGCCATTAATGACGCTATTGCTATACATAATATGGAAGTTGGCCGTGAAGGGTGGGATACCACCACATTTGATGATTTGTCTTTGGGATTTAAAGACGAAAATGGAAACACCCCTACCGGGACCTCTTTCCAAACGAAAGATTTTGGGTATCAAATTACATCCGGCAGTCTGCCCGATCATGCCGTAGCATATAGAACTTTTAATGGAGTAGGGTACGTACTTTCTTTAGTAAATGGGAAAAAGGCTTGTACTTCTTCCCTCGGAGGCAGTGCCACAAATGCAAAAGAGCTTTGCGCTAGATTAGTTGGAAATAACAATGGGACAAATTGTTACACCGGCAACGGAGAAACCTGCTGGACGGATTAATGCTACTTGTGTCTTTTATACAAACCCCGGCTTAGCCCGGGGTTTTTTATGTAAATTTTACGCCTTCAAATTGTTACAATATACAGTATGAAACATTCTTTGCCTAACGACGGTATGCGCCGTCTCATACAAGGCTACCGGGATTTTTTTAACGGCAATCCGGCCCGCAAAGGCTTTTGCGCCATTCACGCGGAGCAGGTTGCCAGTTCCCAAAGCCCTCATTCAATGATTATCAGCTGTTTTGACAGCCGTGTCTGCCCCGAGGCTATTTTTAATACGCACGACGGGCACGTTTGTATTCACCGCAATATGCTCAACCAAGTGTGTGACAGAGACGAATCGATGGTGGCTTCTCTTCGTTTTGCGCTGGAGGCATTAAAAGTGCAAAATATCGTTATTTTAGGGCATAGCGATTGCAACGCCGTACAAAAGCTGCGCCATTTGGAAAGCCTTACTCCGCAAATTCGCGCTTGGCTGGAGCGCAGCCACACCTGTTACCGCGGAAACACGGTGGACGAAGCTGTAAAAAATAACGTGTTAGACCAGCTGGCCCATTTACGTCAAATCCCGTTTGTAGCTCAGGCCGTGCAGGAAGGAAAGGTGAATTTGGAAGGACTCTTCTTCCGTATTCACGACGGCGGCTTGGAACGCTTTGACCCGGCTGTGCAAAGTTGGTACACCGTAAACACGCAGGGGGCGGCTGATGAGTGAGGAGTTTGCGGCTTTTTATAAAGATTTCGTCCGTATTGCCGGCGGGGAAGAAAACATAGCCACTCTGGGCGCTTGTATGACGCGCTTGCGGTTTACGCTAAAAAAACAGGACGGGCTGGATTTGCAGCAGTTTAAACAGTTGCCCGGTGTGCTGGGGTATGTTTGTACCCAGGGGCAGCACCAGCTGGTGGTGGGAGCGTCTAAAGCGGGAAAATTGCTGGCGTATTGCCAATCCCGCCACGCTTTTGCTCCACTGGGTGAAGAAGCGGCGGCAGATGGCGGTTTGTCCAACGCTCAGGAAACCAAAAAGGCCGTGCGTAAAAAATATGCCAGCCGGTTGGGGCAAGTTTGCGCGCGGATAGGGAACATTTTTGTTCCGCTTATCCCGGCCTATATTGGCTGCGGTCTTATTTTGGGTATAGGCAACATTTTGGCGGAAACGGTGTTGGAAGGCAACCCCAATGCAGTGGGCTTGTTACAGGCCTTGGGAAACGGTATTTTTTTCTATTTAAATGCCATTGTGGGGTACAATGCCTCGCGCGAGTTTGGGGGCACGCCCGCTTTGGGGGCGGCTTTAGCCGGGGTGCTGAATATTCCTTCTTTGGCGGCAGTGAGTTTATTTGGAATGCAGTTGGTTCCAGGCAAAGGCGGGGTGATTGCGGTATTAGTAGTATGTTGGGCGGCGTCATACGTGGAAAAGTTTTTCCGTTCGCGTATAAAAGGCAGTGCAGAGCTGTTTGTAACGCCTACGCTAACGATACTGCTGGTGGGGGTTGTTTCCTTGGCGGTTATACAGCCGGCGGCGGGCTGGTTTTCCGATAAGCTTGCACTGTGGACACAGCAAGCCTTAAAAACCGGGGGCTGGTTTACAGGGGCGTTATTAGGCGGCGGATTTTTGCCGCTGGTAATGTTGGGTGTACACCAAAGTTTGGTGCCGCTTCATCAGCAACTGGTGGATACGCTTGGCAATAATCCGCTTTTTCCCATTTTGTGTATGGCGGGTGCCGGGCAGGTGGGTGCCGGTTTGGCGGTTTTATTAAAAACCCAAAACGAGCGTTTGAAAACAGTGGCTAAAAACGCTTTGCCGGTAGGGCTTTTGGGCATTGGCGAGCCTCTTATTTACGGCGTTACCTTGCCCTTGTTTAGGCCGTTTGTGGCGGCTTGTATAGGGGCAGCAGCGGGCGGAGCAGTGACGGCTGCTTTGCACGTAACAGCGGCTATTCCGTTTGGCGTGTCCGGGGTGGTGATGTTTTTGGCTTTATCCAACCTGCACAGCGTTATTTTTTACGGGGTGGGGTTTGCGGTGGCCGTGGCTGTTGGGTTTGCAAGCGCTTGGAAGTTGGGGTTTGAAGACCCGCAAAACTAATTTTTGTAGTAAAAGTTAAACTGACCCGGGCCTGCTTGGTAAAAGCAGGCCCGGGGTTTTTGCTAGGTGATTATTCCAAGTCCTCAGGTGAACGGCGAGCTGAAAACACGTGTTTGAAGTCCGCCCGGCCTTGAATGTGTTCACGTTGGCAAAAATCGTTAATTTCTTCCTGCAAGCGGCGCCAGTAAGAAAGGTCTTGCTGTTCGTAAATAGATGAGTACAGCTCCAAATATTGCGGAAAATACAGCGAAATAAACACCATCACCCGCTTTTGGTAAGCGGGGCGCATATTTAAAGCATCAAAATGGTAGCGGTCTGTATAGGGGCGGGTAAGAGCAATGATTTCTTTCCAGTCCGTTATTTGCGGGAAAATGGGCGCTATGACTACCGCCGTAGAAAGGCCGTTTTCTTTTAACGTTTTAAGCGCGTTTAGTTTTTCTTGTACGGTGCCGGCGCAGGGTTCGGCCAGTTGGCGGAAACTTTCCTGCGCCGAAGAAAAAGACAGCGCCCCTTCAAAAGAAGGCAGTTTTTTAAATAAATCTATATCCCGCACAATAAGGGGGGATTTGGTAAGCATTTGTACGTGGGCTTGGCAAAAAACCAGTTGCTCCATTAGCTTGCGGGTAAGGCGGAATTCTTTTTCGTACGGGTTGTAGGCGTCTGTAACGGAGCTAAGCATTACGTGCGTATGAAAAAGCAGATACGGCCTAAGCGGCACGGGGCAGCGGCGCACGTCCAAAAACTCGCCCCAGGGCTCCGGGTGTGCGGTAAATTTTTTCATGTATTCCGCATAGCAATACACGCACTTATGCGGGCAGCCCACGTACGGATTAATGGTATAGTCCACGCCGGGCAGTTTGGATTTAGACAGGTAGGTTTTAACGTTCACTTCGCCCAGTATCATATTTAGTTACTATACTATTTTGCCGGCGGAAGGGAAATAATCACTTTTATTTGTGTATCAAAATAGTTTTTATTATAATAAATTCAACAAAACCCCTGCGGGAGAATACATTTATGCATACCTCTTTAATTGTTTTACTAGTATTGTTATTGGTTGTTTTTGTGGTTTGGAAAAATATGGACAGGCGCTCCCCGGAACAAAAACGCGCTGATTTTGAGGCCCTTCAAGCCCGTGCCCAAGCCGGCGAAGAAGACGCCCAGTACCAATTGCTCCTGCTGTATTATACGGAAAAAGACCCGCAGTTTTTCCCCTTAGCCTTTAAATGGGCCTTGGTGGTGGCCCAAAAAGCAGAAGACCCCGGCGTTATGCTGCAGGTGGGCGAAATGTACGAACACGGCCACGGCACCCCTCAAGACTTGAGCCAAGCCTTGGTGTGGTATGAGCGGGCCTTGTCGGCCGATACAGCCTTGGAAGGTAAATCGCCGTTATCTAAAGACGGGCATTTGTATTTGGAACAGCGCGTGATGGCCTTGCGCAAAGAACTGCCGGAAAATAAAGGCAATTAAGTAGGCCACTTGGTAGGGGAGTATGGAGCCTTTGAAGATGTAGCTTCCGTAAAGGTAGGCTCATCTGCTTTAAACCGGTTGGGGTGAAGGGCGTAATAATCAGTAGCCGGTTTTTTATTTATTAATTTTCTTTGTATAAGCTTCTTACACGCAGGTAAGAGGGCTTTTTAAATACATAAACAAACTTAAATGATTTTTGGCTTTAAAATACCCCGGGTGTATGCCCGGGGTATTTTTTAAAGGGTGTGGCTTGGGAAAGGCCTGCTACACAATTTGGTTTTGCGGGGTTTTTGCTTCCCATTTATGGATGTTTTCAAACACAATGCGGGCCCGGTGTGCCAGGGCTTCTTGTGTAAAAAAGCCAATATGCGGGCTGAGTATGGTGTGAGGAGCGTTTAGAAGCGGGGTGTCTGCCGCTAATGGAGGTTCCTGGTCAAACACGTCAATACCGGCCCCGGCCAGCTGCCCTGTGCGTAAAGCGTGTGCCAAGGCCTGGGCATCCACCAACGGGCCGCGGGCGGTGTTGATAAGTACAGCAGTGGGCTTCATTAAAGCCAGTTCTTTGGCGCCCAATAAATGTTTGGTTTGCGCCGTGAGCGGTACATGCAGGGATACTACATCCGCTTGCGCGAGCAAACGGGCCAGCGGCATGTATTCAACGCCTGCTTGCAATAACTCTTTGCGAGGGGTGCGGCTGTAGGCAATAACCCGGCAGCCAAATGCTGCGGCTAAACGGGCCGCGTGCGAGCCAATGGCGCCGGTTCCCACTATGCCAAATGTTTTTCCGTACAGTTCTTGCCCCAGCAGGCCGGTTTTGTCTTGGGCGTTTCGGGCGGCGTTGTCCGCCAAGACGGCGTGCCTAAATACGCTAAGCGCCAATAAGAGGGCTTGTTCAGCCGTGGCCCGGGTGGCGTATCCGGCAGCGTTACATACACAGATACCGCGGGAGCGGGCGTAAGCCGTATCCAAATGATCTACCCCGGTAAAAGCTACACTGATGAGTTTTAAATGCGGGCATTTTTCCAATACAGCGCGTCCTAAGGGTTGGTTGGCAATAATCAGCACATCGGCCTCTTGGGCACGGGAAATTTGTTCCGCTTCGTCCACAGGGCGGGTATTGTAGGCCGTAAGGCGGTGTCCTTTGGTTTGTAATGGGCGGGATAAATCTTCTAATACGCTGTTGGGGATTCCCAACGGTTCTAAAACAACAATATTCATATATTATTTGTAATGCTTTTTAAGCGTTTTTTGAATGTTTTTTTGATTGTTTTTTATGCGTATGGCGCTAAAATAAACCGCTCCGGATACATTGGGGTATTTTTCCAAGGCTTGGATTTGCTTGTCCAGCTCGTTAATGTCTTTCCATTCGGTGCCGTGTTTATAGGCCGCCAGCCCAATGTAAAGTTTAACATTCGGGTTGCGTTTTACTTCTTGGCTCCACCATTTTAAAAGCACGCCATACGGCGCGGCGCGATGCCCAAAGTGCCAGTATAATTGAGGCACAATATAGTCTATCCACCCTTGTTCAATCCACAGGCGGGAATCAGCATACAATCCGTCGTCATAGGCGGAAAAAGCGCGGGTGGGGGAGCCGGTGGGGTCTTTGCTTTGATTGCGCCACACCCCAAAAGGGCTGATGCCAATAGGCATCTCCGGCTTAACGGCTTTTATGCTTTGGTGCAAATCCCGCACAAAAGCGTTTACGTTATCGCGGCGCCAATCCGCCAGGTTTTTGCCCTTGGCGTATTTTTTATATTGGGCAGAATCCGGAAAAGGCACGTTCTTGCCTTTGCTTTTAACGGGGTAGGGGTAAAAGTAATCGTCTAAATGTATGCCGTCCAAATCGTAATTTTGGGCCGCTTGGGTAATGACGGCTATGGCGTGTTTGCGGGCGGCGGGAATGGCCGGGTTATAGTATTTTTTGCCGCCGTAAGTGATAATCCAATCCGGGTGTTTGTTGGCCGGGTGCTGGGGGCTTAAAGCGGCTTTGGCATTATTTTGTACGCGAAACGGATTAAACCACGCGTGTATGGCTAGGCCCCGTTTATGCGCTTCTTTTACCATAAAAGCCAGCGAGTCATAACTCCGGTTTTTGCCCTGCTTGCCGGTTATGTAATAGCTCCAAGGTTCCAGTTTGGAAGGCCAAAAAACGTCTGCCGTGGGGCGAACTTGTACAAAAACAGTGTTGAATTTAAGCTTTTTAACGGCATCCAACATATCGGTAAATTCTTTTTGTTGTTCTTGGGCGCTTAGGCCGGGTTTGGAGGGCCAGTCTGTATTTTCTACGCTGGCAATCCATACGCCGCGCATTTCTTTGGGAAGGGGCAAAGCTTTGTATCGGGCGGCTTCGTCCTCCAGTACAGAGGGGGATAGCGCCGGGGTTTTAGTTGTTGGCTTTGCGGAAGTAGTTTTTTGCGCGGTTTTGGGTTGGGTGGCCGTTAGTTGGATTTGCTCTGTTAACGGGGCGCTTTTGCGGGCGGAAGGCACCGCACAGGCGCATAAAAAGGCACAGAAAAGAAAGATAGAAAAATGTTTCATACTTTAGTTTATCAATTTAGCCTGGCACAAAACAAACGCCCCGCCGGTGCGGGCGGGGCGTAAAGGTTATAAGACGTTTTCCAATTGGCCGGAGGGTTTCTCTTCCCCCAATAAAATACGTGCTGCCGTATTTAATGTTTGCGGGGTGGGGCCGTATAGCGCCAAAGCGGTTTTTGCTTGGGGGTAGAAGGGCAAATCATACGGGCTTAAGAGTGACAGGAACACCGCTTGCGGGTACTTCTCCAATAATTTTTGCAAAATATATTGTTGGTTTTTGTCCGGCTGGCCATATTTTTGATAAGACCCTAATATAAGGATTGTACTGTTGCGGGCGCAGGTGCGTGCGGCGGACAAATCTTTTTTGGAAGGTGTCATCGGTAAATACACGCTGCGCGTTTTGTGCCCGGCTTGGCGAAACGGCCTTTTTAAAGCCGGCAGCATATATTGCAGGCTGGGTTCGTGAAACAGCACAAAACAAACTGGCCCTTGGGGTAAAGACTCAATGGTGCCTCTGGCCAAGGTAACCCCTTTTTGGGCGGCGGTTTGTTCGGCTTGGTCAAAATCCACTTTTTCCATTTTTATTTTTTTGTCAAAAAGGCCGGTTTTCTTTTTTAATTCCAGTATGCGTGCGGCGCTTTGGCGCAGCCGCTGGGGAGGGAGCGTCTTACCGTATTGCTGTTTAATATAGGGGATAATTTCATTAGGCAGGGTTTTTCCGATAAGCGGCATATCCGCGCCGGCGGCGTAGGCTTCGGCAACGGCTTGGGCAATGCCGTGTTCGCGCTTGGCCCCTTCCATATCCAGGCTATCGGTGGCTATAACGCCTTTAAAACCCAGTTCTTTGCGCAGTAAATCCGTTAAAATTTTGTGGGAGAAGGTGGCCGGATGTTCTTTGTCTAGCGCCGGATATATCACGTGAGAAGACATTATGCCCCAAATTCCGGCGTCTATGGCGGCGCGGAAAGGCTGCAGATGTTGACGGGTTAACTCTTCTAGCGGTAAATCCATCACGGCGGAGGAAAGATGGGTGTCTTCGTGCGTGTCTCCGTGCCCGGGAAAATGCTTGGCAAAGGCCGCAACCTTGTTTTTTTGAAGCCCTTTTACGGCTTGGCGAGCCAATTTTTGGACGTTTTTAACCTCAGCGCCAAAAGAACGGGTGCCGATAACCGGGTTTTGAGGGTTGGTGTTTACGTCTAAATCCGGCCCAAAGTTAATCTGTCCGTCAAAGGAGCGTATTTCCTGCGCGGCTGCGGCAAAAGCTTTGCGGGTTGCTTTACGGTTGCTTCCGGCCCCTAAAAGCATATTAGAGGGGAGGCGTTTCATCCCTAAAAATAAAGGAGAAATGACGGAGCCGGATTCATAATCAAAGGCAATTAAAAGCGGTATTTGGTGGCGGGACTGTTTTTCCCAGCGGCGCAAGTCTTGGATGGTTTTTACGGTTAGGGCTCGTTTTTGAGCGGGGGGTTCTGTGCCGTCCAAGCCTCCTTTAATAAGGACGGTGCCCACAAGGCCGTCTTTAATGGCTTGTTCATAGCGGGCTTGGTCTCCCGCGTCTATGCGTACGGTTAAGGTTTGGCCGATGATTTCTTCTTCGGTCAGTTCGTTTAACGTCAACGGGGCCGCGTAGCAAGCATAGGCGGTAAAAAAGAGTAAAAAAAGGATGTTTTTCATAATTCTCCCAAAAATAATTAAAAAGAAGGGGCTTGTTTTCATTATGGAAAGTTTTATACTATCCGTCAAGAGAAATAAGAGGTGCTTTTGGTTGACTTGAAGGGTCTTTTTTGATAAATTGAGGAATAAAGCGGGCGAGTCCGTTGTTGGTTGCTGTCTGGTTTTGTAAATTTCCCGCTAAAGGGGTTCTTATATGAAAAAAATATGCTGTGTTATGGCGTTGGCTGTATTGGGTATAACCGTACAAGCCGAAGAACTAAAGTTTATAACGGTTATGTCTCAACCGATAGGGGCTGTTGCTAAGTTGGAAGCTTTGAATGAAAAGCGCCCTGCCCAGGCTTTTTTTGTCAATTTTTGTAACGAAAAAGCTCCTTACGGTTCCATTCATTCTACCGGTAGAGTTGCTATCAATGAATTGCGTTTAACGGGGGATGATGTGCAGGTGGGTAGCGATACAAATACTGCAATGTCTTATTACATAACCAAACCGGACGGGTTGATTGTTCAGGGAAAAGGCAGCCTTGCCGGGGCTAAATTGTTGGCAGCAGAAGCTAACCCGGATAAAATAGACGTAGATGCCACGGTTCAAATTAATTCCAATGCTACATTTTCACAGGCAACGATTCCTTCTATGCTAATTGGCAGTTCTACTAAAATTGAAAAAGATAAAAGCGGTTATAACGGCTATACTCTGCGGTGGATAAGTGATTACACGCGGGATTATAAGGTAGGTAGTGGTGGCGTGGAAGCAACCGGGAGTTCTTATAATTCCAAATTGTTGTCTTGGAGATTGCAGACGGGTTCAGTTTGTTCTAATGCGCCATCTGCTGGTGCTACAACCCGTACGGTAAAGTGCAGCGACCGGTATGGTTCTTCCTATGAAGGAACCTTGACTGAAAAGTTTAATTTTACTAATTGTAAGTGGGAAGTAACTTCTAATACATGTGCAAGAGCTGATTTAAAGTGGCAGAAAATGGGAATTTTTACAGTGACGGACTGTAATGGTTATATCCCGTCGTTTGTGGGTTCACAATGCAGCGGAAATGTTTCTCCAGAAGGGAAATCTTGTGATGTTGCAGGGGAAATGTGTTACACCAAACCTACCAATATTGTAGGCTGTACCATTCCATTACAGCAGTATCAGTGTAAGAGCTGAGTTTAATCCATTCACCATTATTTTAGAGCTCTGTTCTATTCGGCAGAGCTCTTTTTTAAAATAAGCAGTTTGTTCTTGACAACGGCTCAAAAACACTTAGACTGTAAAAAAGGGAGAATATAAACCATTATGACTATCAAACAAACCATAGCTTGTTTAGTTGTTTTGGCAGGGTTTTCCGCCCCGGCACGGGCGCAGTTGCAGGATACTTGGCACTATGGCGTAAAGCCAACGGAAAATATTACTACGTTGGAAATTAACCCGTCTTTAACCGTTATTGACGATAAAGGGGGGGTCTCTGTAAATAGCGTAACGTTAAAGACTTACCGTGTAATTAATTCAAATTTTAATTGGGGGGCGGAGCTTCCTTTATCCCGCTTTGAAACCCCAAACGAATCTGTAAACGGACTGGGGGATTTGAGTTTGTCGGCCACTGGTTTGTATCAGGCAAATCAAACCGTGGGTTTGGGGTTCAAAATGGAAATGCTGCTCCCCACAGCTACTAAAGATGAACTAGGGTTTGGAAAATGGGTTGCCAGCCCAACGGCGTTTGCAGTTATTACGTTTCCAAATCAGTTTTATATGCATTGGGAATATAAACATTATGTTTCCGTAGCGGGGGATGGTTCCCGCGCCAATGTAAACTATGCCAGGCCGCGGCTTACGTTGGGATATACGTCTCCGTCTCAATGGTACGCGTTGACCAATCTGTATTATTACATAGATTTTGAAAATCATAACCGCAGTGAGTTTGCCCCGGAGGTGGAACTGGGAACTTTGGTTAATGAAGGCACTGCTTTTTATGTAAACGTTAGTACGCACGCAGGCGGAAATTGGGATCAAAAAGATTGGGGGGTGAGTATAGGATTTAAGCTGTTGTACCTGTAAGGATTCCGAAAGGGAAACAGGGGGAGGTACCCCATGGGAATGTACCGGACGTAAGACGGGAGGCGCCCCTACGGGCGGAGGCTTCCCGTCTTGCGCGTTTAGGGGGTGTATATAGGCCTTAAATATAGGGCTATATAGGCCTTTTGGCCCTGTTTTTAATGCCAATAAAACAATATAGTAAAACTATATCCTTGTAATAAACGGGATGACGATTGGACGGCCGCTGCTAAACCATAACGGCAGCTGAGACTGTTCTTTTTCATACAGCCGGTTATATTACCATTGGTGTAAAATAAAAGGCTTGTTTTTTATCAAAAAACCTTTAGGCTGTTTAGTAGGAGTTTTTATGCGCTGTGTGTTGCTTGCTATTCTGACTGTGTGTGTTTTGTCTCCCGGTGTGTTTGCCCAAGGCGCAACGGCCGGAAAGGCCGTGTCTAAACGGTTGGTAGATCAGCTTTCCAATCCTGCCTATCAAAAAACTTTAAAGCGTTTTTTTGTCCCCGGTCGTGCTAACAAAGCCGCTAAAACCCTTGAAAAAAAGGCAGCCACTGCTGTAGAAAACCTCTCCGCTGCCCAGCAGGTGGCGGCGCTGCAGGTGAATAATAAAGTTTTACAACAACAAATTGCTCGTTTGCGCCCGCAAGACAAGTGGGGCGCTTCGGTATTTCGCGCGGTGGAAGAAGATACGGAAAAAATACACTCGTTTTCCGGGGCCGTGTTTAAAACTACGTATAATGGGCAAGAAGAAATATATGGCGTTGTGGCGGCTCATACCATAGCGGCCGATGAATTGTTTGCCTCTAATACCCTGCATAAAAATTTTTCCGTTATTATGTTAATTGACGGAGAAAGAAAAGTATTTCCGGTAGAAGTAGTGCAGGTGTCGGCACCTAGTATGTTGGATATGGCGTTAATTAAGTTCCGCCCGCAAGATGAACCCTTTTTAAAACCTTTTGTAATTGGGAATACCCTTAAAAAAGGGGAAATGCTCTCTTCTCACGGATATATGTTGGGTAAAGAGACGGACTTACCCCGTGAACTCTTATCCGAAACTTACCTGTCTTTAAGAACCACTATGCCTGCCGAACGGAAACTGCGTGCCGGGTTTTGTGGCAGCCCAGTGTTAAATGCCCGGCAGGAAATGGTGGGGATACATACCGGAAGCTCTTGCAGTAATTTTGGAGAGGGGGCGGATGTGGGGTATGTAATGTCGGCTAAATTTTTAAACGTACTAGTGCGGGCGTATCATAACGGAGGGAAAGCGTCTTTCCCGCTGCAGGTGGCGGGGCACACGTTGGCACACTTGAATGTGGATGAATTTGTTACTTTTATTGCCTTTTATGACGAAAATATGAATTTATTGTGGAGTTATGATTTTGACGGGCGTTTTTCCCAGTCTAAAGTGGAGTACGCCATCAATGGTTTAGCCCAAGCGCGTTATGTGGTAACCACTGCCCGCAAGGTGTATTGGCAAAATGACGGACGTATTTTAACAGAAAACAGAGGCTTCTCTAGCCAGGCGGAAAAACAGTATAAGTATGATTTGTGGGAAAAAAGGCCGGTTGATGTAAAATAACTATTGCATAATGTGTATAACTTTTGAACAATGAAAGTATAGAAAGGTTGTTTAGAGTGTAAAACGCTTGGAGTTGTATTTGAAAATTTGTTAAATCTAGTAAAGCTGTAAAGGGGTGCTTATGATGTCAGCTCGCAGACTTTTTTCCCGGAAACATTTGTTGTTGGTAGCCGTGTTGCTGGGCAGTGCCGTGCTAAGCTATGGGCAGAGTGCGTATCAAATAGTTCGTTCCGCCCGCAAGTTAACCGTAAAACCCGTTACAGAACACATCAGCCGCCATTTAAGAGCCCCCATCGCCAATGCCACATTGGCTAAACAAGTTGCCAATTTAAAAAATCCAGCGTCTTTGCAGGTATTTTCGGATTATAGAATCTTTCAAAATAAACAAGGAAAGGTTTATATTCCGCAAATAAACATCGTTTCCGAATTTGATGTTCCTCCGCTTAAAGACCCTTCTTCCTTATGGGGCAGTTACCGGTATTTACGGGTGTTAACTTCCCTTTCCAGAGAAAATTTGATTATTGACCCGCAGTATAAGGCTATGTGGAGCCGGGTGTTTAATGTAGAGGAATATTGCGGCGTTCACCATATTGTAAACAAGAGTACCTTAAAAGACATTTATTTTCAGATGAAACAAAAGGCTGCCGCTAAACACGAGGTAGTGTCTTTCCGCTTAGACGATATGCAAAAAGACGCACCCGGTTCTTTGCATCCCTTTCACGGAAACAAGCAGTTTTCTTCTGTTTTTCATAATCAGGCCCGTCAGTTAAAATTATATGAACAGGGTGGTGTAAAGCTGATTATATTGGACTATTTTAAAAACTTGCAGCGTTTGGCGCGCGAATATCCGGGCGTAGCACCTAAAATTTCCGAGGAAGTCATAAAAAATACCTTGCTGGAAGCCAAATTGTGGAGTAAAACGTTTAATTTGCGCTGGCAGTAATTCCTTTCTAAAACGCTTTCTGATGTATTCTGGCAAAGCTGTGTTTGCCGGATGGTGTTTTCTGGTCTAATTTTATCTGTCTGCCGGTCTATTGGCTATGGGGGCGTTTGGTCTGTGGCGTCAATAAAGGCCGGATGTCTTCTTTTTGATAGATAGCCGCAAAACAAAAATATTCATAACGGTTGTATATGGATCAATATGTCTATGGGTTGAGGGTGGGGAAAAAATTGGGGCTTTTTAAAGAGTAAACGGGCTTGCACGTGAAGGGTGGGTCTGGCTTCGTACATTTCTAGTTCTCTTTGCAGTCTGTTTAAGGTGCGGTTAAAAAAATGCGGAGAAAGGAAAGGTTTTGTCAGGCGGAAAATCTCTCTTTTTAATTTGTAGATTAGTAACAAAAATCGTACTGTCTTACTGGGATGTGAGTAAAAGTAAATTTTTTAATTATTGCTTTATAAAATAAAAGTTGGCATAATGTAAGCGGGTTGTGTGGAACCCAAAAGCTCTTTTGTAGTCCTTTTATATTATATAACAATATTTCTTATTAAAAATATCAGCTATGATTGGGGATGGTTTTATTGGTGTATGAGCAAGCAGACAAGAATTTTGGATATTAAATTATTTCTTTATGGGCTAGGCCGGCATATTTATCCTAAAATATTTACGCCTAAATATTATCGTAATTATATGAAGCGCCACGCGGCCGACAAGCGTGCCTATTTGTTTTTATCCCACCGGGAAGAAAATCAGGATTTTTCATCTTTAAAAACCGATTTAAAGGTCATAGCGTATTATTTGCCGCAGTTTCATACTTTCCCCGAGAATGATTTGTGGTGGGGTAAAGGGTTTACGGAGTGGACAAACACCCGCTCCGCCCGGCCGCGTGTAGCCGGGCATTATCAGCCGCGGGAGCCGCATGCGGATATAGGGTATTATTGCTTGGAGGACGTTTCCGTTATGGCTAAGCAGGCCCGGTTGGCCAAGCAGCACGGCATTTATGGGTTTTGTATGTATTATTATTGGTTTTCGGGCAAGAAGTTGATGCAAAAGCCTTTGGATAATTTGCTAAAACACCCGGAGGTGGATTTTCCGTTTTGTTTATGCTGGGCCAATGAAAATTGGTCTCGCCGGTGGGACGGCAGTGAAAATCTAGTCTTAATTGCCCAAAAGTATCGCCCGGAAGACGCCTTGTTATTTATTAAAGACATTGCTCCTTATTTGCGTGATAAGCGCTATATCCGCTCCAACTCAAAGCCCATTTTGATTGTGTATAAAATACAGGAACTGCCTAATCCAAAAGAAGTTTTTAACATTTGGAGAACTTGGTGCCGAGAGAACGGCATTGGAGAAATAGAAATTTGGGCGGTGCGTTCCAATTTAAAAAGGCTGTCTCAATCTTTTAGTGATTTGGTGGATAGGGAAGTGGAGTTTCCTCCTCATTTGGTAACCCCTTCGTGGTGTTTTGATCAAATCCGCAGCGGGCAAGATTACTGGAAAAATTATGAAACGCTTGTACATTGGGTGCAACATCCCGTTTCTGCCGAGCCTCTGCCGGATAAAAAGAAACCTATCGTCCGCGCCGCTATGCTGGGGTGGGATAATACTGCCAGACACAAAACCAGCAGTGCTACTATATTTAATAACTTTTCACTTTATAATTATTATTTGTGGCTTAAATATATTATCCAGTACACTCGTAAGCGGTTTTTAGAGCAAGATCGTTTTGTTTTTATCAATGCCTGGAATGAATGGGCCGAAGGCACCTATTTGGAGCCCGATAGAAAATATGGTTATGCAAACATCAATGTTACTTCCCGGGCCATTTTGGGCCGTCCTTTTGAGCCGGTTGTGGAAGATAATGCCGTGATAATTGTGTGTTTGGAAAGCCTGGGGGACATTATCGCGTGCGAGCCGGTTATTCAAGCCGTGAAAGACAAGTACCCCGGGCGCCCGGTGTATTGGGCCGTATATGCTTTGTTGGCGGATGTGTTGCAAGGCCATCCGGGCCTGGCCGGTATTTTACCGGTTTATACGATGCCCCAATGGCAGAATTTTAAAAAGACATTGCCCCGCTCGATAAAAATAGTGGATTTACATTTTGCGCAACGCCATTACATATTTGATAAAGGCCGGCTTTCTTGTAATAGCAATAAACCCGATATTACGGAGGAGAATTATTATGCAAAAGGCAGCAGCCTTTTGGACATTTTTTCAAAAACGGCGGGGTTGGCTTCCAATAATGCGGCTCCTACGTTTTATGTGGCTCCTTTTGCTCAAAAGCCGCAACACTTGCCTGCTAAATACATTGTGGTGCATACACAGGCTTCTGTCTCTGCACGAAATTGGGATTATGACAAATGGCAGGCTCTGTTAGCCTATTTGCGCCAACAGCATCTTCCGGTGGTGGAAGTGGGCTCCACCCCGCTTTTAGCGCGCGAAGAAGGCTGTATAGATTGCACCAATTTGCCTTCTATACACGATACAGCCCTTGTGTTAAAGGGCGCGGCTGCGTTTATAGGCATAGATTCTTCTATGGCCCACCTGGCTAATGCATTGGGCGTGCCCGGGGTGGTTTTACTAGGTAAATATGGGCCTTTTAGCCGTTATATGCCCTATTCCGGGGCGTATCAAGACGGAAGCAATGCTAAAGTTTTGTATGCTGATAATGACGGCCCGGCTAGAGACATTTCTGTCCAGTCTGTTATAACGGCGTTAAACGCCTTGTTGGCTCGTCGGCAGTATGTAAAAGAGAAATAAAAGAAACATAATGTTTTATAATTATGTATAATAATAATTGTAGGATTGGGAAGGGTAAAATGAATCCAGCTTATAGTTTGTTGTTTTTGGCGAGAGAAACAGCTAAATCCCTTATAACAATTTGTAACTATATTTTAGATCAACAGGGCCGATACGGCGCTTTTAAAAAGCGCTGGGTGTTTGGTGCCCTAAACGAATTGGTTAGACTAAACCCTTAAAATCTTTATAAAAAGAAAAGATTTTAAGGGTTTTTGTGTGTTTGTATTGTGCAAAAGCCAATAAGGCATAGTACAAGCCTTGCTAATAGCTTAAAGTTACAAACGCCTAGCAAATAATTGATATTGTATTAGGTTTAATTAAAGAGTAAGATATGTGTAGGGCCTAATAAAGGCCCTGTATAGTAACGTGTAGGGCATTGGGTTGGGTGCAACTGTGTAGAGAGCAGACTCTTCGACGCAAACTTACCTGGTGTAATTATAACAAACCATAAATCCGGGTGCTGTTTATGTAAAACAGTGCTGGATTTTTGTGTATAGCAAAGAGGAGATTGTATGAAAGGGATTATTTTGGCGGGAGGAACCGGCAGCCGTTTGTATCCGGCCACTTTTGCTGTTTCTAAACAGTTGATACCCATTTATGATAAGCCGATGGTTTATTATCCGTTGTCTGTATTGATGTTGGCTAAAATTCGTGATATTTTAATTATTTCCACTCCAAAAGATTTGCCTTTATATAAAAATTTACTGGGCAGCGGGAAAGACTTTGGTATAAACCTTTCGTATGTGGAGCAACCTCGTCCGGAAGGGCTTGCCCAAGCCTTTATATTGGGGGCTGATTTTATTGGTAACGATTCCGTATGCTTGATTTTGGGTGACAATATTTTTTACGGACGGGACTTAAAAACCTTGGTTCAAAAGGCGGCTTCTCAGCCCTCTGGCGCAACGGTGTTTGCTTATCACGTAAAAAACCCCACCGCCTACGGCGTAGTGGAAGTGGATGAAAACCAAAAAGCCTTGTCTATTGAGGAAAAACCGCTTCATCCCAAATCCCACTGGGCTGTAACAGGGTTGTATTTTTATGACAACCGGGTAGTGGATGTAGCCAAAAATTTAAAACCTTCCGCCCGCGGCGAGTTAGAAATTACTGCCGTTAATGAATGGTATTTACAAAAAGGCGAGTTAAATGTGGAGCTGATGGGCCGCGGAATGGCTTGGTTGGACACCGGGACGCATTCGGACTTAATTAAAGCCTCTATGTTTATAGAAGCATTGGAAAGCCGGCAGGGGTTAAAAATATCCTGTCTGGAAGCCATTGCTTATAAAAACGGTTGGGTGGATGCCGCCCAGCTTGCCCGCCGTGCCGAACTGATGAAAAATACCGAATATGGCCAATATTTAGCCAAAATCCCGGAGGATGAAAAAAATGGATTTTTTTAGACCGGATATTGAAGGATTAGCTGTTATTACCCCCAAAGTGTTTACTGACCAGCGCGGGTATTTCTACGAAACTTACAACTCCGCCGCTTGGCAGGAAGCCTGCTCCGGCGCGGTGTTTGTACAAGATAACGAAAGTTTTTCCCGCAAGGGTACTTTGCGTGGGCTACACTTTCAAAAACCTCCTTTTGCACAGGCCAAACTGGTGCGTGTATTAGATGGAGTGGTGTGGGATGTGGCTGTAGATTTGCGTAAGAACAGCCCTACATTTGGCAAATGGTTTGGGGTGGAACTTTCGGCTGAAAATAAAAAGCAGTTTTTTATTCCGCGCGGCTTTGCCCACGGATTTTCTGTTTTGAGCGAAACAGCCCGCTTTGCTTATAAATGTGATAATTTATATAACAAGGCCTCGGAAGGAGCCATTTTATTTTCTGACCCGGATTTAAATATTGATTGGAATATAGATACTGCAGCGGCTGTTTTGTCTGATAAAGATTTAAAAAATCCTTCTTTTGCCTTCTATCGGGAGAATCCATGCTTTTAATTACCGGTGCCAATGGCCAGTTAGGGCTTTGTTTAAAAGACATATTGGGCCCGCAGGGCGCTTTTTATACCGACGCGGCTGACCTGGATATTACCAACTACGCCGCTTTAGACAGTTTTGCCGCTCAACATCAATTGGACGGTATTGTTAATTGTGCCGCTTATACCAATGTGGATAAAGCCGAAGAGGAGCCTCTCCTGGCTGAGCAGATTAATGCCTTAGGCCCTGCTAATTTGGCCAAACTGGCTGCCAAGTACAATATTCCGCTGGTGCACGTTTCTACCGATTATGTGTTTGACGGTTGCGCCCATACCCCGCTTACAGAAGCAGATAGCGTCAGACCTCTTGGTGTGTATGGCAAAACCAAACGCGCAGGTGAAGAAGCCGTTTTAAAATACGCCAAAACAGCCGTTATTTTGCGTACGGCTTGGTTGTATAGCCCGTATGGCAAAAACTTTGTTAAAACGATGCTGAATTTGGGTAAAACCAAAGAGGAAGTCCGGGTCGTGGCGGATCAAATCGGTACGCCTACTTATGCCCCGCATTTGGCTCAAGCCATTGTGCAAATTTTGCCTCAATTAAAAGAACCTGGGGTGCGGTTGTTTCATTTTACGGATGAAGGGGTAGCCTCTTGGTATGATTTTGCCTATTATGCCATTAGCCGTGCCGGTTTGAAGGCGCGCGTATTGCCTATTGCCACGCGGGAATATCCTACCAAAGCGGTGCGTCCGGCATTTTCTGTGTTGGATAAGAGCTTAGTTAAAAAAACTTTTGCTATTACTATTGATCATTGGACAAAAGGAGTGGACGAATGCCTGAAGAAACTATCTTAGTAACCGGCGGGGCCGGGTTTATCGGAGCCAATTTTGTACCGTATTTTTTGGAAGCTTTCCCGGAATACCGTGTAATTAATTTAGACAAACTGACTTATGCCGGTAATTTGGATAATTTAAAAGAATGTGAGCACAATCCTCGTTATCAATTTATTCAGGGGGATATTTGCGATGCGGATTTAGTAAACCGTATCTTTTCCAGAAATGACATCCGTGGTGTGTTCCATTTTGCGGCGGAGTCTCATGTGGATAATTCCATTACCGGGCCCCTTCCTTTTATCAAAACCAATATAGAAGGCACTTTTACGTTGTTGGAAGCTGCACGCAAACATTGGATGACTGCTCCGGGAGAAGTAAAACCCGGTTATGAAAAATGCCGCTTCCACCATATTTCTACCGATGAAGTGTACGGTACTTTGGGCGAGACAGGGTTGTTTACCGAAAACACCGCTTATGCCCCCAATTCTCCTTATTCCGCGTCCAAGGCGTCCAGTGATTTTTTGGTTCGTGCTTATTATCACACATACGGTTTAAATGTCACCACCAGCAACTGTTCCAATAACTACGGCCCTAAACAGCACGCAGAAAAGCTTATTCCCACCATTATACGTAAAGCTTTGGCGGGGCAACCTATCCCCATTTATGGAGATGGTAAAAACGTGCGGGACTGGTTGTATGTGTTAGACCATTGCAAAGGCATTGCTTTGGTGTGGCAAAAAGGGGAAGCCGGGCAAACCTATAATATCGGCGGGCGTAATGAGCGCAATAATTTGCAGATTGTGGACCGTATTTGTGCGATTTTAGATGAGCTTCGCCCTGCAAAAGATGGCAAAAAATACAAAGAATTAGTAACTTTTGTAAAAGACCGCGCCGGGCACGACCGCCGCTACGCCATTGACGCTACCAAAATAGAAACTCAACTGGGCTGGAAAGCCGAAGAAAATTTTGAAACAGGCATCCGTAAAACGGTGGAATGGTATTTAAAAAAATGAAGCCGATAGCGGTGCACTTGCATTTGCATTATATGTCTATGTGGCCCAAGATAAAGGAGTATTTACAAAACTTGGGCCAGCACCCCTATCATCTATATGTTACCTTAACGGAAGATAACCCGGCTATTGTTAAAGAAATCAAAACTTTTTGCCCGCAAGCTACCGTCTGGTTTGTGGAAAACCGGGGGTATGATTTGGGCCCATTTGTAGATTTTGTAAACAAAGTGGATTTGTCTTCTTATGATTTAGTGTTAAAAATACACACTAAAAATCCATTTCGGGGGGCGATAACCTGGCTTAACGGGTATGGGGTAAGCCGAAAATGGTGGGTAAAACTTTTATTTAGCTCTTTATTGGAAAGCCCGGAAGTGGTGGATAAAAACTTAGCGGCGTTTGTCTCTTGCCCTAAATTGGGGATGCTTTCTTCTCGGTATGTAATTACATCAGACCCTAAGTGTTATGAATATCAAAAACAGAATATTGTTTGTTTGTTAAATAAAATAGGGTGCCCGGTACCTGATAGAATAACGTTTGTAGCAGGGACGATGTTTTTTGTGCGGGCATCTTTGTTAGAAAAAATAAAAAACAAACTATTTTTAGCTGATTTTGCTCTAACGGATCCTACTGTTAAAGATGAAACCTTGGCCCACGCTTTTGAGCGTGTTTTGGGGTGTATAGTAACGCAAGCCGGGTATGAAATAAAAGGCTTTGATAAAAACTTTTGGTTTGAGAACTTCTTTAGTAAGCAGAATTTTTTACGTTTCTTTTACAGCAATGATGTTACCAGCCACAATCATCACATTATCAAAGTGTGTAAAATTCCCGTATATTATAAAAATTTAAATAAACAAAAAAGAGGTTAATAAATGTTTAAGTATTATGTGTATAAGGGACTTCATTTTTTGCATCTTATTTCAGAAAGCAAATATGAACGGAAAGTAGCCAAATATGATTATAAACAAACAAAAAGTTATAAAACAGTGGCAGGATCTAAACTGTTTGATGCCGTTTGGTATTTAGATCAAAATCCGGATGTTCGAGACGCCGGGGTGGATCCCATTTGGCACTATATTTCACACGGATGGAAAGAAGGACGAAATCCAAGCCCTTTATTTGATGGGAATGAATATTTGGCCTTGTATAAAGATTTAAAAAAAGCTCAGATATGTCCCTTGGTACATTATGAACGATATGGTCGGGGCGAAGGCCGAGGCGGTGATGCCGTGAAAGAGGATGTTTTTTTATATGATAAGCCTTCTGTGTGGGATAACTTTATTTGTAAACGTAGGAATCAACAACCCAAAGTCAGTGTGATTGTGGCTAGTTATAATTATCAAAATTATATTAAAGAGACTTTAGATAGTTTGATTGCTCAAACTTATAAAAATTTTGAAGTGATTGTTGTGGATGATGGGTCATCAGATCATTCGGTAGAGATCATTAAGGAATATACTCATAAATATGATTTTATTAAATTATATCAGCACCCTAATGGAGAAAATCGCGGCTTAATTGAAACCGTAAAATTGGCGTTGGATAATAGTGTTGGAGAATATATTGCTTTTTGTGAAGCTGATGATTATTGGGTTCCTGAGCATTTAGAAGAAAAAATTAAAATTATTACTTCTTTTGCAAAAGCAAATATTATTAGTAATGATGTTTGTGTGTTTGGAAACTATAATAAGTGTATTCAAATGGAGCAAAATGTCTTGCGTAGGATTCGGTCTCGTTTTAGACATACAATTAATCACTGTTCTTATAAAGATTTTAGATCTCAGAACTGGATTCCAACCTTATCCTGCTGTATGATAAAAAAAGAAAAATTACTTGATTGTAATTTAATAGACAATCCTCGTCCATCGGCGTTAGATTGGTGGCTTTATCGCCAACTTGTAGCTAAAGGAAATCTAATATTTTATATTCCCCAAAAATTGACCTATTGGCGTATTCACAATAGTTATAATTCTACGCAAGTAGATGATTATAAAATGAAGCAAAGTATATTTAATGAAAAGTCTGATGAAATTTGTGGCTGGAAAAGCCAACAGGCTGAAGAAAATAAAATGCTCAAAACAATTGAAACCTCCCCTTTGTTTGATGCTTCTTGGTATAAAAAGACTTATCACGTCAATAAAGTCAATCCAGCTGCGCATTATTTATATTACGGCTGGAAAGAGGGGTTTAATCCTTCGGAAAAATTTGATGGGAATTTATATTTGAGCTTTTATGATGATGTAAAGGATGCCGAAATGAATCCCCTATTACATTATGAGTTGTTTGGAAAAGGAAAAAGATGGAAAATCCCTGTCAAATCGGCTAATTTAGACGTTTTGATCCTTACTACTGTTTGTAAAATAGATGGTGTGTATATTTGGCGGGTAAATTTTTTAAAGGAATTTTTTGAAAAAAATAATTATACGGTTTCGGCAGAAACGGTTATGAATCCATCTTGCGATTTATTAGATAAATTGTATCATGCCAAATTGATAATTTTTAACCGCCCACATAGATCGGGTTTGTGTGCAAAAATTATGAAAGAACTGACAAAATACAAGAAAAAATTTATTATCGATGTAGATGATTTGCTCCTTAGTGATTATGCTATGTATTCCGGTCGTTATAAATCCGGGAAAATTTCTTATGAAAATACAGTTAATAATATGTTGATTCAGTCACTCAGCTATTTATATTCTTCTAAAATGACAACATCAACTAAATTAATTGCTCAAGAAATGTCACGAAAGTTTGATATAAATACATTTGTTGTGCCTAATCGAATTTCTACTGAATATCTGAAACGAAAAACTAAAGATACGACAAAAGGATTGAAATTGTTATATACTTCAGGTTCAGAAACTCACGGGTATGATGCTTCTACTGTATATATAGACTTGTTGAATTTTATGCTCAAATATGAAGATGTAACTCTTTCTTTTTTGGGGGCAAGTACTTTCCAAAATGGATTTTCCCGATTTAAAGATCGCGTATGTGTGATTAAATATGAAGGGTTTGGGCAAATGTTGGATGTTTATTCTAAGCATGACTTGTTGCTAGTTCCTTTAGATAAAAATCCGTTCAATAACGCAAAAAGCAATATCAAATATATTGAGGCGGGTTCCGTCGGAACCCCAGTATTAGCTAAAACTTGTGATGAATTTAAGGCGGTTATACAAGATGGTGTTAATGGATATTTATATGAAAATAATTTTTATGAGAAATTAGAATATATATATGAACATAGGGACGAATTGTATCAGGTTGGGCAGAACGCTTATATCGATGTTGTAAAACATCATTCTACAGATCAAAATTTAAATGCAGCTATAAAGGATTTCTTATGCTAAAAAATATTGTTGAAGATAAAACAAAAAGAGTATTTTGTTATTTAAGAGGAGTTCATCATTTTGACTTGTTTTATAATGTTTTTTTGTTAAATCCAGATATTGAATTTTATATTCATTCGAATTTTATTTCTGCGGATTTATATAGAAAATCTAAACTTTATGATTTAGCAAATGTCTATTTTGTAGCGGATATTAAAAAGTTTAAATATAAACTAAGATCTTTTGGTGCATTTATTACAACTGACTCCCAATCTACGGCTCCTCACACTTATTCTTTGGAGTTTATTAATTTTTTTAATAAGTTGTCTGTTCCTGTATTTGAATTACAACACGGGTTGTTTCAGCTTGGCTTACATTATTATGATGTTCCTGTTAAAGAAGTCTTTCATGATGATTCTTTGCCGACAGATTCTTTTGCGGATCACATCCTTACTTACTATCCAAATAAAAGCAATGTGGCTAGTACAGTGGTGGGGTATCCTGCTTATGAAAAGAAACCTCTTTCTTATGAAGGGGAATATACATTAATACTCTCTAATTTGCATTGGGAAACTTATAATAAAGAAGAAAAATATTATTTTTATAAAATAATATTTGAATTAGCAAACTCTCTGCCTAAGCAAATGTTTGTTTGGAAAATGCATCACGGGGAACAAGTAAATCCTCCTTGTAATTCTATTATAAAAAGTCTTTTTGATATTTTTCCGAATGTAAAGAAAAATATCATTTTCTACCATGAAAATGAGTTCTTAAGTAAATCTTCTACGACGGAGTTAATTCAAAAAGCACAAACTGTGATTTCGACAGTTTCGACTGTGTTGCTGGATTGTGATATGTGTAAGAAGAAAACGGTTACTTTTAGCAGTCCGGCAGTGAAATGTCTTATAGAAAGGATGAAACAGCCCCAGGCTTTTACTAATCTACAAGAATTAAAAGAGTTGTTGGCTCAGCCTGAAAATCATTTTTCCACGGGTTTGCTCTATAAATATGATAATGAGGCTTTTCGGAAGATATTAAATAAACTTTATAAACACACAGAACTTTCAAATAAAGAATTTTTGGATATTGTGTTAGATTTTAAAAAATAAAATCTTATTGTTAGTTGGGATCAATGAAAAATAAAATTTTATTTGTTCCTAAAATAGATCATATTGGCAAACAAACTTATTCGGCGCCGGATTTGTATGTGGCTAATCCAAGGCAGACGGTTATCGGTTCTTTTACATCCATCGGTAACCGGGTAAGGATAGGTCACGGTACACATCCTCAAACGTATTTGACCACTTCGCCCTATTTGTATTTAGATAGACTGGGGTATAAAACCGCTCAAACGCCCTCTCACAATGAGTGGGAGGTGTTGGCCCCGGTACACATCGGCAGTGATGTGTGGATTGGTGATGACGTCCTAATCAAAAATGGCATCACTATTGGGCACGGGGCGATTATTGGGGCCAAATCTTTGGTAACCAAAGACGTTCCTCCTTATGCGATTGTCGGCGGAGTGCCCGCCGCGCTTTTGCGCTACCGGTTTACGCCTGATATTATTGAAAAATTATTAAAGCTTAAATGGTGGACGTTGCCCAATCATCAAATCAAGCAAATACCGTATGATGACATTCATTTGGCAATTGAAAAGATAGAACAATTTAGAAATAAATAAATTTAATGTTTAGGTTGTATTTAAGTTATGCATATAGAATATAAAAAAATTGTAAAACAAAATGCGTTGGTAAAAAATTTTATTCGTATGTGGCCGTATATTAAGCCATATTGGTTTAGAGCCTGCTTGGGGGTAGCCTTAACGGTTCCTGTGGGGGCGCTGGATGGCGTAGTGGCAATGTTCTTGAAACCGTTTATGGATAAAGTGATGGTGGATAAACAACCTCATTTTTCATCGTTAATTCCGTTTCTAATTGTAGGGTTTACGGTTGTGCAAGGGGTGCTTATTTATGCGTCCAACTATTTTAATACTTGGGTGGCCAATAAAATAACTATAGGGGTAAAACGTAAATTATATGACAAATTACTTTCTATGGATACTTCCTATTTTGACCGGAACAATTCCGGTACTATTTTAATGCGTTATTCCAATGACGCTGAAACAGCTTCCACTGGGTTAATAGACAATTTAAAACAGTTCTTGTCCAAAACATTTTCATCCGTTTCGTTGATATTTGTATTGTTTTATAATTCTTGGCAGTTGGCGTTTATTGCAATCGCTGTCTTGATTTTCTTTGTGTATCCTATGGCGGTGGTTCGCAAAAAAATGAAAGAGATTATGACCAAAACCGTAGGGAATCTCTCCTATGTAATGACTATTTATAACGAAACCTTTGCCGGTAACAAAACCATCCGTTCTTTTACCTTGGAAGATGAATTTAAAGACCGTTTCCACGAAGTTACTGATATGCGCTTTGCCTTAGCTATGAAACTGGTAAAAGGGACAAATTGGCTGTCTCCGCTGATGCACATCATTATGTCTATTGGTATAGCTTTTGTAATTGGCTACGGCAGCTATTTGATTGTAAGCGGAACCATTACCAGCGGTAACTTTGTGGCGTTTATTGCCGCGCTTATGATGCTTTATACGCCGTTAAAGTCCGTGGGGAATAACTATATTTCTATGCAACAGTCTTTTTTGGCGATTGACCGTATTTTTGACATCTTGGATTTACAGCCTACTATTAAAGACCATGCCAATGCCAAGGAACTTACTGAAATCACCAAAAACATTGTGTTTGACCACGTCCATTTTGAATACGTCCCCGGGCGGGAAGTATTGCACGATATTAATTTAGAAATTCCTGTAGGAAGCACGATCGCTTTAGTTGGTAATTCCGGTGGCGGAAAAACTACGATATCGGCCCTTTTACCCCGCTTATACGACATCACCAAAGGCGCCATTAAAATAGACGGTTCTGATATACGGGACATGTCTCAAAAATCACTCCGCAAACACATTGCGATGGTGTTTCAGGATAATTTTTTGTTTTCCGGCACCATTCGGGAGAATATTCTGTTGGGTAACGGACAAGCTAGTGAAGAAACCATTTGGCAAGCGCTTAAAAACTCTTGTTTGGAAGATTTTGTAAAAGGGCTTCCACAAAAGCTGGACACCCAAATTGGGGAGCGTGGTATTTTGCTTTCTGGCGGGCAGAAACAGCGTTTGGCCATTGCGCGTGCGTTTGTAAAGAACGCGCCGATTGTAATTTTGGACGAAGCCACCAGCGCCTTGGATAATAAGTCCGAAAAAGTGGTGCAGGAGGCTTTGGATAATTTGATGAAGAACCGTACGGTTATTGTCATTGCTCACCGTTTAAGCACCATACAAAACGCGGATAAAATTGTGGTCATTAATGACGGCAAAGTGGCCGAACAGGGCACCCACGATGAATTATTAAAACTGCACGGGGCGTATTATTCATTGTATTCTATGCAGTTTAAAAAGCAGGAAACTGTTACCAAATAGAGCTGTTGGGGTATTGAATAAATTTTATTAAAGGGGATTAAGCATGTTCTTGAATAAATGGAAGCATATATTTTTATTATTCTTACTAACGGGGATTGCTTTGTTTGTTACCAAAAGTTTTTGGTATTTTCCTTCTAATGGGATAGAAGTTTCTTTCACTAGCCAGGCGGAGAAGCCCATTGCTTATCAAGTATTTTATACCACGTCGGATAAGCGTTCTTTTAATGCAGATGAAAAAGCAACGCGGTCTGTGCAAGCCGGTAAACATCAGGTAAAGATAATGTTGCCGGTGGAGAAAATACTTCGTTTTCGGTTAGATTTAGGGCAGTTTCCGCAAAAAGTAACCATATCTGACTTAAAAGTAAGCGGCAAAACCACGGTGATAATGGATAAATTGTCTGGTTTTATGTTTCATCAGATAGATTCTTCTAAGCAGGACGGGAAGTCTTTTCAGCTAGCGTCCAATCAGCCAGATCCGTATATTATTTACAAAACCCCTGTAAATATAGAAACCAAATGGCAGGTTAAGGTGGATTATTATATTTTATTTATCATTGCGGTTATCAGCTTGTTAGCGGCGCATAAGATAGTAAAGTATTTGGCGCAGTTTAAATTTAAAGAGAGCAGTAGCCGGATTGATATCGTGTTTGTTACCGTGTTTTTTGTGCTTTTGTTTATTCCTATGCTGAAGATTTCCAGTGCGGATAAATCAGCAAAAGAAAACCGGATGCTTGCCAAATACGTGCCGTTTATTAAAAATGGACAAGTTAATTTAAAATACAGCACTAATTTTGAATCTTGGTATAACGACCGCTTTTTAGGACGGGATGTTTTAATAAATATATGGAGCTTTCTAGAGCAAAAGATTAATCCTAACCAGGGTAATGACAAGGTTTTAGTAGGAAAGAATGTCTGGTTATTTTATAAGTTAGATAATAGTATAGAAAATTTCCAAAATCGAAAGTTATTTTCTCAACCTGAGCTTGAACAAGCTGCAAGATATTTGTCTGCTATAAATAGTTGGGCTAAAGAAAATGGTAAGGATTTTTATTATGTGATAGTTCCAGATAAAAACAAAATTTATGGAGAGTATTTCCCAACTGCCATATATAAAACAAAGCCGGATTCCCAGAGCCGGGCTAATCAATTGATTCAATATTTACGTGAACATACAGAAGTAAAAGTAATTTATTTATATGATGTTTTAATGCAAAATAAAAATCGTGGCCTGTTATATTTTAAGAATGATACCCATTGGAATAAATTCGGCAGCTACTTTGGCTATCTTGAAATTATGAAAGAAATACAGCAATTGCGTCCCGAAGTACCAGTCTTGTCTAATTTGAAATGGGAAGAAACAACTCATTATAAAGGGGACTTAACAAATATGTTGGGAGGTTCTGTCCAAGACTTAGATACAAAGTATTTATCTCCCAAAATAACACTTGTACAAAATTGTACAATTCTTCAAAAGATAGCGGCTAAAACAGATATGATCTGTTATAATCCACAGGGAACTTTGCGATTGTTTTTAAAGGGAGACTCTTTTTCTACATTTCTATTAGATTATTTGAGATTGTCTTTTAAAAATACGCAATCTTTTAGGAGTTATGATTTTACTGCGCAAGATTTGCAGGATATTAAAAAAAACTCAGATATTATTATCTTAGAAACAGTGGAAAGGTTAATTCCCCAATCATTAAATTTTACATTTCCATCAAAAGGAGCCTAAAATGTTATTTTCATCAATGACTTTTGTCTTTTTGTTTTTACCGCTTGTTTGTGCCATTTATTTTCTGGCGCGCAAGGATTTGCGTAATTATATACTGCTTTTATCCAGTATCCTTTTTTATGCTTGGGGCGAGCCGCGCTACTTGGCTATTATGATTGTGACCATCCTTATCAACTACCTGGGCGCTTTAGGGGTGGCACGGTTGGATACGCAGAATACCCAAAAATACCGCAAAGTGCTGCTAGGCGGCGTGATTATTTTAAATTTAGGGTTTTTGTTCTACTTTAAATATTTTAATTTCTTTATAGACAATCTTAATGCCGCTTTTGCCAGTAATTTTGACGTGATAGACGTGGTAATGCCGATTGGTATTTCCTTTTATACTTTTCAGGCTATCAGTTATGTGATTGACGTGTACCGCCGGGAAGTGCCTGTTCAGAAAGACGTTTATAAACTTGCCTTATATATATGTTTGTTCCCTCAGCTTATTGCCGGCCCTATTGTAAAATATTACACAGTGGCCGACCAGATAGAACAACGTACCATAACGTTTAATAAAGTGGCTTACGGGGTAAAACGTTTTATTATAGGGCTTGCTAAAAAAATGCTCATTGCCAATACAATGGGCTCGGTGGCGGACAGTATCTTTAATCAGCCGGTAACTGCTTTTGGCACTTCTACTGCTTGGTTGGGTGCGGTGGCGTATGCTTTTCAACTGTTTTATGATTTTAGCGGATATTCCGATATGGCCATTGGCTTGGGCTCTATGTTTGGGTTTAAATTTTTAGAAAACTTTAACTACCCTTATATTTCCAAATCTATTACCGAATTTTGGCGCCGGTGGCACATTTCGCTTTCCACCTGGTTTAAAGAATATTTATACATCCCACTGGGTGGAAACCGCGTGGCGGCGTGGAGGATGTACGTTAATTTGTTTATTGTTTTTTTAGCCACGGGTGTTTGGCACGGTGCCAGTTGGACGTTTATTATTTGAGGTATTTGGCACGGGTTGTTTATTGTGTTTGAGAAAGCAACCGGCTGGCATAAAAAAGAAGGCGGGCCCGTTATCCGCGCCCTTCAACATATTTATTGTATATTTGCCTTTTTAATTGGGTGGGTGTTCTTCCGCGCGGATAATATGACGTATGCCGTAGATTATTTAAGAAATATGTTTGGCTTATTAAAAGGGCACGATATTGTGTATGCTTCGGCCTATTATGTGGACAATATTAAATTGATTGCATTGCTGGCGGCCGTGTTGTGCTCTATGCCTATATTTAGCAAAATGCTGGATATAAAGGACAACCGCAAAATAGCCAAAACCTTGGTAAATGTATGGTTAATGATATTGTTTATATTGTCAGCTGCCAGCATTGCCTCTTCCACATACAATCCGTTTATTTATTTTAGATTTTAAGCAGATGTATGGGGCGGGTTGTATGCCTGGGGATTTTGTGGGTATAATATAAAAAGCCTTAGGCAATTTTTAGGAGAAACATTATGAAAGGTATTGTTTTAGCGGGTGGGGCAGGTACGCGGTTGTATCCGGCGTCTTTGCCTATTTCCAAAATTTTACTTCCCATTTACAATAAACCGATGATTTATTATCCGCTGTCCGTACTTATGATGGCGGGTATTAGAGACATTTTAATTATTACTAACCCGGAAGATGATGCCAATTTCCAAAAATTATTGGGGGACGGTTCCCAATGGGGGATGCATTTTAGTTATAAAATACAGCACATTAAAAAAGGCATAGCGGACGCATTTTTGTTGGGGGAAGATTTTATTGAGGGGGATTCTTCCGCCCTCATCTTGGGGGACAATATTTTTTACGGAAGCGGTTTTGAGCAACTTCTTAAGGAGGCTTCCCACCAAACTCAAGGGGCTACCGTATTTGTTTACGAAACAAGCGAACCGGAACGCTTTGGGATTGTGGAGTTTGATGAGGAGGGGCAGGCTGTGTCTTTGGAAGAAAAACCCGCCCACCCCAAGAGTAATTTTGCGGTAACTGGTTTGTATTTTTATGATAACCAAGTAGTTCATTATGCCAAACAGCTCAAGCCTTCCGCCCGGGGTGAACTGGAAATTACCGATTTAAATAAACTGTACTTGGCTGATAAAAAACTGCGTGTAGCGCGTTTGGAGCGTGGGTTTGCCTGGTTGGACACCGGCACGCACGAAACACTTCTCCAAGCGGCGGATTTTGTGCACAGTATGCAGTTAAACCAAGGTATAGAAATAGCTTCCCCGGAAGAAATAGCCTTGCAGAAAGGGTTTATTTCTCCTGCGCAGTTATCGGCGTACTTAGCCGATAAGCCTAAAAATTCCTATTATCAGTATTTAGCACGCCTGCTTAAAAATTAACCCGGCGTTAACGTTTAATATAACAGACAGCTTAGGTTTACGTTATGACCAAACGAATTTGCTTGTTGGCAGGTTTTCATTCCAAGGGCCAGGTGGCGGATTATGTGGTGTATTACGCCAAACATTTGGCCGTATTTGCGGATGTTTATTACCTGGCAGATTGCGCTATGGCCCCGCAGGAATTAGCCAAACTGGCGCCATACACTAAGGGGGCGTGGGGTTTTCGTCATAAGAAGTATGATTTTGGCTCTTGGCAGGAGTTGATATTTAAAATCGGTTGGGATAAACTGGCCGAATATGACGAATGTCTGTTTACTAATGATTCTGTACTGGCCCCTCTTTTTGATTTAGCTCCTTTTATGCAGAAAGGTTCTGCTTCGCCGGCGGATGCGTGGGCGATGAATAGTTTTGAACAAGACTATATGGGCAGTTTCTTTTTTGTACTTAAGCAAAAAGTTTTACAGTCGGACGTGTTTAGGCAATTTTTCCTTTCCGTACAACCCCAGCCGGAAGTGGGGGACGTGATACGCAAATATGAAAAAGCCTTGCCGGGAATGTTGCGCAGTGGAGGTTTTTCGTATGCGGCAGCTTTTACTGAGGGGGATAAAAGCGTATTTAATGACTGGAAGTTTTTTATCCGCCAAGGCTTTCCGCTTTTAAAGTTACAAGTCTTTAATAGGCCCCGTTTGTATGCTGACCGGGAATGGCTGCCGGATTGGGAGGCCTTTTTAACCGCCCATACGGGGTATCCGCTGGAATTGGTTTATGATTATTTTTCCAGTGTGGGTATTTCTGCTGTTGGGTTTCATAGCTTGGGGTTTAAGTTCAAGTCTATCTGGTGGGCGTTTAACCGCTGGCGCCGAAAGTTCTTTCGTTTCCATTTTAGGCATCACATCATTATTGTGGTTTTTGGCTGGACATTGTATGATGATGACCGAGAATCTTCGTCCTTCCCTGTCCCACATCTGTAATGCAAGCTTGTATGTGGAGCGCTAATTTGGGGGGGGACGCTTGGTTACTAAAGATGTAGCGTCTTATGCCATTGTGGCGGGCAACCTGGCCATAGTTCTTATCGGTTTAATGAACAAACCTTTAAACGTTTATTGCGTGTTCAATGAGCCTCCGGCCCGATTATGTCGTAAAACCACGGCCCTACCATCATATTGAGCTTCCATCGAAATTCCTATCTAATTGGGGTATATTGTATCTTGTCTAATAACGATAAAAATTTTGCACCTTTTTTCTCTCCTATAATGCCTATGATTTTTGATATACTATCTTGCAAATAACACACAGAAATAGGGTGCGCTCGCGTCCGGGAGAACAAAATGAGAAAAGCAACTTGTGGAGGCTGTAAAACATTCCGCCAGCTTGTATCGCTAAATATAAATTTAGCGCAGATTGCCCGAGGGGAAAAACAAGCTGATTTGGTTTTAAAAAATGCCTCTTATGTAAACGTTTTTACAAACCAGGTTGAAACGGCTGATATTGCCATTACGGACGGCCTTATAGCGGGTGTTGGTAATTACCAAGGCAAACAAGAAATAGATGTGCGCGGCAAGGTGCTGGTGCCCGGGTTTATTGATGGGCATATTCACTTGGAGTCTAGCTTAGTTTCCCCGGCGGAGTTTGTTAGAGCGGTGTTGGCTCACGGTACTACGGCCGTAGTTATTGACCCGCACGAAATTACCAACGTTATGGGCACCAAAGGCTTGCAATATATGTTACAAGCCACGGAAAACCTGCCGGTAGATGTATTTTTTATGCTACCTTCTTGTGTGCCGGCAACGTCCTTAGATGAAGCGGGGGCTAATTTAACCTGGCGCGATACTAATCCATTTTACAAACATCCCCGCGTGTTGGGCCTGGCGGAAATGATGAATTATTATGGTGTAATACACGGGGAACAATCTGTGCTGGCCAAATTGGCTTCAGCCCAACAAAAAGGCAAACGTATAGACGGTCACGCCCCCGGGCTGGGTGGAAAAGATTTGGAGGCTTATGTGGCGTGTGGCATTGGTTCTGATCACGAGTGCTCCTCTTTGCCGGAAGCCAAAGCCAAGTTATCTTTGGGGCAATATATTATGATCCGAGAGGGCACCGCCGCTCAAAATCTGGCGGCTCTTGCCCCATTATTAACGCCTCAATACGCCCAGCGCTGTATGTTCTGTACCGATGACAAACATCCCAATGACTTGCTGGATAAAGGCCATATTGATTACATCGTAAGAAACGCGGTTTTGTGCCACGGAGCGGATCCTGTTATTGCTGTTAAAGTGTCCTCTTTTCAGGTGGCCCAGTATTTTCATTTAGATAACCGGGGCGCTATAGCCCCCGGCTATATGGCTGATATAGTGGCGGTTGATAATTTGCAAAATTTCCAAGTACAGCAAGTGTGGAAGAAGGGTATTTGCCGCTATAAGGACGGTGCGGTTGTTCCGTTTGATGTTCCGCCAGTCGCTGCTGAGCTGGAAGAAGCCGCCCAGCATACTTTTCACGTACAACCGGTTACGGAGGAACATTTTAAAACTACCGGGAAACTGGGGGTTATCGGCTTAGTTCCGGGGGAAATTATATCTACCGATAACGGGCAAGCAGAGCATATTTCCCTGGAGCAAGACGTTTTAAAAATAGCTGTTATAGAAAGACATCATTATACGGGCCATATCGGTTTGGGGTACGTGCAGGGGTATGGGCTAAAACACGGGGCGGTGGCAACTTCCGTGGCGCACGATTCCCATAACTTGATTGTTGTGGGGACGAATGAAGCGGATATGGTTGTGGCTGCCAATCAAATTATCCGCCAACAAGGCGGTATTGCCGTGGTGGATAAGGGACAGGTTCTGGCTAATGTGGTGTTGGAAATAGCCGGCGTAATGAGTAACGTGCCCTTAAAACAAATGAATGAGCAACTGGAAAACGCTAAAATGCAGGCAAAGGCTTTAGGCGTGAGGGAGGGGATTGACCCTTTTATGACGTTGAGTTTTATCTCCCTGCCGGTTATTCCCAGCCTTCGTTTAACCACACGTGGTTTGGTGCGAGTATAGACGCAAAGATGGTTTACTCATATAAAAATCCCCGGTAATGCCGGGGATTTTTACATCCAATTATTAGCCCTATCAAGCTTACTTGTAGTAGCTGTGTGCCCCAATAAAAAACCACGCTTTCGCGTGGTTTTAAATGGTGCGCCCAACAGCAATTGAACTTGCATTTTCATCTGCGTCGGCTGGATTTTGGATAACTGAAGTGTAACCGTGTAAAACCGGCAATATAGTTTTTACTGGGTTTTATTATCTTGTTCTTTTGTTATGTATTTTTTTAACACGTTTTGGATGTTTTTTTGTAAGGATAAAGGCTCTTGTACGTTAATATCCGGTATCCAGTGCAAAATAGTGGGGGTGATTTCTTGTGCGTTTACCGCTTGGCAGGAAATAATCAGCCCGCCGTTAGGCAGTGTTTTTTCTATTTTTTGCAAAGGGAAATAATCCCGCACTTGAAAATATTTGGCCACCTGGGGGGATACCTCCAAAACCACTTTTAAAGGCCGTTGCGTATCAAACCAGATGTTGGTGCCTTGGCGAATCAGGTTCTCCGTATCGGGCGTGTGGGTAAAATATCTCCCCAAAGGTTGGGCCGAGTTTATTTTGTTTAGGCGGAATTTAAGTAATTTGTTATCGTCAGTTAAAGACAATAAATACCAAAAACCTTCTATCCAAATTAACTTTAGCGGGCGTACCGGGTAACAGGCTCGTTTGCCGCCAGCATAGCAGATAGAGATTTCTTCTTTATCTTGGATACATTGTGAAATGGTTTTAGCAATAGGCCCTTCCGGGAAGGTTTCCCCTGTGGTAAATTTAACAAAAAAGGGGCTTTCTTTGGTGGCAGTCAGCAGGCGTTTTTTAAGCTGGGCATACGAGGCATCAAAATTGGCTCCTAATGAGGATGCTACCTCGTGCATAACAATCATTAAAGAGGCCTCTTTGTCAGAAATTTTCATCTTTTCTAAAGAAAACCCTTCTACAAACGCATATTCCCCGGGGGTTGGGCAATAAAGAGGAAAGTCCGCTTCTTGTATGTCTCTCATATCCCGCTGCAGGGTGCGTAAAGAAACCCCAATTTCTGCCGCCATATCCGCCAGGCATATAGCTCCTTTGTCTAATGCGTTTAATTCATACAATAGGCGGGTTATTTTGTTGTGCATTTCTTTTTGCATAAAAACCTCTTGCTAATGTTAACAATGTGTAGCGACAGGGGGGTGTCGTTTTTAAAAATTATACTATCTTTTCCGCTATATTCGTTTTCATTTTTGCAGCGCGACACGATGCTGTCGTTCGGCTTTTCTACACTATGTCTATCAGGAGGTTTGTATGACTTATAGTTACGATGATTGCCGCAGCTTTTTTTACATCAACCGCTTATTGGACAATATGGAAGATTTAAACAATGTAGATGAAACGGATGTAATCCGTTGGGCAAACCGTTATGGATTATATAAAGGGAAAAAGCTTCAAATATTGCCTGAGCGAGTTAAAAAAAGTTCTTACAAAAAGGTTCGTAATTTGTTGTGCCGGTATGAGGTAAAGGACGAACTTTTGCCGCAGAGTACATTGGAAAAAAATATTGTGTTTGCTAAGCAACTGTTTCATTTGAGTTTGCAAGAGGCGCTGTTATTAGAGGGGGCCATATTATGCCGTAAAAATAATTATTTGCGCCATTTTATGATGTGCAATATAAGCTCGAGGGACTTTTCCATCGGCAATATGGCGGCTCTAGCCAATATGCCGGAAGATGATGCTATTTCTTTATTGGTTCCCACGGCTCCTTTAATGCGCTTCGGGTTGATTATGGCACGCAAAACTTTTTCTACGGAATATATAGTGCCGGAGGTTATTCGGGAATTTTTTAAATATAAGTATAATACGGCAGATGAATTAAAAGCCGCATTTTTGGGTACACCCTTAAAGTGTTCCCATACTCCCCGGGATTTTGCCTACGTGAAAGAAACAGATTTTGCCGTCAAATTAATGCAAAATGCCGCCCAAAGCAAAGGTTTTAATATCCTTTTGTATGGAAACCCTGGTACAGGAAAAACCACTTTTGCCCAAATGCTGGCGGCCCGCGCTAAACGCCTTATCTACCCGGTGGGGGAAAAAGTGGATAAAGAGCGTGGGCATAATTATCGTTTACAGGAATTACACCAAAAAACCGAGCTTTTGGCCGGGGAACCCCGTTCTTGCCTGCTTTTAGATGAGGCCGAAGACATATTCTCCAGCCGTATGACCCAGTGTGATAAAGTGGAAATAAACCGCCTGTTGGAAAACAACCCTTGCCCGGTTATTTGGACGACCAATCACATCGAGCGTATGGACCCGGCCTTTATCCGCCGTTTTACTTTAGCTGTACATTTTGAGGAGCCCCCGGTTAACATTCGCCAAAAGATATGGCGTGCCCAATTAAAATCCTATCAGTTGCCCTGCTCTTACAAGGCCACATTGGCTTTGGCCAAAGATTTCCCGGTTCCCCCGGCTATGATTACCGGCGCCGCTCGGGCGGCTTCTATAGTGAAAGGTGATTTATACACCGTACGCCAACACCTAGAAATTATGACGCAAGCCATGCGTGGCGGGCGTAAAGTAAGTGTAGAGGAACAGAAACACAAAGATTTTAATTCCGCCCTTATCAATGCGGATACAGACTTAGCCTTGCTTACTCAACAAATCAAAAAATTGGGAAAGCTCAACTTTTCGCTTTGTTTATATGGGGCGTCCGGCACAGGTAAATCGGCCTATGCACGGTATTTGGCGGATGAACTGGGGCTGGAAGTGCGCCAAGAGCGGGCATCCTCTTTAATTAGCTCTTTTGTGGGAGGAACGGAAGAAAATATTGCAGCAGCCTTTGCACGCGCTAAGGAAGACAAATTTTTACTGGTGTTTGACGAGGCAGACAGCTTTTTGCAGGATCGTTCCCGCGCTCGCCATTCCTGGGAGATTACCGCTGTGAACGAAATGCTTACCTGGATGGAAAGCCACCCCTATCCGTTTGTGTGTACCACAAATCTAATGGATCGGTTGGACGCGGCCTGCCTGCGGCGTTTTAGTTTTAAGGTTAAATACGGCTTTTTAACGGTGCCACAAGTGGTGGAAGCATTTAATTATTTTTATAAGTTGAAAATTTTGCCCCAACAAGTGTATCATTTAACTTCACTTACCCCGGGCGACTTTGAAGTAGTAAAAAATAAGGCAGAAATTTTAGATAGTCTAAAAGATGTGGATGCTATTGTTAACCTGCTGGAAGAGGAACAGCGGGTTAAACAACAAACTACCACACCTAAGATTGGGTTTTATAAATAGGAGAAATATATGGAATACATAATTGCATTATTGGGTTTATTGTTGGTATGGGGGCTAGCTTATTGGTTTGTCCCTGCTAAAGGGAAACGCTTTGCCTTTTGGTTTGGGTTTGTAAATATGGTTTTAGTGGTGTATTTCCAGTTTGTGTTGCAGCCCTATCGTTTGGAACGCATTGTATTTGATTTAAGCCAAATTTAATGCGCCGGGGATAAAAATGA
>CALUUY010000007.1 GCA_944324095.1 uncultured Elusimicrobiales bacterium
GTGATGATCCAAATGATCCGGCGTTACGTTTAAAATACACGCATAACGCGGGCGGAAATAGGTGCTGTCTTCCAGTTGGTAACTGGATACTTCTATAACTAGAAAATCCTCCGGCCTTAGCTGCTCCACCACGGTGGACACCGGCGTGCCGATGTTGCCGGAAACAAAAGTCTGCCGGCCACGCCCTTCCCGCTGGCAGTGTTCATCCAAAATTTCACCCAGCAAAGAAGTGGTGGTCGTTTTGCCGTTGGTACCGGTTACGGCAAAAACAGCCAAATGTTTAGGGGCAAACGCCAGGGCGGTTTCCAACTCGCTAAATACAGGAATTTTTCTTTTTTTACATTCCGCCAGTACCGGGCTTGTGGGCAAAATACCCGGGCTTTTTACTATAAAATCACTTTCAAAAACCGCTTTGGTGTGGCCGCCCGTTTCCACCGCAATTGCGACGGGCAGTTTAAAGGAGTCCACGTGTTCTATAAACGCCTCTTCACTAATTAACACCTGATACCCCTGCCTATGCAGCAAGCTGGCCACCGCGCGCCCGCTGCGGCCTATCCCTATTACACAGGCTTTTTTATACTTATTTTTGTGAAACACGGCTTTTACCCCCTAAATACTCCAGCACGGTTGCTTTGTCTGAAAAGGCTTTGGTTTCCGTGCCAATAATTTGATATTCTTCGTGCCCTTTACCGGCTATGATGACAATGTCATCCTTTTGGGCCTGGGCTAAAGCACGCTTAATGGCGCTGGCTCTGTCCGGCTCCACAATGAAATTGGAATATCCTTCCATCCCTTTTAAAATATCCGTAAAAATTTGTTGCGGGTCTTCCCGGCGGGGGTTATCGTTGGTTAAAAAAACCAAGTCGCTTCTACGGCAGGCGGTTTTACCCATTAAAGGGCGTTTGGTGCGGTCTCTTTCCCCGCCGCAACCAAATACGGTAATAATACGCCCTTTCTTAAAGTGTAATACGGTATCCAACGCCCGGTTAAGAGACTCATCCGTATAAGCAAAATCTATAAACACATAAAAATCTTGTCCGGCACGTACGCGCTCCATACGCCCCGGCACCCCGTTTAACCGGCTAAGCCCCTCTATGATCGTTTGCGCAGGGATTTGATGATGAGCACAAACCGCATACGCCGCCAACGCGTTATACACATTGTGCCGGCCCAGCAAACGAATATGACAGTTTTGCCCGTTAATGGTAAAACTGGTTCCATCCAGCGTTTCTTGGATGTTTTCAGCAATATAATCGGCCTGCCCTTCCAAAGCATACGTAACCACGTCCACCTTCCCCTGCAGTTCCTGCATTAAACGCCGTCCATATTCATCATCTGCATTCAACACGGCACAACGGGCAGGTTTATGGTTGTGCGGGCTGAGGAGATTTTCAAACAGTTTGTGCTTAGCTTGGAAATAATTTTCAAAGGTAAGGTGATAGTCTAAATGATCGTGCTGTAAATTAGTAAATACGGCCGTATCAAAATCAATGCGGCGCACACGTTTTTGATCTAACGCGTGGGAAGACACTTCCATTACCAAAAACTCACTTTCTTTAAGCACCATTTTGTGCAACAGTTTAAATAAAGGCAAGGCGGCCGGCGTGGTATTGGGGGCAGCGCATTGAACTTTGCCGTTAATGCGGTAATTAATAGTGCCTAACGCGCTAACCTGTTTGCCGGCGTGAGCCAAGACACTTTCCACCAAATACGCAATGGAGGTTTTGCCTTTGGTGCCGGTAATGCCGATAATTTTCAACCGGTCGGACGGGCGTTGATAAAACTCATAAGCGGCGTCCGCCATATCCCGTTCTATATCGTCAGACTGGTAATACAGCACCCCGTAATTTTTTTTGGCCGGCTGGGCTGATACAATCATCACGGCTCCGCGTGATACGGCCGCCTCTATAAACAAGTTGCCGTCCACACGGGCCCCTTTCAACGCAAAAAAGACAGAGCCCGGCCTAACGGCGTTTGAATCAAAAGTCAAATCCGCCACGGGCAAATTATTTAAATACGCCAAACCCAGCACTTTACTTAAACTCATAATAGATATGTTATCAAATTGATAGAATGAAGGTATGCAAAAAGACCGTCTTTATTTTAACCGTCTATACAAACAGTTTAACAAACGCGCTTTAGTTACGCCAGACCCACTTCAATTTGTCTATCTATACCCTTCCCTGCCGGATAGGGAACTGGCCGCCTTACTGGCAGCTTGCCTGGCGTATGGCAATGTTAAGCAAATCATCAAAAACCTGCAAACTCTTTTTAACGCTATGCCCAACGGGCCGCACGCCTTTATCGTCCAGCAAAACAAACGCCACTGGCAAAAAGCTTTGGCGGGGTTTAAATACCGCTTTACTACTTTACAAGAACTGTGTGGTTTACTGGAAAACATTAAACGCATTATTAAGCAGTACGGCTCTTTAGAAAACTGCTTTGTACAAAACCTAACTACACAAGAAGACAATCTCCTGCCGGCACTGCGCTCTTTTGCAAAAGAATTAAGAACCCCCTTCATCCCTCCCTCTTTGGTGCCAGACCCGGCTAAAAACTCCCCCTTAAAACGCTTGAATTTATTTTTACGCTGGATGGTGCGCCAAGACGAGGTGGATCCCGGCGGGTGGACGAAGATCTCCCCGTCCCAACTCATTATTCCGCTGGACGTGCATATGCACCGCCTAGGCCTAATGCTGGGCCTAACCACGCGCCAAACGGCCGATATAAACACCGCTTTGGAAATCACCCGCTCTCTGGCCCGGTTTTGCCCCCAAGACCCCGTGAAATACGATTTTTGCCTCACCCGCTTTGGCATCCGCGACGATATGCATTATACCGATTTGCCAGGAGCGCCCCTATGATGCGCCTGCACGGGAAACCTCCTTTTACGGCGGCCGTCATACACGGTGGGCCCGGGGCCTGCGGTTCACTTTATGCCTTGGCTCATACCCTATCCGCCGGCACAGGCGTATTGGAACCTATACAAAGCCGCTATGAGGTGGAGGCGTTGGTGCAAGAACTGCTGGAGCAGCTATCCCCTTATGCACACACACGCCAACTGGTAGTTATCGGACATTCCTGGGGAGCTTGGCTCTCTTTGTTAGCGGCTGAGCGCCGGCCTGATTTTTTTAAACATCTCGTGCTAATCGGCTGCCCGCCACTTACCCCCCACTACACCCAACAAATACAAGAAAAAAGATTGGAAAACCTATCCCTAGATTTGGCCCAACGCTATGTGCAAGCGCTAAAAACCTTAACAAACGGCCCCCAGAGTCAAAAACCGCAAGCTATGAAAGAATTGGATGTATTATGCAGCCGGGCAGACAATGTCTGCCCCGTAGATTTAGGGCCAGACCCGGACGGGCTAGCCCCAGACGCCTATGCCTTTGAAACCGTCTGGCCCCAAGCACAAACATTGCGGGAAAACGGCAGCTTACTTAAAACCATCACCCACCTCCGCCCGCCTGTTACATTGATACAAGGCCTTCAAGACCCTCACCCGGCAAAAGGAGTAACAGAGCCGTTTTCTCTCTGTAAAAAACACCTAAATGTACACCTGCTGCCCCGTTGTGGGCACTCCCCTTTTGCAGAAAAATACGCACAAAAACCGTTTTACCAAATGATGCGCCAAATACTAGATTAGGATAGTTCTTCCACCACTAATCCATACCGGCTTAATAAGCCGGGCAAACTATACACAGAAAACTTTGCCCCGCGCAAAAAATTGTTTTCCGGTTCTAACACCATCCCTACCGAAGAAGCCAAATCCGCCCCTTCCAAATGGGTATGCAAAAAGGACGCTCCTGATAAATTACAATGAGTAAATACTGCCTGCTGCAATTGAGTATCCACAAAAGAAGCGTCTTGCAAGTCACACGCTTCAAACACGGTCTTTTTTAATGGCAGCTGCGCAAAAGACGCAAACCGCAATAAACATTTTTTAAAACGCACGGCTAACTACCACCGTGCACAAACATAAAAGGCAGTCCCTTGCAGTTTACATTCTTCAAACAATACGTCTTTAAACGCCGTTCCTTGCAGGCTGGCTAAAGATAAATCACAAGCATAAAAAGTGCAATCTTCAAACGTCATACCGTTTAAAACCACCCCGGGCATGCGGCAGTTTTCAAACCGGCACCGGCAAAAAACCGACGCACCGGCAGGTAACGCGTTTAAACCGGAAAAGACTTGTTGAAAAAGAGTTTCTTCAGCGGGCATTTTTTTCAAACAGTTCCTGCAATTCCTGCGCCATACCTGCTAAATGCGCCCGGATTTGAGGCTGTTTCTCTTCCAAAAAGGGCAACAGCGTGCCGCGGATCCAGTTGCGGGTGTAGGCTTCGTCCGCATTGGTTTGATCGACCACAAAAGACAAGCCGTTATGGGCCAAATAATTTTCCACCTCGGCCCGGGTTACACACAAAAGCGGGCGGACAATCTCTATTCCTTCCGCCAGCGGACGCTGTACCGGTATTCCGCACAACCCTTTGGCTTTGGTGCCGCGCAGCATATTAAGCAAAACCGTTTCGGCCTGGTCATCCAAATGGTGGCCCAACGCCACCTTATTGGCACCCCATTTTTTAGCCACCGCGCTTAGGGCTTGGTAACGGGCTTTGCGGGCGGCGTGTTCTAGGCTTAGATCCCACTTTTTGGCAAGTTGGCGGACGGCTAGCTTTTGGGCAAAAAATTCAATGCCGTGTTGCTGGCAGAACTTTTTGCAAAACTGCTGGTCTGCCAAGGCGGCCGGGCCGCGCAGGGAGTGATTAACGTGCAGGGCAGCCAAATCAAAATGTTTTTCTTTGGATAAATAATTTAAAAAATGCAGCAGGCAAACCGAATCCGGCCCGCCTGAAAAACCCACCAGAACACTATCCCCCCTTTTAATAAAACGCGCAGCAAAGGCACGCATACGGGGAAGAACGGAAGCATCAAATTTTTTTTTTGCCATATAAAAAAGTATAATAAATATTACAGTAGGATTGGGGTGAGTGCTATGAAAAAAAGAATTTTAATTATTGAAGATGAAACATCCATTGTAGAGCTTCTAATGCTGGTGTTAATGCGTGAAGGCTATGAAGTGAAAGCCTGCCAAAGCGGACGGGAAGCCGTGGCGATGATTAAAGAATTTCATCCTAATTTAATTTTATTGGACGTAATGTTACCGGGGATGGACGGGGCGTCTATCGTTAGAGTATTAAGCGAAGATGAACAACTGGGCTCTATCCCGGTGATTGTAACCTCCGCTTTGATAGAATCCCAAAAACTGTTTGAAACCTATCCGCAAGTTAAAGACTTTTGCGCCAAGCCCTTTGTGCTCAAAGAGTTAGTGGTTAAGGTAAAACAAGCTATTGGCGATTTATAAATTTAATTTGCCACACAAACAAAAACCCCGCAGACTAATCTGCGGGGTTTTATTTATTTAAACTGTTAGCGGGAGAAAGCTTCCCATTGGGCATAGTGGCGCCAAAAGTGCTCCAGTACGTCTTCCAACACCACTTCTTTCATAATATTTTGCCCCAACAACTGCTTTAAACTTACGGCAGTTTTTCTTATAGAAGCAGGGAGCGGGTTGTTTACATTAATCCCCACCCCAACCAGTAACCAGTTGTTGCCGGTTTCCGGCGCGCTGGCTTCTATCAAAACGCCGCCTAGTTTCTTCCAGCTATGGGTTTTAGCGTCCCAAGCCAGGATGTCGTTGGGGGTTTTTACTTTTGTTTTAATTTCAAACAAAGCTCCCAGCGCCTCGCTTACAGCTTGTGCGGTGTGCACATACAAGCTGTCCATACGCCCCGTAGCTGCCGGGCGTAAAATCAAGGTAAAATAAATACCGCCTTCCTGGGCGCTAAACGTCCGTTCAAAACGGCCCCGTCCGTTGGTTTGGCAGCAAGCCAGCACCATGGTGTTGGCGGCTTCGCCTTGTTCGGCCAATTCTTTGGCTAGATTATGGGTGCTTTCCACCTCTTCCAGGCCGATTACTTTTTCTACCGTTTGCACGGGCAGTGTAATTTCTTGCATAAATTTATTTTACCAATTTTAAAGCCCCCTTGCTGAAGGGACGCCCTAGGACTAAAAAACCCTAAAACATAGGTCTAAAGGCCCTTTGTTTTATAACTAAAAAGTATTTCAATATGTATATGAAGACAACTTGGATTATTTTTTCTCATTTGATTTTATTTACTTTTCTTTGCGCGCCTCTGTCCGCCCAACAATGGAACGCAGCCTTACAACGCGCCCAAAAAGCCGTTGTAAAAGCGGCCCAACAACATAACGGTAAAATTAATAACGCGGTACGGCAAAATATCTCTCGCGCCAATGCCGTAAACAAAGCCTTTAAACCCGTCAGCCGGTACAATAATACGTTTACCAATAACTTTATATTGCTTAAAAATTCCTATGGGATGACCGCCTATGCCGACGGCTGGAAATTAAACGAAAACCGGGAATGGTTAATCCAGCGCATTGTGTATGAAAGAACGCGCCGGCAGCTGTTTAAAAACAAAAACAAATGGCCTGCTTTTTTAAAACAGCAGCCCGTAATGGAACCTCACCAACTGGCGGCATTAATCCCCACGGATAAAAAATACGTATTTATGGGCGAATACCACGAAGACTTTTTAAGCCTTAAAATACAGCAAACCGTGGTACAATATGCGCTGCAACATCCAGAAAAACAAGTATTTGTTTTTAGCGAGTTTGCCAATGAAAACGTCCACAATTTTGCCGACGAAGATTATATGTTTGACAGCGCCCTTGGCCAATACAAGAAAAACGGCATACGCTGGATAGGGCTGGAAGAGGTCCCCCCGGAAGAAATACGTATGGTAACGGCGGATTTATGCTGGCCGCCCCAAACCACGTTAATAGGCATTAAAGCCCGCAACGCACACTGGATACAAATTTTAAAATCTTACCGGCAGAAATATCCGGACGCCGTATTCTTTATCCATTCCGGCAGTTTACATTCAGATTATCAGGAGCCGTTTTCCGTATCTACGGCATTTAAACCGCAGGAAAGTTTTGTAATGCAGTTTGTCCCGTTTGTGGACAACTTGCCCGACTATCCGCTGAATACGGAAAAATTTCACATAGTCACCCGCGCCAAATATTTGCGCCCCGGTACGCTGATTTGGACAAATAAAGATTTTGCCCGTATGACCGGCTTTGATGTGCAAGCCATCTTTTACTTGCAATAACATCCGCCCCGCAGCACGGCAGAGGATAAACATAAATGACTAAACCCCTTCTTGGTGTATTTTTAGCTGTTACATTGTTGGGTACGCCCATATCCGCCCAACAATGGAAGGCCGCTTTAAAACAAGCACAAAAAACCGCTGCCAGAGCCTCCCGCCAATACAACGGCAACTTAAATCGAGCGTTGGAAAACAGCATTGAACGCGCCCTAGAAACCAGTGCGGCTTTATCCAAGGCGGAAAACAGCTTCTTGGAAAGTGCCAAGCTGTTTAAGAAATCCTACGGATTCTCCAAATACGCAACAGGCTGGAAGTTGAGCGAAAACCGGGAATGGTTAATCCAACGTATTATCAATGAACGGGTGGTGCGCCAGATGAAAAAAAACAAAGAAAAATGGACGCCATTCATCAAACAAACCCCGATACAGACGCCACAGCAACTGGCCCATTTAATCCCGGCGGACGCTAAATACGTTTTTATGGGGGAATATCACGAGGACGTATTAAACCTCCACCTGCAAAAAACTGTGGTGGAATTTGCCCGCCTGCACCCCCAAAAACAAGTAATTGTGTTTACGGAATTTGTCTATGACACAAATGACCCGTTTGATAGAACCCTTCAATTTTTTTCAAAAGATTTAAACCAATACGTCCGCAACAACATTCCTTGGGTTGGGTTGGAAGAACCGGCACCTGAAGAGATAGACATGTTGTCTATGGATTTATCCCGCACCATAGAAGCCTCTTTGCTAGGCATTAAAACCCGCAATGAACATTGGTTAAACCTGTTAAAAATTTACCGCAAACACTATCCAAACGCCGTATTCTTTGTTCATTCCGGGGCATTCCATTCCGACTATCAGGCCGCCCACGCTGTATCCAACGCTTTTAAACCGCAGGAAACCTTTGTAATGCAGTTTATTCCGTTTGACAGCAAGCAACCGCTTTACCCGCTGGTTTTGGAACAATTTCATCTCGTTACCAAGGGCAAATACCTTCGGCCCGGCACGCTGATTTGGGCAAATAAAGATTTTGCCCGTATGACGGGGTTTGACGTACAGGTAATTTTACCGTTAAGATGATTGTTATTTTTAATTTTTTATAAATATGCCCAAACATTTTATTTATTTATTTTTATCCTTGATACTGTTAGGCAGTCCGTTATCTGCCCAACAATGGAAAGCCGCCATAAAACACACCCAAAAACTAATTAAACAAAACCCCCGTTTAGACGCCCAACTAAACCAAAGTTTACAGCGTGCCGCAGCAGTACAAAAAGCTTTTATAAAAACAAAAAATTATCCTGTTTTTCTGCGGGAATACCCCCTTCAACAACACCACCCTATGATGGCTTTTTCCAAAGGCTGGCTGATTGCTGAACACCGGGAATGGACAGCCCAGCGTATTGTATATGAAAAAGTGTTGCGCCAGCTGATAAAGCACCAACATCTTTTCCCCCGGTATTTGGATACCCTTCCCATACAAACGCCCGACCAGTTGGCCCGCCTTATCCCGGCGGACGCTAAATACGTTTTTATGGGGGAATACCACGAAAATTATTTAAGCCAATACCTGCAAAAAACTGTGGTGGAATTCGCCCGCCTGCACCCGGAAAAACAAATTTTTATTTTTAGCGAGTTTGCCACCGAAAACACAACCTCCCTGCCGTGGTGGTCTTTTGCGTTAAAAGAATATTTTGCCCTTTACGATAAAGCCCGGCTGCCTTGGGTTGGGCTGGAAGAAAACGTACCTATACAAATAGAAGCGCTTTCTTACGAACAAGAGGAACTGCTGGCCCCCAGTATGCTGCTGGGAATGAAAGCCCGTAACGCACATTGGACTCAAATTTTAAAAGCTTACCGGCAAAAATACCCGGATGCCGTATTCTTTGTCCATTCCGGTTCTGCCCATACGGATTATCAAGAGCCGTACTCTGTCTCAGCCTCCTTTAGCCCCCAGGAAAGCTTTGTAATGCAGTTTATTTCCGCCAGCAATGCCAAAGAGTACATTAAACAGCACGAAAAATTCCACGCCATCACCCACGGGCAATACCTGCGGGAAAGCGTTTTAGTATGGAAAAACAAAACTTTGGCCCGTATGACCGGTTTTGACGTGCAAGTTTTATTGGACGAATAACCCTTTTACCCTGCCGCTTACAACCGTCCTAAGCGTAATACCACCCAGAAGCAGGGCCTAGGTTTTATAGGCCCAAATAGCCGGTAAAGATAGGCCTAAAGATCCTCGTTAAACAACCGGTTAAATATTACAATAAAAGGTATGAGGCACAAAAACTTGTATTCTTCTTGCTTTGTTTTAGCTGCCGTGCTTATCTGCGCCGGTAGCCCTGCCTATGCCCAGCACTGGAAATTATCCTTAAAAAAAGCCGAGCAAACCTTGCTGCGCGCCAATCGTACCCACGGGGGAGACATTACCAAAGCGCTGCAACAAAACATTGCCCGCGCAAAAGCCGTTAATGAGGCCTTTTCCAAAAATCACCAATATACCCGAGCTTTTAATCTGTCCTATCCCGTCAAAGAGCCTCTGGGAATGTATAAAACAGATATGGTAAACGGCTGGACGCTGGAAGAGAACAATCTGTTTGTTTCTCAACGTATTATTTATGAAAGACATCTGCGCCAGCTGTTAAAAGAGAGAGCTTTTTTAACCTCTCACTTAATTAGAAAACCTGCCCCATCGCCCGAGCAGTTGGCCGCTTTAATGCCCACAAACAAAAAATACATTTTTATGGGGGAATATCATTACGAACCCGTTACCCGGCATTTACAGGAAACTTTAAAAGCCTTTGTGGCTATGCACCCGGAAAAGCAAATTTTTGTATTTTCTGAATTTACCGATGAGTGGGGGCTGGAACAATACGAAGGACACCCTGTTTTTGAATATTACATTGGCCCCCTGCAAGCGGCCAGCATTAAATGGGTGGGGCTTAAAGAACCGGTTCCGCCTAAGCTAGCCTTGCTGGACAAAGAGTACAACGAACCCGTACAAACAACCTTGCTGGGTATGAAAACCCGCAACGCGCATTGGGCCAATGTGTTGAAAAATTGGAGAAAAGAATACCCGGACGCTATTTTTATTGTACACGCCGGTTCGGCCCATACGGATTATAATGAACCGTTTTCGTTAGCTCAACAATTTCCCGCACAAGAAACGTTTGTAATGCACTTTATGCCTTTTCACGAAAACTTGCAAAACAGCGGGTATGAACCCTTCCACAAAACCACTAATTACCTGTTTTATCGCCCCGGGCTACTTACCTGGCAAAATGCCCGTGCCGCACGCTTGGCGGGGTTTGATATGCAAAACATCATTTTTTAGACGTCTTAGTGCGTTTGCCGCCTTTTACCTGCATTTGGCGTAATTCAAACAATCGGTCACGCAGTTCTGCGGCCAGTTCAAAGTTAAGCGCTTCTGCTGCTTGCAGCATTTGTTGTTCCAAATCTTCAGCTAAGGCCTGGGCATTTTTGGCTGTGGGCACAGGCAGCGTTTGGGTTAAAATGCCAAAAGCACTGGTTTTGGTTTGTTGTTCAAATTCCTTTAATTCCACTTCCGTTTTTTGAATCGTTTTAGGCGTGATGTGATGTTCTTTATTATATGCTTGCTGCAGCTCGCGCCGGCGGTTCATTTCAGCCAGAGCGTATTTGATAGAATCGGTCTTTCTGTCCGCATACAAAATAACTTCTCCGCCCGCATTGCGTGCGGCGCGGCCGGAAATTTGTATAAGCGTAGTAGTATTGCGCAGAAACCCTTCGTTATCGGCACCCAAAATGGCCACCAGCCCCACTTGCGGGATATCAATCCCTTCGCGAAGCAGGTTAATACCCACCAAAACGTCAAAATCTCCGCGGCGGAATTTTTTTAATATTTCCACTCTGTCCAAGGATTCTACGTCCGAATGTAAATACTGCGTTTTGATACCGTGCTCCACAAAATAAGCGCTTAAATCTTCGGCGGTTTTTTTGGTTAAAGCCAACACGAGCGTACGCTCCCCTTTGGCCGTGTGTTCCTGGATTTTTTGCGTTAAATGCGTAATTTGCCCTTCCGTAGGATGTACGGTAACCAGCGGATCCACCAGGCCTGTGGGGCGGATAACTTGCTCCACAATATTGTTTCCGCACACGGTCAGCTCATAAGGCCCCGGCGTGGCGGACACAAAGATACTTTGCGGCATCAAAGATTCAAATTCATCAAATTTAAGCGGGCGGTTATCCAAAGCTGTAGGCAGGCGAAAGCCAAAATCTACCAGCATTTGCTTGCGGGCGCGGTCTCCATTATACATCCCGCGCACTTGCGGAAGCGCCACGTGGGATTCGTCCACCACCATTAAAAAATCATCAAATTTGCGGAAATAATCCAGCAGGCAGGCAGGGCGCTGGCCGGGTTTTCTTCCGTCCATATATAGCGAATAGTTTTCTATCCCCGCACAATACCCGGCCGTAAGCAACATTTCAATATCGTATTCGGTACGCTGTTTTAAACGGTAGGCTTCCATTTCTTTGTCTTGGGCTAAAAGTTCCATGCGGCGTTTTTCCAAATCCTCCCGGATTTGGGCAATCGCGCTGACGGTTTCTTCATCCGTAGCCACAAAGTGCTTGGCAGGGTAAATCCACGCTTCTTCCAGCTCTGCCACTACGTCACCCGTAATGGGATGAATTTCATAAATATGGGAAATGGTTTTACCGTTAATTTCCACCCGCAAAGCGTTTTGGCTGTATGGGGTCATAATATCGGTAAAAGCGCCGCGCATACGAAAACGCCCGGAGGTAAATTCCATTTCATCGCGCTGGTATTGGATTTTGATTAACTGCCCGCTTAATTGAGAGCGGGTCATCTCCCCCCCTTTTTTAACATAAATGCGCATCTCTCTAAAGCTATCCGGCGAGCCTATATTGTAAATACAAGAAACGGACGCCACCACTATCACATCTTTGCGCGACACCAGCGAAGTGGTGGCTTTTAAACGCAGTTTGTCTATGTGTTCATTTACGGCGGAGTCTTTTTCAATATAGGTGTCCGTCTGCGGGATGTATGCCTCCGGCTGATAATAATCGTAATAAGAAATAAAATATTCCACGGCATTATTGGGAAAGAACTGTTTAAACTCCGCATACAGCTGCGCCGCCAATACTTTATTGGGGGACAAAATAAGCGTAGGCCGGTTTAAGTTGGCAATTACATTTGCAATCGTAAACGTTTTGCCCGAACCGGTCACCCCCAGCAAAGTCTGCCGTTTATCCCCCCGCAACACGCCTTGGGTAAGCGCGGCAATGGCTTTGGGTTGATCTCCCGCCGGTTTAAAATTAGACACTAACTGAAATTTATCCATATAACTATTATACCCCGCCTAAACAAAAAGGCGGCCCGTAACACGCGGGCCGCCTTGCTGTATGTTTAAAACTTACGCCGCAGAAAAAGACGCTAAGCTGCCCAAAAAGTGAGAATCCAACACCCCGGGCAACAGCTGCCCAATTCCGTCAATCATAAACTGCATAGCAATAGCGCACAAAATCATACCCATAAAACGGATAACAATCTGCGTTCCGTTCGGCCCGATTTTAGTAAAAATATAACGGGAAGCCACCAACGCCCCGCCCACTAACACAGAGCACAAAAACAACACCACAATCATCATTACCGCCATAGAAAAAGAGGTCGTCTTTTCGGCATATAAAATAACCGTGGCAATAGAACCGGGGCCGATAAACAAAGGCATAGCCACCGGCACCAAAATATGGCTTAAGCGGTTGCGGGCGCGGTCAAACGTATTGCCTTGCTGGGCGCCCATTTCAATCCCGTTGCTTTCAAATTTGGATTTACCCTGTAACATCCGCAGCCCTACTAACAGCAGAATAATGGAACCTGCCAAACGGAATGCCGGTATAGTAATGCCGAATAAAGATAAGATTTTAGCCCCAAAAATAAAAAACATCGTGAGCATTAAAAAGATGGACAACGCCATCAGCATTGCCACCACGCGCTGCACTTTGGGTTCATCATTCTCCACGTGTTCCAAAAACACCGGCACGTTGCCGATGGGGTTTAAAATAGCCAGCGTGGCAATAAATGCGTTTACCAGCAAACTCCAATCCATAAAATATACAAGCTCCTTACAGTCAAAAATTTCCCTCAAAACGGGTTTATAAATAGTATATCAAATATAATTTAAGCCGCGGGAAGCGCATCTTGGGCAAACAAAAAGCCCGTCTATACAGACGGGCGGATAAATGGTGGGCAGTACAGGATTTGAACCTGTGACCTTCCGCGTGTGAGGCGGACGCGCTACCGCTGCGCCAACTGCCCTAAAAAGGATATATTTATTATACCAATTTTACGCCATTTTTGAAAATCATCTTCTTTTTCTCTCTAAAATTTGTTTGTTTGGCCCGTAAACTATATGGGGGAAACATTGTTTTTTGCTAGTATATTATTAAAATACTATTAGGGACAAGACTATGACAGAAAAAACTTCCGGGGACATTTATGCCCCCATTAACAATATTTGTTTAATGATTTTGGCCGGCACCGCTTTTACCGCCGTTTTGGTTTACACAAAAACGGTGGTTATGCCGTTTGTAATTGCATTTTTTATCTATATCGTGGCCAACACGCTGGCCAGCTGGATGAAACACTCCTGGAAGGTTCCCTACGGTTTAGGCTTAATTGCTTGTGCGCTGTGTTTTTTGGGTTTGGCCACTTTGGCAATTTTCTTTGTATCCAGCTCTATTGAAACTTTTGTAAACGGAGCGGATATTTATACCGAAAAACTAAACGACACTATTGAATGGGCCCTGCAAACCGCCCAAAAATACGGCATTAATTTAAACGCCCAGTTCTTAACGGATAACCTTTCCAAAGTGCCCGTATTTAATATGGTCCGTAGCTTTGGCAGCGGGTTAGTGTCGTTTGTGACCAACACGGTGCTTATTTGTTTGTTTGTCATTTTTATTTTTATGGGTAAAGCCTCCGCCTCTACGGATAAACCCACCCTGGTAAGCACCATACAAAAACAAATTTCTTTTTATTTGATTATTAAAATATTTGTATCCATTTTAGCTGCGCTGGCTACCTGGATAGTGCTGCTTTTGGTTGGCAGTGAACTGGCCGGTATGTTGGCTATTCTTACGTTTATTTTAAACTTCATCCCCAATATTGGGCCTTTTATTTCCACTATACTGCCTATGCCGGTTTTGTTTTTACAATACGGGTTTGATTGGCACATCATTTTGGCGCTGTGTTTATTATCCGCGGCGCATTTTATCATTGGTAACATTTTGGAAACCAAATGGCTGGGGAAAGGGATGGATTTAGACCCTGTGGTTGTAATTGCCTGCTTGATTTTTTGGGCCTTGGTATGGGGCATTATGGGGGCGCTACTCGCCGTACCTATGACGGCTATTGCCAAAATGATTTTTGAACGCCACTCCACCACTAAGCCTTTGGCAGACTGCCTGGCTGGGCGGCTATTGTTTTTTAAATAATGACCAAACAATCTTCTACCCCAAGTCCGTGGGCCTACATACCCACCCTGTATTTTTTAGAAGGCATACCCTATATCATCATTAATACGGTATCGGCGGTGCTGTATGCGGACTTGGGTTACTCCAACACGCAAATTGCGTTTTGGACTGGTTGGCTTTACTTGCCGTGGATTTTAAAAATGTTTTGGAGCCCGCTTCTGGACGCTAGAAGCACCAAACGCCGCTGGTTGTTGGGCGCTCAAATAATGTTAAGTGCCGTATTTTTATTGTTAGCGGCGCTAACAGCGTGGAACGCCTTTACGCACGCGCAAAGCATTACCAATTTGACGTTTTTTACTTTATCTCTGTTTGGTTTTTTGGCTGGGGCCTTTGTATCCGCCACGCAGGATATTGCCATAGACGGCTATTACCTGCTGGCACTGACGCCGCGGCAGCAGTCATACTTTGTGGGCATCCGCACAATTTTTTACCGTTTGGCTATGATTTTTGGAAGCGGTATTTTAGTGGCCGCAACCGGAGCCATCGCCCAACAACATCAAGCCCAAACTTGGGTTACGTGGCCTTATAATTGGGCCCTTCTATTTTTATTTTTAGCGTGTATGTTTGCGGGGCTTTATTGGTACCACAAGGCCCTGCTGCCCAAACCCGTGCAGGACGGCCCGGCCCCATCTTCCGGCCAAAATATATGGCAAGAATCCTTTCAAACATACTTTTCCCAAAAGAATATTTTGTACATTTTATTGTTTATTTTATTTTACCGCTTAGGGGACGCCTTGCTGGAAAAAATTGTTCCGCTTTTTCTGCTTAAACCGCAGACCCAAGGAGCCCTTGCCCTTTCCGTACACACATACGGCTTAATTAAAGGCACCCTTGGTTTGGCGGCGGTTATAGCCGGGAACTTGGCCGGCGGCTGGCTATTAGGCAAATACGGGTTTAAAAAATGTATTTGGCCGTTTGCCATTATTTTAATTTTGCCCAATTTCTTTTACGCTTATATGGCCGGAGCACAGCCGGGGGTAGAAACCATTACGCTGCTGATTACGCTGGAACATTTTGGCAACGGACTGGCATTAATGGCTTTTAGCGTGTTTATTATGTATATTTCTACTGGGAAGTACAAAACTTCACATTATGCTATTTCTACGGGGATTATGGCCATTGGTATGATGGGCCCGTCTATGCTATCTGGCTGGATGCAAGCCCGGCTGGGCTATGAAGCCTTCTTTTGGGCAGCCGGATTAATCAGTTTGGTTACGCTGGCTGTGGTTCCATTAACCGGAAAAATAAAAACGCTGGAAGAAACGGAAAAACTGTTTCGTTCCCGCTCTATTGGGTTACAGGATGCTGATTAATATGAAAGAGAAAAACATTTACGCTATCTCTACCGAACAAATAAATACCCACACTGCCGGGTTAGACACGATGACCCCACTTCAAATTGCCCGCAAAATTAATGCGGAAGATTTTAACGCCGCCCGTGCGGTAAAACAAGCAGCCAGGCCCATTGCCCAAGCTATACGCGCGGCAGCCACCTCTTTCTTAAACGGACACAAAATTATTTTTATAGGGGCCGGCACCAGCGGACGGTTAGGCGTGTTGGAAGCGGCCGAATGTGTACCCACTTTTGGCACCAAGCCTTCACAAATAATCGGCCTGATTGCAGGCGGTAAAAATGCGATGTTTCGCGCCAAGGAAGGAGCGGAAGACGACAGCGTCCATGGCGCCAAAGACATACAAGCTAAAGCCCGCACGGGGGATTTTGTCATTGGTTTAACCGCCAGCGGCGTTACCCCTTATGTGTTAGGCGCGTTAGAACAAGCCAAACAATTAGGTGCCTGCACAGCCTTGTTAACGGCCAACCCCAAGGCAGATTTTTCATTTGCAGACATTGCTCTTTTACTGCCCACCGGCCCGGAAGCACTTTGCGGCTCTACCCGTATGAAAGCCGGCACTGCCACCAAAATGGCCCTTAACGCCATTACCACGGGGGCTATGGCTTTATGCGGCAAGATGTACGGCAATTTAATGGCGGACGTTCGCCCCACCAACAAAAAACTGGTGGCCCGCGCCACACGCCTGATTATGCAAATAGCCCATACAGACCAGGCCACCGCCGCGCATTATTTAACTTTATCCGGCCATAATGTAAAAACCGCTTGTGTAATGATTTGCAAAAAGACGGACAAAACAGCTGCGCAAAAATTGTTAAAAAAACACCGCGGCTTTTTAGGTAAAGCATTAAATGAAAACTGATGTTGCTTTAGGATTAATGAGCGGAACCAGCGCCGACGGTTTAACCATCTGCGCCGTAACCGTGCGTCCGTTTAAAGTGCTGGCATTTAAAAATTACAGTTATCCGCGCCTGTTACAGCAAAAACTGTTGCACGCCTATGAATGTAATGCCCCGCAACTAAGTGCTTTAAATTTTGAATTGGGGCGTTTATATGCCCGCTGTGCACAAAAATTTTTGCGCCAACACCCTTTTTTAGCTAAACACATAGCAGTAGTCGGTTCACACGGGCAAACGGTTTACCACGGCCCGCAGGACACCATCCCCAACACACTGCAAATAGGGGAGCCTGCTTTTTTAGCCTGTGCGCTGGGAGTGCCGGTGGTGAGTGATTTCCGCCCTAAAGACATAGCGCTTGGCGGGCAAGGGGCTCCGCTTATTCCGTTTTTTGATGCTTTTTTATGGGGCAAAAAAGCCCCGCGCACTTTAGTAAACATTGGGGGTATTTCCAACGTAACCGCGGTTGGACGCGGCGTTAAAACCACTGGTTTTGACGCCGGCCCCGGCAACACTTTAATGGACTTATTTTGCCAGCAAACCCTCTCTAAACCTTTTGATAAAAACGGCCTTTTAGCCGCCCGCGGCAAGGCAGACGAAGAAACCGTGCGCCGCCTGCTGACCCTGCCGTTTTTTACAAAACGCCCTCCAAAAAGTTTAGATAAAAATACTTTTGGCGAAAATTTTTTAAAACAACATTTCTCCTCCGCCAGCACTCCGGCAGACGTTTTGGCCACGCTTAATTTATTTACCGCCGCTGCTATCACGCGCGCGCTTTGTTTTTTGCCCTCGGCCTGCCGCAAACAAATCGCCGTATGCGGCGGGGGTGCATTTAATCAAACTTTGCTAAATAATTTAAAACGTTTAAACCCGTCCGCCCGTGTTTACACGACGGATCAAGACGGCCTTCACCCGCTGGCTAAGGAAAGCGCCGCCTTTGCGGTAATGGCTTTTGAAGCCCTTCATTCCAAAACCAACCACTGCGCCCGCGCCACCGGGGCAAAACATAATGCCGTTTTAGGTAAAATAACTTTATGCAAATAAACCGCTTAATATTCCCCGGGTTTTGGTTTGACCGGCAAGACCTTTGCGCAGCGCAAGATTTAGCCCGCCGCGGGGTGGGCGGTTTTTGTTTATATGGCGGCACGCGGGAACAAATATACCAGTTTACACGCCGTGTACGGGCCGCGGCCAAACAGCCTTTACTTATCTGTGCCGATTATGAGGACGGCCTGGGCCGCTGGGTAAAAGACGCCCCGCGCCTGGCGCCTAACCTGGCCTTGGGTGCTGCCGGAGATGAAAACCTGGCTTTTGAAAAAGGCCTTTTAACCGCTTTGCAAGCCCGTGAGCTGGGGGTAGATTGGGTATTTGCACCGGTAGTAGATTTAGCCGATACCCCCAACAACCCTATTGTAAACGCCCGTGCATTTTCCGCCCATACACAAGACACCGTCCGCCTGGCCCGTGCGTTTATAAAAGGGCTTACACAAGGGGGCGTGCTAAACTGCTTAAAGCATTTCCCAGGGCACGGGCAAACGGAAACAGACTCCCACCTGGCAATGCCGGTTTTACAACGCAGCCTGTCCCAATTATTGGAACACGAATTAATCCCTTTTACCCAGCTGTTGCCACTTACGCACGGAGTAATGACCGGGCATTTGTTACTGCCGCAAATAGACGCTCAGCACCCGGCGTCGTTCTCTCCCGTTATACAAACCCGGCTGCTTAAACAACAACTAGGGTGGAACGGCTGTGTACTGACGGACGCTTTACTAATGCGCGCCATTGGAGATGAAAAACAAGCCTCTTTACAAGCGCTTCAAGCCGGAAGCCACATTCTCTTGGCTATGAACGACCCCTTGGCGCTAATGGATTTTTTGGCCTCTGCTCCACTGCCTCTGCCGCAGGTGCAAGAAGCTCTTACCCACATAGAAACGCTTTGCCAACAAGCAGCCCGGCTGGCCCAACAAGCCCAAGGTTCGTTACAGGGATTAACGTCTTTTAACCGCCGCGTGGCTCAAGCATCCTGCGTGCAAGACAAACCTTTTACATTAACCCCCGGCCAGAGTGTCAAAATTTTGCCCCTGGCAGACCAAGAACAACGGGGCTACGAAACCTTTGCCCAAACCCTGCAACAAGCCGGCATATCCTTGTGCTCCAGCCAGGCAGATTGCCTGATTATTTTGGCTCTTTCCAACTACAAATCCTTTAAAGGGCACATTAATTTAACCCCGCAAGAATTGGAAATAGCCCGCCAAGAAGCCGCCCGCTTCCGCCAAAGCGTTCTAGTGTGTTTAGGCAGCCCCTTTGCCGCGGCTGGGCTCCAGCAATGTGTACAAAGCACGCTACACACTTTTTGCCCTTTAAAAGAATTTCAACAAACAGCCGCTGAAGTTTTACTGGGGCGTGTAAAACCGGCCGGCCGCTTGCCTGTTACCATCCCCGATTCACAAAACTAACTACGTGCCCTTTTAAAACACAACCCCTGCTTTTTAAAAACTTATTCATTCTGCCCCCAAGCTATTCTTTTATAAAAACAAAACCCCCGGGCAAGCCCGGGGGTTCATACGGCTCTAGCTAAAGGAAATGTTTAAAAAATCAGTTGTTCGTCAAAGCCTACTACCGGCGCCCATTTTTTATCCGCCGGATACAACAAACCGGGTTTAGCAAACTGAAACCGAGACCAACGATGAAAAATGGATTTTTTTAAACTGGCTATGCCTTGCATTAACACGACATAGCTGTCTTTTTCCCCCAATGCAGCCGGTAAAGAGTATGGGGCATCCTATCGGCAATGTTCGGCACCGGTATAGATGAAAAAAACGGCATCGGGGTTTTTGGCCCGCCATTCTTGAATGCGCTTCACCCAATGGCTGTGGCGAATTTGGCGCCCGTAAGCCGTATCTTGCGCGCGCAAAAGCGTTCCATTTTTTTCATACCACCCGCCAGAGGAAACTTGTTCTTCTAAACCCACTATCTGCACACCGCGGGCCGATAAAGATTTAAACGGCAACATATATTGCGCATACTTGCCTTTGGCAGGAAAAGAAGCAACCGCCGAGGCCCCGCTATCCGGCAAAAAAGACGTAAACAACACCACTTTTTTATTAGGATAACGGCTTATATAGTCTTTTATTACCTGTTGCATTTGTTGTAAAGAATTAGGCAAATGTTCATCTTCCCCCAAAAATACATTTTTGACCCCAGGCACAATACGTTTAGCATCCAATACGGGGGTAGCCGTTTGCTTTAATTGCATAGCGTCCACAATTTGCTGGCCGTTTTGTTTTAGTAAGCGCAAATTACGTTCTTGTATAATACGCTGGGAAATTAACAACCGGTTTGAACGTTCCATCCAAACGTCTAACGATTCATCAGCTTTGGTTAATACATACACCCGCTCAGGCATATATTCATTATCTAACAATACCTGCAAACTCTGCGGCTTCTTAAACGCACCTTGTACCGCACGTAAATGCCGCACCGTGCGTAAACAATGGCTTTGATAACAAGGGCTGCTGGCTTTACGGGAAACACTTTGAAGAGCTTTATTCCACGTTTGGGCACAGAGCGTTACCGGCAAACAAGTAAAGATAACAAACAATAGTTTTTTCATCTTCCCCTCTAACTTGGAAAATCTATCTGTACACTAGGTACATTTTTATTGTATCTTTCCTCGTAAACGGAAGCCAGGGCCGTTTGGCCCCTAATAAACAAAAAATGGGCCTATGTTTACATAGGCCCATTGGTTAAGTATAACCCAAATTAATATTCTATTTTATCCGTACGGGACGACCATACGTCAAAGGGTTCTTCGGCCCCGTCCAGTACGATGTGCACGGTGGGAATGGTGCGTTTATCGGCCGGGAGAGGAATTTCATCATAAATAAACTTATCATCAAAACCGTGTTTAGCAGCGCAGAAACGGTCAGCCGCAAAATACAAGGCTTTCGGGCGCGCCCAATAAATGGCGCCCAAGCACATCGGACAAGGCTCGCACGAAGAATAAATCACACAGTCTTTCAGTTCAAAAGTATTTAATTTTTTACAGGCTTTGCGTATAGCGTCCACCTCTGCGTGGCAGGTGGGGTCATTGGCGGAGGTTACTTGGTTAAAACCCTCGGCAATAATTTCTCCGTTACGCACTACTACCACACCAAAAGGGCCGCCTTTACCGGTGGTCATATTCTGGGCGGCCAGTTCCACAGCGCGCCGTAAAAAACGTTTATGTTCTTGCAGTTCTTGTTCAGTCATAGTAAAACCTTCCTTTCTTTTATTATAGCTTAAATAGGAAAAAAAACGGTACAGTTACGCCTGCTTTGCCAAATACCGCCGGGCGACACTATGCAAAACCCGCCGGAGCCTACCGTCCATTCCTGCCGGTGGGACGAGAGGTTAAACGACAGGGTTTCCGTTTTTTGTCCGCTGTATCCGCGGCGGGAATATACCGTGCCGTCCTGTGTGCAATGTACGCCCCATTGCGCGTTTATGCGTCCGTCTTTCAACGGCCAGCTCTCCCCGGGCCAAACCTCTCCGGGCCGGGCATACACAATTTGGCCCACAGGCATTTTGTGCGCCAGTTCTTGTGCGTTTGCGGCCTCGACCTTGGAATGAGAGACAACAAACACCCGGTCTATATGCAAACTGCCGCTTTTATAAACCGCCCGCATTAATTTTTCTGCATCAATACCCGCACCAAATAATAACGTTTCCCCTTGGGGTGTATGCATCAAAACGGCGGTTTTGTTCCATTCGCGCAATATCCAGCCGCGGCCGGCTGATTGAAAAACCAACTGCCCCGCCGCGCACAAAACCGCACCCGCTGCACAAAACGGCAGGATTTTTTTTGCAAACTCTTTCTGCGGCCAATGAAACACCCAAAACAACACCAAATAATACGCCGCCACAAACCCGCCGCCCCACGCCGCACAACTAACCGAGGCCCCCGGCAAACGGGCAAAAAAACCAACCAACCCGCTAAATACCCACAACAGTCCCCCCAACACCCACTGCACTAAAAACCCCAACTTCACTAAATTTAACACATAAAACAAAAACCCCGCCCCCATAATGACAGAAGCCAACGGCACCAATATCATATTAGACAAAAGCCCCACTACCGATACCTTGTAAAACACATTTGTAAACACCGGTAATAGTACCAACTGGGTACAAAGCGTGGCTAAAAAAATCTGGGCAAAAAACCGGGCATATTTGGGCCAACTGGCGGGCAGTACCCAAAAATTTAAACAAATAATAATGGCTAATGTGGCCAAAAAGGACATTTGAAAACCCGTTTCAAACACGGCCCCGGGCTCCCTGATTAAAATAATCAACCCCGCCGTTATTAACCCCTGAAACACCCCGCTGTTGCGGTTCAATAAAAACCCCACACACGCACAAACGGCCATTAAATACGCGCGCAATAAAGGCGCGTCCGCCCCGGCGGCCAATGTATAGGCCCCCGCCATTAATAAAGAAAAAATCACCGTTTGTTTACGCCTTATGCCAAATAAAGAACAAAACGCAAAACACATCAGCGTTACAAAGCCCACATTTCCGCCAGACGCTACCAACAAATGAATAGCCCCGCTATCTTGAAACGCCGTATATAAAGCAGGAGAAATAACTCCCCTCTCCCCCAACATAATACCGCCGGCTACCGCAGCCAACTGAGCCGGAAAATGCGTTTGCAGGCTGTGCAAAATGTCTTCCCGCAAAAGACGCAGTCCTCTATACGGCCAGGCTGCCGGGCGGGTAATTTGAACACAGTCGCTGCGTATTTCGGCAAATACTCCTTTAAGGGCTAAATAGTCCCCCCAGGCAAAGTTGCCTAACAAAGCTACATTGTACGGTGCTGTTAATTTACCACGAAGCTGAACGCGGTCTTTCCACTGCAAAGCCGTATATTTTACCCGTGCATATACACGGCCGGAAGCCGCTGCACCGTTTATCCGTTCCACGCGTACAATAGCATTATGATATTCCTGCTTGGCAACGGAAAAATTTTCCACCTGCCCTTCCAGTACAACTTCCTGCGGGGAAATAAAAGAGGAAACATCACCCGGCTTAGGTGCCGGGTGATAGAAGAGAAACAACCCAATAATCCATAAAATCAACACCCACAACAACGGGCGTTTATATACACTTGGATGCATTAAAGTTTGGTGCGGCCTTTGAGGGAATAGCCTAGCGTCATTTCATCAATGTAATCAATATCCCCCCCTAACGGAACGCCGTAACCAATACGCGTAATTTTATCCACCATCGTACGCAGCAAATCCGCCAAATAAAGAGCAGTGGTTTCACCCTCGCTGTCCGGGTCGGTGGCGATAATCACTTCTTTAACAGGAACGGGGGAATGCTGTATCCGGTCTAACAATTCTTTTACTTTTACTTGGTCGGCCCCGCGCCCTTCCATAGGGGAAATTGCCCCGTGTAACACGTGATACAACCCTTTGTAGGCACCGGTTTTTTCTATGGATTCTATGTCTTGCGGGTCTTCCACCACGCAAATAACGTCTTGCTGGCGGTCTTGGTCGGAACAGATTTCACAGCGTTCGCTTTCACAATAAGCAAAACAGACAGGGCACAATTTTACGTCTTCTTTCAAAGCCAATAGCGCGGCAATAAATTCTTCCGTCTCCCCCTGAGACGCCCGCAAAAAATAGGCCGAAAAACGCTCCGCCTGCCGCGGGCCTACCCCGGGCAGACGACGAAACGCTCTGACCAGTCTGTCCAAACTTTTCATACTAAGCCATTAACTCCCCAGGGATAATACTAAGTAAATCTTTTAATTCTTCCGGCGCCTCTTGCGCTTGCACACCCGCATCGGCCGAGAAGTCCCCCTTCACAAAAGGCTCCTCCTGGCTGATAACCGCGTCTAATGTAGCGGCATTGGCCGTGCTTTCCACACGGGCCTTTTTAGCAAGTTCTTCCGCTTGCTGCGCCGCCTGTTTGCCCGCAGGCGCCAATACGATGGTTATTTTACGCCCGCTTATCTTACAGGCAGCCGCCTCTAAATCGGCCAATTTGCTTTGGGCAGGAATGCGGTAAAACTCTTTGCCCGCACCAAAAGAAAGGCTCCACTGCCCCTCATTAAACTGCACGGAGCAGCTGGTCATTAAATCGTACACTAACGGGCTTTTGGAAAATTGCGCCAGCATAGCGTCCCACACTTGGCGGTTCGTCAACGGAGCTTTGGAGGCGGAAGAAGCCGGTGAAACAGCTTCCGTCACTTTGGGTTCCGCTGCCGCAACCCGCTGAACAGCCGCTTTAGTAGGGGTGTTTTCCTGCGCGGCAGTGGGTTCTGCGTCTAATAAAGCAGCCACGGCATCATCCCCCACAGCAGGAGCCGGCTGAGATGGTTTTTTTTCTAAAGAAGCAAAAGAAGTCTGGTTCTCGTTTTTCAAAGGAGCCGCGGCCGGTTTGGAATAAGGCTTAGCGGCAGCCGGCGTTGCACCGCCGGCAGATGGAGGGAGAGCTTCCCCTCTTTCCAAGGCCTCCAAACGGCGGACAAAGTTTTCTATATCCAAACAGCTGTCCATTACCGTAAACAAGCCCACCTCGGCGCTGACAAGGGTATTATCGGAAAATTTTACCTCTTCCAGCAGTTTGTTTACTTTGCGCGAAAGTGACGCCAAAAAACCGGGCGACGTACGCTGCACAAGCGCCTTCGCCCCTTCAAACGGTTCTGCCCCTTGCCCAAGCGAAAAATAGAACAAATCCCCCAAGGCGTTTTTTAAATCTTTCAAAAAAGCATTGGCGTCAAAGCCTTCATTCTTAAGCGTGTCAAACACTTGGTGTAAAGAGGCCGAGTCTTTATCCGTTAAAGCGCACACGGCTTTAGAAATTAACTCGTCCGGCGTGAGCCCCAGCATTTCCCCCACCAGTTTTTCATCTATCCGTTCACCGGAGTAGGCGATAGCGCGATCCAACAATGTTAACGCATCGCGCATAGCGCCGCCGGCGTTTTTGGCAATAATACGCGCCGCAGCGGGGGTTAAATCGATGTTTTCCGCGCCGGCCAAATCCAACAAGTGGTTGGCAATTTCGTCCACCGTAATGGGGCGGAAGCGAAACGTCTGGCAGCGGCTGACAATGGTGGCAGGAACTTTGTGCTTTTCCGTAGTAGCCAAAATAAATACCACGTGAGAAGGCGGTTCTTCAATGGTTTTTAAAAGCGCGTTAAAGGAGCTGGTGGAAAGCATATGCACTTCGTCCAAGATAAACACTTTAAACCGGTCGCGCGAAGAAGCCAATGCCACCGTATCTATAATAGCCTCGCGCACTTTTTCCACTTGGGTATTGCTGGCGGCGTCCAACTCTAACACGTCCATATCGCTGCTTTGGGCAATTTCCAAACATTGCGGGCATTTACCGCAAGGCTCATCGGTAGGTTTGGTGTGCCCATTGCCGGTACAGTTAAGCGCCTTGGCCAAAATACGCGCCGTAGTGGTTTTGCCGCAGCCGCGCGGCCCGTAGAATAAATACGCGTGGGCAATGCGCCCCAGTTTAAGCGCATTTTTTAACGTTTTGGAAATGCTTTCCTGCCCCACCATGTCTTCAAACGTTTGGGGGCGGTATTTATTGGCCAAACTGACATACTTGTTGCTTTCATCAAACATTTCCATACTAATAACCTCTTCCTAATTTTTTCATACGGCGCTGAGCGTGGCGAAAATCCAAACTAATCCGCCCCGGCCCCAACATAGCCACCATCAACAAAGGCGTGGCCAGCAGTACACATAATGCTACAAAAATTTTATTCAAATCCCCCGCAAAAAACACCCACGCGCACGCCGTGCTGCATACAAAACCGGCAGCTGCGGCAAAACGGGTGTACCAACCTAAAATTAAAAATAAAGCGCAAAAAATTTCCGCCACCACCAACACAAACCCCGCCGTAACGGAAAAAGGCACGCGAAGCGCCGTCATATTATAAACAAACTCCCGGTAGAACAACAAACAACCCGCCGTAACGTACAATAACGTAAGCCCCGTAAGCAAGCGGCCTAAAAACAAGGCTAAAGAAAAACGCTGTTCGTCTATTTTGCAGTGTAATTCCATTTCAGGCATAAAAACTCCTTTAAAATTTAGCTTCTACGGACATAGAAAAAAAGGTCTTGCGGTTTTCTTGGCGTTTGGGCTCAAATACTTCCACCCCGCCTGTAAAATCCATTTCCCAAAAATGCACGGCCAACCCCGCACTGACGGCTACGGCAAAATCGTGCTTATCGGCATATTTGTACCGCACCCAGGAAGCATACGGTGTAATCCACCGTGTAGGATAACTAACGTGCGCCCCATACGCTTCTTTAATAAACCCGCGTATGACCGCCACCATAAACGGAATGTCCGCCCAGTTGGCCGTTATGCCTGCCTCCGGCTGGCTACTATATTTTATCACTTTCTCATAGACGCCCTGCAAGCGCCAATTAGCCAGCCTGCCGGCCAATTTTCCGCGGGCGGAAGTCTCCGTTAAAGAAAACTTGCTGGGAAGATTATTCCCTTCGGCATCCGTATAAACATCATAACGCGTTTGCCCGGCTTGCACTTCTAACACCGGCTCTTTAATAATGCCGTATCGGTAAAATGGAAACCACTTAACCCCCGCCCCGTACGCTACGCTTTGAAACCCCAGCGTAATGGGCACCCAACGCCCATAGGCTTCCACGCGTGTTTGATCGTTTAATTCATACGATGCATTAAGCCCATAGCGGGAGGTGGAACCGGCTTCGTCTTCCTCTTTATCGCTGCGGCGATAGTAGCCGTAGGTGGGGGTAAAAACAAAGCCGTTGTCTAAATCCAGCTTATATTCGCCGCGCAAGGCGGCGTAACCCTTTTCGCCGTTTACGCCCGAAAAACTGAGCTGCCCGTAGCATAACGCACACGGGCAGACCAGTATTAACAGAACGGCAATCAGGTTAAGAAACCTCATTATTTTTTAGCTTTAGCTTCTTTGGCTTTCAATGCAGCCACCTTTTTGTCTTCATCCTGCAAGAATTTTACATAGTTGGCGGCTTTGCGTTTTTTCCAAGCGCCTTTGTGATAGCCGTAACCAATAATCAGCGGGATCAATGTGGTGCATTCGCCATATACCATCTGTTCCAGCGCGGTGGATACTTTACCCCAAGAAGAAGCTTCCTTCAAGGTAGAGCCGGACAGAGCCCCGTCGCGTACGTCCGCCACGGTAATTTGTACGGCATATTTGTGCATCGGGGAATCCGCACCCAATACTTCAGCCGCAACCACGGTGTCTTGGGCAAAGTTTTTCGGTACCCCGCCGGAGAACATCATAAGGCCCGTTTCTTTGGCTTTAATTTTGATTTTGGTCAATTCCAAGAAATCTTTGGCGCTGTCAATAGAAACGTGGGCGGTGGGGTGTTCGGTCTGATGGGCTACGAAACCAAACCCGGCAGAGCAGTCAGAAAAAGCAGGCACAAACACCGGCACGCCGTATTTGTAGGCGTTGTAAACGATGGAATCTTTGCCTTTGCCTTTTTTCTCCAACCACTTACCCATTTCCCAAATAAATTCGCGGGAAGAGTAGGGGCGGGGTTCCAATTCATTGCAAATTTTATGAATGGTTTCGTCGCAAACTTTCAATTCGTCTTCATCAATGTAGGTGTCATAAATACGGTCAATATGCAAATCGCGCAGCAAGTTGTCGTCCGCATTGTGGGGGGTGCCGATGTAATGTTTAAAACCCAAAGCTTCAAAGAAGTCCTGGTCAACAATGTTGGCGCCGTTGGAAACAATAGCGTCCACCATATTGTTTTGAATCATATCCACTACTACTTTTTTCAAACCTGCAGACACCAAAGACCCGGCAATGCACAAAATAACGGAGCATTTTTTGTCGGAAAGCATCATATTGTAGATTTTGCTTGCTCTGGCCACTTCGCGGGAAGCGTAGGCCATACTTTCAAAAGCGTCCACCATAGGAACCACATTGTATTTTTTCAAATCAATGTGTTTGATGGTTGCTTTAAGAAAGTCTTTTTTTGTCAATTTTGCCATTTTTTTAACACCTCTTACTGGATATTTTAGTATTGATTTTTTACGCAAATCACGCGCTGTTTTATTTTTACTAATTATTTAGTAAATTATATTAAATTATACGGTATTTTCATAGGGAAAATCCAATTTTGGGCGCGTGTTTTTTTTGCGCCCCGCCAAAAGGAGTTTTTATGTACGATTTTTTACGCCAAACCGATCCCGCCGTTTACGACGCCATAGCCAATGAACTAACCCGTCAACGCAACAAATTGGAACTGATTGCCTCGGAAAATTTTACCTCGCTGGCTGTTATGCAGGCCCAAGGTTCCGTTCTTACCAACAAATACGCCGAAGGCTACCCCGCCAAACGTTATTACGGCGGTTGTGAAAATGTGGACGTGGTGGAAAACCTGGCTATTGAACGCGCCAAAAAATTATTCGGGGCCGAACACGCCAACGTGCAGCCCCATTCCGGCGCGCAGGCCAATATGGCGGTTTACTTGGCGTTATTGCAGCCCGGGGATACGGTACTGGGGCTTAACTTGTCCCACGGGGGGCATTTAACCCACGGGCACCCGCTTAATTTTTCCGGCAAGCTTTATCACATCGTGGCAATGAACGTGCGCCAAGATACGGAAGAAGTGGACTATGATGAAGCGGCTAAACTGGCCTTGGAACACAAACCGAAAATGATTTTAGCCGGCGCGTCCAACTATTCCCGCGTGTTTGACTGGAAACGCCTGCGCGAAATTGCAGACTCCTGCGGAGCTTACCTTGTGTGTGACGTAGCCCACTATGCCGGCCTTATCGCCGCCGGGGAATACCCCAATCCGTTTCCTTATGCCGATGTGGTAACCACCACCACGCATAAAACCCTGCGCGGGCCGCGCGGAGGGCTCATTTTATGTAAAGAACACTTGGCCAAGGCCATCAACTCGGCGGTGTTCCCCGGAGTACAAGGCGGCCCTTTAATGCACGTAATAGCCGGCAAAGCCGTTTGTTTTGCAGAGGCGTTAAAACCGGAGTTTAAAGCCTATCAACACCAAGTAAAACTAAACGCGACCGAACTGGCCAAACAACTGAAAGACCGCGGCTACCGCTTAGTAGCCGGCGGAACGGACAGCCACGTGATGTGCCTGGATTTGCGCTCCAAAGGGCTTACCGGCAAAGCGGCCGAAGCCGCCCTGGACAAAGCCGGTATTACCGCCAATAAAAACACCATCCCCTTTGACCCGGAAAAGCCGTTTGTGACAAGCGGGCTTCGCTTGGGAACCCCGGCCGTTACCACGCGCGGGATGCAAGAAAAAGAAATGGCCCAAATAGCTGCTTTTATTGATGAAGCGCTTTCCAATACGCAAGACGAAACCCGGCTGGCGGACATTGCCCAAAGAGTAAAAGCCTTTTTGGAAAATTTCCCGCTCTACCCCAATCTGTAAACTGTGTACTTGCCGCTAAACCCAAAATGCGCCGCCAAACAGCGGCGCGTTTTGTATTTATCCACCCTAAAGAGGCCAAAGTCCCACGCCCTTATGGGCCCAATGGCCCTGGCTAAACCGGCTATAAAATACGATAATTTATGTATATGAACATAAAATCTTTTGTATGGGTGTGCTGTATTGGGCTTTTAAGCGTCAATGCCAGTGCACAATCCAAAAACACGCTGTTGCGCGTTTTTCAAAAATCCGCCAAAACAGCCCCCTCTCTTACTAAACCGGCCGTTCAAGTATCTTTTGCACAGGCCGCCCAAGAAGCCCAAACCCTGCTAGCCAAGGCAGCGCTTCGCACCCGAATGTTACGCAGTCCGGTTTTGGAACCTTTAGAACAAAATATACACCGTTTTATTTTTACTATTTCACAACAAGGCCAGAAAAAGGGCTTCCAAGGAAGCGGCTTTGTGATTGCAGAAAACTTAAGCGGCCAAACCGTATTATGGGGGGTAACCGCTAAACACATTTTAAATACGTTTAACGGGGAGCTGCAAATCACTTTTCACCTGCCCGGCAAAACTGTTACCTTCCCCGTAAAACACGTTATTTCCGGGCGCAAATACGGCTTAAACGCAGCCCTTATACAACTACCCGAGCAGGCTGCCAAAGTGGCCCGGCCTATTCCGTTGGAAGCTTCGGCCCCAATGCCGGGGGAAACCCTCGTTGCTTACGGGTTTAGCCAAGGCAAATACCAAAAATTAATACGCCCCCTCATCTATGCCAGTGATGAGCGTTTAGTAGCTAGATTTCCTATTTTAAACCAACCCAAACCCGGCTTTTGCGGAAGCCCGGTTGTAAACGCCCAAGGCAAACTAATAGGAATTGAAACCGGCGGTTATGTACCCGCTACCGAAAAACCTTCCTGGTACTTAAAAATCAAAAACAACCCTTTCTTAAACAATGTAGATATTTCCCGCATAAGCGAAATTGTACCCACTGGGCGTTTATTACTGTTGCTGCACGAATATTACCATCCCGGCGCAGGCCAACGTACCATGTACCTAAGCGGCATTAAAGTGGGAACTTTAGACATTACTGAATTTGTGGAATTCATACGAGTATGGTACCAAGACGGCACCGTACGCACCTTGGAAAGAAACCCTTTTATAATGCCGGCAATGCTGGAACAATGGCTTAATTTAAATGAAGCTGTACAGGTAAACATTCAAGTAAACAAAAACCGTACCCAGCATAAAGTATATAGGGTAAATTTAAAAACAAAACAAGTAACACTAGAATGATTAAATGAATACGGCATCAATAAGCGCCCGGTTAAGCCTTTATAGGGCCAAAGCCCCCGTTACACGCTTTTAAACAAGCCAACGCGGGGCCAGCCTTAAACACCCCGCCACACGCACCCGAACGGGCTCTTATAATCAGCCCATTTACCCCCCGTCATTTACATAAAAAGCGCCGCCAAACAGCGGCGCATTTTTTATTATTCATATACATTACAGGCCCAAAGACCCATTTCCTTTTGGGCCTAATGACCCTGGCAAAACCGTCTGTAAAATACGATAATTTATGTATATGAAAGGGCCTCGCTTTTTATTATTTTTTTTACTTATTGCTTGGAGCCTGCCTGTAACCGCGCAGCCCAAAGCCCGCGTATTGCGCGCGCTGAAACAAAACACGTCCGCTTCCGCGGCAGTAAAAACCAAAGCGGCCGTTTCAAAACTGCGCGCTGCTGGCGCGTCTGCCAATACCGCCCAACAAGCGGCCCAAGCACTCAGCGTGCTGAAACACCAAACCGCTGTTGCCCGCACCAAGGCGTTGGAACAACAGGCCCAACGCTCGGTATTTATTCTGCATAGTCAGTCAAACACGTTCCCGGCTACGGGGTTTGTAATTGAAGAAGAACTGAACGGGCAGACCTTTTTATGGGGCGTAACAGCTGCCCACCTGGTGGCAGACCCGGCCGAAGCCCCTATAATGAGTTTTGTAATTAACGGGCATTTTATCAACTACCAAGCCCAAGAAGTTGTGATGGGGCACTCAGAAGCGGCCGACATAGCCCTGTTATTACTGCCCCCTCAAGCCGCCAGCCAAATAAAGCCGCTTTCCGTTAGCACCCAATTACCAGAACAAGGGGAAAATACTTTTTCCGTCGGATATGCAAAAGGCGTATTTAAACAAGCCGATAACCGACAAATTTTATCCAGCTCCGCTTTTCGGTTAGTAACTTCGTACGAACTGCGCCACTCTCCCAAAAGAGGTTACTGCGGCAGCCCCTTATTAAATGCACAAAATGAAGTGATAGGTGTACATTGCGGCAGCAATTTAAAAGACCAATCTTCAGCCAACTGGCGGGCCGATTTAAAACGTCTTAAAGTAAACGTACCGGACATCAGCGTTGCCGTGCCTGCGGTGCAGATTCTCCATTTATTACAGCAATATCGCTCCCAAAAACCACACGGGGTATTGATGAAAGCCCAAGATATTGCCATTGCCCCGCTGCAACCTCAACAGAGTATTCTATATGTGGGCGCCTTGAAAAATAAATACCTGCGCCGCGGGATTAACGGCGGGCCGTATGTAAACCCCGCCCGTTTAGAACAATATTTAAACATTGCCGGTGCTGACGGACTATTAGTGACGGTATATGACCCCGGCACCCCCAACACACCCAGGCAAATTATTGACTATATCGTAAATTTTAACACCAAAGAAGTGCAAATCCTCCCCCGGGACAACAACGCGCTTTTCGCACTTCCCAAAGGGATTAGACATTAATGAAAATACGCATATTTTTACTGGCATTTAGTGTATTGTTGCTGTGCGGCGGGCAAGAAAACCTGTACGCGGGGCCGGGCTTTCCTCAAAAAATAAAAACTAAATTGACAAAAGCTCTCAAAGATTGGCTCCCCAAAAAAACAGCGGCTAACCCCGCTGCGCTAAGCCGTACGGCTCAACGCCTGCAACACACACTGGAACAAAAAATTTTAGAGGCTCCGCAGCCGTGGCAATACTCGGTATTTCAACTGGTGCCTTCCGGCAACATCCTCACCAATGCCAGCGGGTTTGTGGTGGAAAGTACGTATCAAGGGAAAAAGGAAATTTTTGGATTTATTTCTTCCCACATTTCCCGTGCACACACCAAACCGGGGGAACAATCTAACGTACAGTTTCATATTGGAGAAAAAACGTTTACCGTACCTGCGGAAGTTTTACTGCGTGGAAGCAGCTTCCGCCTGGATGCCACTTTAATACGCCTAAAACCTACGGAGGAGTTCTTAAAATGGGTTAAACCATTAAAATTAAACGAAACAGGCGTATCTAAATATGAAGCCCTTTTTTCTGCCGGATACGGGCACAGCGGGAAATCGGTTTCCCCCAACCGCATAGTTAAAGAAGCTACGCCTTCTATGATAACCACCTCTTATACCTTGCAGCGGCATAAACGTTCCGGTTTTTGCGGAAGCCCCCTGCTTAACGCCAATAACGAAGTGGTGGGCATACACTGCGGTTCATTAACGGAAGAAAACGCCTCTATGCTTACGCCCGGCATCATCCCCCCCAACCAACACATCTGGCCCATTAAAAACTACAATCAACGCGTTAGCCTGGCTATTCCGTCGCTTATGTTGGGAGATTTAATCCGCGCCTATCATCAGGGCGGTTCTTTTAAACGCCCCGTATGGTGGAACGGGAAAAAGGTGGCCGAACTGGACGTAGATGAACATATTGAAGAAATACAACTGGCTTATTATGCGGACGGAGGACACATTAGATTAGAAAAAATTTGGATTTCCTCTAAAGAGCCTTTTTTAAACGAGCAGAACTTAGCCACTCAGTTTATAGGCAAGAATATAGACGGTATCATCATTAAAGTAAAATCTGACTTTAAAAAAGACAACTCTATCGTCAAAACCGTATATACCACAGATTTTAAATTAAATAAAAGCGCCGCCAAACAAACTATCGAGCGCAAGTAGCCTTTATCCTGCTAGGAGCCAACACAACTTGTATGACTAAAAAAATTTGTTTCTTATGTGTATTAGCCTTATTGGCCGCCGGGCCTGTTGCCACACAACCCCATTTAAAATCTGTAAACCGTTGGATCAACCGCCTGCACTTGCAGGAAAAACAAGTATTGGATGCTTTACAAAAAGGCCTTCGGCGGGCTTGGCTGACGCCAGGCTCTAAACAGAAAATTCCGGCCCTGTCTTCACGGTTTGCGCTTCAAAACCCGCAGGAAAGCGTTTTCTTGTTGCGGGACGTACAAGGTAAATGCTCTTCTACCTTTTTTGCGTCCGGGTTTTTAGTACAAGAAACCTTTCAAGACAAAAACTATGTGTGGGGTATTACCGCCAAACACATTGGGGATTTGTACGACGGCCCCATAGAAGCCGTATTTTTTGTCAACAACCGCCCGATAGTGGTGCCGGTACAAATAGCGTTTACCGGGGCCCAGTACGGGATAGACATTAGCTTATTAAAGTTGGACATCCCTGCCGGGATATTAAAACCCCTTTCTTTAGGCCAAGACCCACAGGTTGGAGAAACCTTACATTCTTTTGGATATGCCCGCGGTAAATTTTACCCCTTGTCTTCCCGTAAAGTATTACGCACAGGAACAAACCGTATTTTTACCTCTTATGCTTTTTCTTCCATAGCGTCCGGCAGTGGATACTGCGGCTCTGCCTTAGTAAACGAACAAGGCCTTTTATCGGCCATACACTGTGGCAGCATACCCGATAAATCCGCCAGTTTTGCGGTGCCCGTTTCCAACTTGCGCACCTTACTAGCCGCTTACCACGGTTTAAAACAAGGCCAGCGGGAACTGCTCTTTAACGGGCATTTAATTGGAAAAATGAACGTAAGACAAGGCATATACGCTGTGTATGTAAGAAGAAACGGAAGAGTAATTTCTAAAAAGCATACGGAACCACAGTTATACTCCGGCCTGCACCACTATTTTAGCCCAAATCCAGACATTGCCCGCTTAAACGATCCTTCCCACCTGGAAGACGGACTGAAATGGCTGGGGGCCGATGAAGTAACGGTATTAGTGTTTGAAGAACCGGCCGAATATTTTAACCCCCAAGAAGACCCCTGTAAACAAACTTTATACCGTTATAATTTGTTGGACGGAACCGTAACCACCAGCACTTTTACAGGGGTTTTATCGCTTAAACCGCTTTAAGAAGCCGTCAGCTCCTGCAATAATTCTTTAGCGGCTTGGTGGCCGTTATCTGCCGCTTTGCCCAGCCATTTTTCAGCCTCGCTTCTATTGGGGCGTATGCCTAAACCTTTGTAATAGCTTTGCCCCACTACATATTGCGCGTCTGCATAGCCGCCCTCGGCCGCACGGCTGAAAAACCGCATGGCTTTTGAAACGGATTTTTCCGTTCCCTGCCCCTGCATATACATAACACCTGTTAAATATTGGGCTTCCAAATTGCCCTGTTCCGCTGAACTGATAAACCATTTAAATGCTTCGGTATAATCCGGCCCGCCGTCTTGTTCGCTTTGTGTATAGGCCTGTTTCCCCCAATATAACTGGGCTTGCGGATCACCCGCTTGTGCGGCGGGCGCCAACAAAGCGCGTGCTGTTTCTTCGTCTTTTTCTACCCCGCGCCCTTGCGCATACAATAAGCCTAAACGCGCCTGCGCCTGCGGAATTTTTTGCTCGGCCGCTGCCTGGTACCACCGGGCCGCCTCCTCCATATCCGGCGCCAAAATGCCTTCTTCATACATTTTGCCTAATTCCAAGGCGGCTTCCCCGCTGCCTACCTGTGCTTGGATACTGGCCGTAAATGCTTTAAAGGCCTGCTCATACAGATTGGGGGTTTTAACTTGCGCCTGTTTGACTTGGTTGATACACGCTTCATCCTGTTGCAAAGCGGCATACATACACCAAAATAAAGAGGCGGCTTCATTCTTAGCTGCACCCCCGGCCCCTTGGTGATGCAAACGGGCCAATTCTTTTTGAGCCGGCTCATCCCCCCCACGCGCAGCCCATTGCAAATAAACAAATCCTTCCTGTGCGTCTTGCGCGGGCAACTTGCCCGCTATATACAAATGCGCCAACTGCCTGGCTGCTTGCAAATTGCCGTCTGCCGCCGCCTTGCGGTACCATTGCGCCGCTTGCTGCGCGTCAGCCACGGTGCCTTGGCCTTGTTCATACAAAACCCCAGCCTGATAAAAAGACTCCGCCTGCCCAGCCTGCGCGCGGGATAAAACTTCTTTAAACACGCGCTGTTGGGGCGTTTGGTAAAACACAAAACCATATACGCCGCCAACAACTAATGCGAGAAACAAAATTTTGATGATTATTTTCACAACTATCCTGAATACAAAAAAAATAAAAGGGAGGAACTCCTCCCTTTTATTATACCTTTACACTTTTGGTTTGGACAGATTTATTTAGTCATTACAAAAGGCATTTGGTCACCCGCCATATACGTTGGCATACGGCCGTCCCATTTTTCGATGGCTTTAAGCTGGGCTTCCACTTGGCGCAGTTTAATTAAATTATCAGAAACCACTTCCCGTTGCAAGCGTAAAGATTTGGCTTCCGCTTCCGCCTGCAGAATTTTTTGTTCGGCTTCTTTTTTTACTTTTTCCACCAAGTTGGTGGCGCGTTTGGCTTCCTGCTCGGCAATTTGTTTTTCTTCCACCGCTTTTAAAAACTGGGGAGAAAACTCAAAATTGGTAATAGCAATGTCAGACACGATCACTTCTTTTTCTTTCATCTTGCTTTTTAAAATTTGGTCTAATTCCCGCGCTACTTCCACCCGGTTGGAAATTAAACTGTCGGCCGAATATTTGGCAATCACGGCCTTTGTCCATTCTTCCACCATGGGCTTTAATACGGTGGTGGTGTATTCCGGCCCCAAGTTGCGGTAAATGGATTCTATGGTATTGGGTTGAATGCGGTGGTTAATGGCCAAAGTGAGGCCTACCGTTTGCAAATCCTTAGAGAAAGCTTCCGTTTGGAAGGAATCTTTTTTAATACGTACGGAAAATTTTTCCACCTTGTCTATAAACGGCACTTTAAAATGAAGCCCTTCCCCATACGCCCCCACAATTTTACCAAAGCGCAATTTAACGGCTACACTGCCCGCAGATACCGTAAAAAATGCACCAAATGCTCCCGCTAATAAAACGACTACTACCAGCGGAAAAATCAGTTTCTTCCAATTAAACGAAAAACGCGTCATTTTTTATCCTCTCTTTTCTTTGTCATTTAACCAACTAAATTATTATACTAAAACATTTCGGCCTTATATATTGCACACCTAGTACGCAATATATATGCCCCTTTCAACTTGTTTTTTGTGTATGATTTATAAAATTTGAGGCTTCTGCCGCTGCGCTTTATACCGCATTTATTCCCGGCACAACCGTTTTTACACACAAAAAACCCCGTCGGTCTGGCGGGGTGTAAAAGCACGGGCGAAATTAAGACAAATGCCGCTTCTTCACTTTCATACGGGCAATGGCTTGTTTGATTTCAATCTCTGCCAACTCAAAATCAATATCCGCATCTTTATTAGACAAGCTCTCTTTGACGCGTTTAATCTTTTGAGCTTCAGCTTCTTCATCAATTTCATCCGCCAAGGCCGCACCTTCGGCAAACACGTTTACCGTATCGTGAAGCACTTCGGCAAAACCGCCAAGCGCAGCGAATTCTTCTTCCTTCTCGCCCTGTTTATAGCGCAGCGAACCTAAGCCCAGCTGCACGATCATCTTTTCATGGCCGGGCAACACACCCATTTCCCCTTCAAAGGCGGGCAGAATGACCATATCCACCTCTATGTTGGACAGGAGTTGTTTTTCCGGCGTAATCAGGTTAAGGATTAGTTTTTTCGCCATACGGGGTTTTACTCTTTGTCTTTTACTTTTTCATAGTTGGCCAGCACGTCCTCTATCCCGCCGCACATATAGAAGCAGGATTCGGGAATATGGTCATACTCGCCATCTACAATGCCCTTAAAGGCTTTAATGGTATCAGCCAATTTGACGTATTTGCCCGGGTGCCCCGTAAACTGTTCCGCCACCGAGAACGGCTGCGACAGGAACTTTTGTATTCTGCGGGCGCGGGCCACGGTTTTCTTGTCCTCGTCTGACAATTCATCCATACCCAAAATGGCAATAATGTCTTGCAGGTCTTTATATTTCTGCAATACCTGGCGCACACGCTGGGAAACGTTATAATGTTCTTCCCCAATAATGCGCGGGTCCAAAATGCGGGACGTGGAATCCAACGGATCCACCGCCGGATAAATACCCAAGCTGGCAATCTGACGTGAAAGCACGGACGTAGAATCCAAGTGCGTAAACGTAGCCGCCACACCGGGGTCGGTCAAGTCGTCCGCGGGCACATATACGGCCTGAATAGACGTAATAGCACCTTTTTTAGTGGAAGTAATACGTTCCTGCAGGTTGCCGATTTCCGTATTAAGCGTAGGCTGATAACCTACCGCAGAAGGCATACGGCCCAGCAAGGCGGACACTTCAGAGTTCGCCAGCACGAAGCGGAAAATATTGTCCAAGAACAACAGCACGTCCTGCCCTTTTACATCGCGGAAATATTCCGCCTGTGTTAAAGCGGTCAAGGCCACTTTGGCGCGGGCACCTGGCGGCTCGTTCATCTGGCCGTAAACCAATACCGTTTTGTCCAACACGGTGCTGCCGTCAGCCAGTTTGGATTCGGTCATTTCCAACATCAAATCGTTCCCTTCGCGGCTTCTTTCACCTACCCCGCCAAATACGGAACTGCCGTGGTGTTCACGCGCCACGTTGTTAATCAGCTCCATAATCAACACGGTTTTGCCTACGCCGGCTCCGCCGAACAAACCTACTTTACCCCCTTTCATATACGGGGCAATTAAGTCAATAACTTTAATACCGGTTTCAAAAATTTCCGGCGTGGGGTTCTGGTCTTCCAAAGAAGGCGGATCCCGGTGAATGGGCATATGCATAGGGGCGTTAATTTCACCTTTTTGATCCTGCGGTTTGCCCAATACGTTCATCAAACGGCCCAAGCAGGCTTCCCCCACCGGCACGCTGAGCGGGCCTTCGGTATCCACGGCTTTGGCGCCGCGCTGCAAACCGTCTGTACTTTCCAAAGAAACACAACGTACAATGCCGTCACCCATCTGCTGGGCCACTTCAGCCACGATTTTCTTCTCGGGCGTCAGTTCTATTTCAATGGCGTTTTCGATAGCGGGAAGGTGGCCTTGTTCAAACTGAATGTCCACAGCCGCACCGATAATTTGAATTACTTTTCCGCTTTTCATATCTTTTCCTATGTTAAGTGGTATAAACTAATTGTTAAGGGCCTCTGCCCCGTTTACAATGTCCAAAATTTCGTTCGTAATGCCGGCCTGGCGTACTTTATTGAGTTTTACGCCTAATGCCGTTACCAATTCCCCGGCGTTTTTGCTGGCTGCGTCCATCGCGTTCATCGTGGCGGCTAAGTTGGCCGCTTGCGATTCCAGCAACACCCGGTACATATTGGCTTTTACCAAACGCGGAACCAATATCCGAAAAATCTCTTTAATGCCCGGCTCAAACGCAAAATCACTTTCTTCTTTTTCGTTGGCAATAGCCTCAAAATCAAAAGGAAGAAACTTTTGCGCTACTAAGTTTTGGCTGGCTAAAGATTTAAAGTCATTGTAAATAAGCGTAACCGAACCTAAACGGTTTTGGAAAAATTCCTTCATCACCGCTTCGCCCAATAATTCCGCATGGGCGTAGTTTACTTTCGGGAAAATCCCCACGCTTTCATATACAATCTCCAGCCCCGGCATTTTTAAACGGGCCAAAAAATCACGCCCTTTTTTGCCGATGGCAAATACTTTTATCTCTTTGCCCTGGTTCTCTTTTAAAAACTGCAATACGCGGCGCAAAATAACCGCGTTAAAAGAACCGGCCAGCCCCTTATCGCCGGTAATGCAAATAAGGCCTACTTTGTCCGGATTGCCCGTTTTGTTCACAAAGAAACGAGACGGCCAGCTTTCGGCTTCTTCCCCCTCGGCAGGCATAGCTAAAATGTCGGCCTTAAGGTCGTCCACCATCTGCAGCATTTTCTGGGCAAAAGGACGCGCACTTACCATAGCGTCCTGCGCTTTGCGTATGCGGGCGCTGGAAATCATTTTCATCGTCTGCATAATCTGCTGCGTGGATTTAATGGCCTTGATATTTTGCCGTATGTCTCTAAGCGATTCCATATCCCGTCCTATTTCCGGCCGTAATGTTCGTTCAGAATTTTAACGTAATCGGCAATGCCGGCTTCCAAGGTATAATCAGGCGTATAGCCCAATTTTTCTTTGGCGGCCGTCATATCCGCCTGCGTTTTTAACTGGAAGAACGCATACGGATTGTCAATGTATTCCGGTTCCAAATTGAGGCCCATTTCTTTGTTTAAGCAGGCAATAATGGCATTATAATCGCGCGGAATACCGGTGGCAGCGTTATAAACGCCCGTTTCTTTACCGTTATTTAAGGCGCAGAGGTTGATTTTGACAATGTCTTTCACATACACAAAATCGCGCTGTTGTTCCCCAAATTTAAACACGCGCGGGCGTTTGCCTTCACGCATCTGGTTATACAGCTGAAATACCATACTGGCCATTTTGCCTTTAAAATATTCGCCCGGGCCATATACGTTAAAATAGCGCAGGCCGATAATGGTCATATCATTATTGTCTTCGGCAAATTGACGCGCTACATTGTCCATGATTACCTTGGAAAAACCGTACACGTTTTCCGGGTGGGTGGGCTGTGTTTCCACATTGGGAACAGGGCCGTTGCCATACGTGGCGGCAGAAGAAGCGTAAATGACTTTTTTAATCTCGTTTTCCGCCGCAAAAGCCAATACGTTTTTAAAGGCTTCCACGTTTTGTTCCATCATGGCTTTTTGATCCATTACCGTGGTGTCCGTAATGGCGGCCTCATGGAAGATGGCGTCAAAGTACATATCGCGCGGCATAAATTTAAAGCAGTCCGCAGCAATCACGTCCCCTTTGAACCCAATCAAATTTTTAAAGTGCCCGTTTTTGGAAAAATCGTCCATCACGGTTACTTCATGGCCTTGGGCTTCCAAAGTTTTGGCAATGTTGCTGCCGATAAACCCGGCGCCGCCGGTCACTAAATATTTTTTCTTCGTATCCATGAGTCTTATTTGCTCCCTTTAAAAATGGTTGTGAACTCATCCAACGCAGCGCGAAGTTTTTCGTCTAATTCTTTAGACAGTTCGTTAGCGCTGTTTAACTCTTCCAGCAGGCTGGCTTTTTCCGCGTGAACAAACGCTAACAATTGTTTTTCATATTCGCGTACATCAGCCACTTCTACCGAGTCCAAATATCCGTTTACGCCCGCAAACAACACCAATACTTCCTCCCCAATCTGCAAAGGAGCATATTGGTTTTGTTTTAACAGTTCGCTCATACGTTTACCGCGGGCAATCTGCCGTTGGGATTCTTTATCCAATTCCGAACCGAACTGGGCAAAACCTTCCAACTCTTGATACTGAGACATATCAATACGCAGCGTACCGGCCACTTTGCGCATACTCTTGCGCTGGGCCGAGCCGCCTACGCGGGATACGGAAAGCCCTACGTTAATAGCCGGTTTTACACCGCTTAAGAACAAGCTGCTTTCCAGGTAAATCTGCCCGTCGGTAATAGAAATAACGTTGGTAGGAATGTAGGCAGATACGTCGTTAGCCTGGGTTTCAATAATAGGCAAAGCGGTAATGGAACCGCCGCCATTGGCGTCCGACAGTTTGCACGCGCGTTCCAACAAACGGGAATGCAAGTAGAAAACGTCACCGGGATAGGCTTCGCGGCCTGGCGGACGGCGTAACAACAAAGACATCTGGCGATACGCCTGCGCGTGTTTAGACAAATCGTCATACACAATCAGCACGTCTTTGCCCTGCCACATAAAATATTCCCCAATAGCACAACCGGCATACGGCGCAATGTAAAGCAACGAAGCCGGGTCAGACGCCGTGGCCGATACCACAATCGTATAATCCATAGCGCCAAAATCCGTTAAGGTTTTGACTACCTGCGCTACCGTACTCTGTTTCTGGCCAACGGCTACATAAATACAAATGCAGCGTTCCTTGGCGGGAATGTTTTTTTGGTTGATGATAGCATCCACCGCGATGGCGGTTTTACCGGTTTGACGGTCACCGATGATTAATTCGCGCTGGCCTTTGCCTATCGGCACCAAAGCGTCAATGGCTTTTAAACCGGTTTGAAGCGGCTGCTTAACCGGCTGGCGGGCCGTAATACCGGGGGCCACAATGTCCAAAGGCATATTCTTTTCGCCTTTGATGGCACCCTTGCCGTCCAACGGGTTGCCCAGCGGGTCAACCACGCGGCCAATCATCTGCGCGCTTACAGGCACGCTGATTACTTCGCCGGTGCGTTTAACGCTGTCCCCTTCGTGAACTAAATGGTCGGGCCCCATCAGTACGCAGCCTACGTTGTCATACTCCAAGTTAAGCGCCATACCTTTTACGCCGTTTCCAAAATCCACCAGTTCGGAGGCTTTTACGTTATTTAAACCGTGTACGCGGGCAATACCGTCACCCACTTGGATAACGGTGCCGACCTCGCTCAAGTCCGCCGACGATTCAAATTTGCTTATCTTTTCTTTGATAATATTGGTTATTTCTTCAGGTCTTATTGCCATAAATTACACCGTCTATTTGGTTAACTGTTCCTGCATCTTCTCAAACTGACGTTTGAGGCTGCCGTCTATCAGTTCCCCCTTGCACAAAATTTTTACCCCGCCAATTAAAGACGGATCCGTATGATACTGGGCAACCACTTTCCCCCCGTAACGGGCGGAAAGAGCCTCTTCCGTGCGGGTTTTTAGTGCATCTGAAAGTGCGCCCGCGCTAAATACTTCCGCCCGGATGATTCCCAAGCGTTGGTCTAATAGCGCATTTACACAGCGCACAATTTCCGGCAGCAGCCCGTAACGTTTACAAGACACCAATGTTTCCAAAAACGCACGCGCCGCCGGCGCTTGGGACAGAGCCTCTTTAAGCAGGCCGGTTTTTTGGGCGGCAGGAATATTGGGGTTGGCCATAAACGCGCCAGCCTTTTCCAGCGCTTGGGCGGCGGCCGTCAACTCAGAAGCACGTTGCTGTGCTTCTTGGGCAGACTGGGCCAATCCGTCATACGCTTGGGCATAACGCTGTGCCAGAATTCTTTCTGAGCTGTTCATAAATTATTTGCCCTGCACATCGGCCAATACTTTTTCTACTACTGCTTGGGCCGATTCTTGGCTAATTTGCTGCTGTACCACCTTAGCGGCGGCCAACATGGCGGTGCTGACAATTTGGTTTTTAACGTCAGCAAGGGCTTTGTCCTTTTCCGCCTGGATTTGCACCTTGGCCTGAGCTATTAAGTTTTCCGCCTGTTCTTTAGCTTGCGCAAGCAATTGGTTCTTTTGCGTTTCCCCCATAGAAACCGCCTGTTGTATCTTTTTGGAGGCTTCCTCGGAAATTTGCGCAAGTTTAGCGTCTAACTCTTTTTTAATATCCTCGGCCTGGGCACGGGCTGCTGCTGCTTGTTCTTTATCGGTTTTTATTTGATTTTCGCGGGTTTCCAAAGCATTAATAATGCTGTTCCACGCAAATTTTTTAAGTAAAAACACCAAGAGCAAGAAATTAACGATCGTTAAAATCAGCACCCCGTAATCAGGTTTCAATAAATCTTGCATTGTTTTCCCCGTTTGGAAAAATCAAACTACATAATCATAGTCAACAAACAAATCACCAGACCGAACATCGCGGCGCCTTCTAACAAAGCGGCAATGATGATCATGGTCGTGCGGATGGCGCTTCCGGCTTCGGGCTGGCGGGCGGTGCCTTCCAAAGCGGCCGCACCGATTTTACCTAAACCTAAACCGGCCCCAATAACGGCTAAACCGGCGCCAATGCCGGCGGCGATGAATTTAAGTGCTGCAAGTTCCATAATTTTTTCTCCTTTTGGGCTAACGCCCTGTTTGCTAGATTTTAAAAAACAAAATTAATGCGTATGAATAACCGAACCGGCAAAAATAGCCGTAAGCAAGGTAAACACATACGCCTGCAAAAACGCTACCAATAATTCCAAAAGCGTCATAAAAATTTCCAACCCCATAGCGGGCACGGCTGCGCCCACCCCGGCTACGGCACTTAAATTGCCGATGATAAAAATCATCAACAATAAGCTAATCAACACCATGTGTCCCGCCAACATATTGGCAAAAAGACGCAAAGCCAAAACACATACTTTAATAATCAAGCTGATAATTTCCAGCGGGAAAATAAGCGGTACCAACCAGCCCGGCGTACCAGACGGAACAAACCCTTTTAAAAAGCCAATAATACCGTGAAATTTAAGCCCGCAAAAAACAATCAATCCGCCGCTGCACAATGCCAGCGCCGCATTAACAGAAATATTGGAAGTGGCGGTTTTCATATTAGGAATAAGCCCCGCCAGGTTGGTTAATAAAATAAACAAAAACAAGGTGCAAAAATACGGTAAAAAACGTCTGCCTTCCTGCCCCATATTAGGAAGAACCATCCCATCACGTATAAACGTTACGTATTCTTCCGCTCCGGCCGTAAGCAAGCGTTTAAGCGTAGAGGTTCCCCCTTTGGCAATCCAATACAAGCCTATAAGCATAATCACGCTTACGCTTAACAGCGTAACGGTGTGTGTGGTAATGGGCAAAGAAACCCCGCCCAAGGTATATCCCCAATGATGGTCTAAAATATGGTGTGATAAAATTTCAGCTACGTCCATCTTTATTTTTCCGCCTTTTCTTTATTCAATTTACCGGCAGCCGCGGCCTGCGCCTTATGCGCACCCGTTACTACCATATACATTCCCGCGGCAAAGCCCGCCGCACCCCCGGCTAACGTAAACCAGGGAAGCGTGTTAAAATGTCTATCCAGCCACCAACCGCCTAAAACACCCAGTGTTTCAGCACAGGCTAATTCCAGCCCTAAAGTGGCTATTTCCAAATGTTCCTGCTTGGTAAAAGGGCCTAACGCCACAGAAATCTCCTTATTTACCGAGCGGTAAGTACTACTTATTATTATAAAACAATTTGCAGCAAAAAGCTATTGTTTTAAAGACCTACACGCCCTTTTAAATATTGTATTAAATAAGCGGGCCAAGGGAAAAGATTTTCTCTCCCTTTTCCCCCCCACTGCTATGCAATGCCCCTGTTTATACCACCCGCCGTTAATAATAACCTAGACCCATCATAAACCCCGGCCTTCTGTTAAACCGGGTAAGCAACTATTTTTCCCCCGTATATTGCCCAATACCGTGCTGCATATACCCATACAAGTGGCATACACGTGCCGTGATTATGTACCTCTCTAGGCAACATCAGCAAACCGTATAAATGACTATAAAAGAAAGCAAAAAAATACCGGCCGGTTTGTGACCGGCCGGTTATTTGGGGGTGAGTTATAAAGTAAAAGTAAAAATTTTACTTTCGTACGGTTTTAATTCCAACACGAACCCCTCATTTCTCATTTGAGGTGTAACCGGAATTTGCTCCTTAGAAAATTCTTCCTTCACTACCCCATCCGGCACTTCACCGCTTTTCATTGGCAAACGGCAACGGCTGGGTTGGGCGCTATAATTAATAACCACCATCTTACCCGTGTTACGTTGTTTCCACTGCCAGGCTAATACATTTCTATAAGAGCCGTCCTCCTGCACAAACGGGCGAACGTCTTTGAGTGACCATTGTCCGCCGTGAAACTCCGGCGCGGAAGCTATCGTCAACAATCTAGCATAATGGGTAGCTACATCTTTATCCACCGGGAACAAATCTTTTACATACTGAATAGGCAACCGTTGCAGACGGCCCAATAATTGAAATAAATAAAACATCCGCGCACCGGGCAGCGTGGAAATAATGGTGCTGGCCGCCAGTGATTTTTCTTTACCAAATGCTTTTAAACTTTCTTCTTCATCGTGGTTGGCAATAAAACGGATGGAACGCATTTGGAACAGATGTTCCGCCCCTAAATGGGCTTTAATGTCTTCCGGAGTGGAAAAACGAAGCCGGTCATACAGAATTTTGTCATAGGTATAATCAAAACCCATTTCCTGTATGTCCCATTCCAAACCCCAGTACACTTCGGCAATAAAAGTAAATTCAGGATATTTTTCCCGTACGGCTTTTAACGCGTCCGACCAAAACTCCTCTTTAGGTAATTGGGAGCCTAAAAATTCCCACCACGTATCCCGGTGTACTTTGTTTAGGCTAAGCATAGCCATATCACAGCGTACGCCGTCACACTGGGCTGCCACTTTTAGCAAATTGTCCAACATAAAGCGGCGGGTGCGCGGGTTGAAATAATTTAATTGGGCGGTGTCCGTCCACGGGGCAAAATACGGGTCGCGCCCGTGGGCAATATACTGCCCTTTGGCATTTTTAAAAAACCAATCTTTATGAGAGGCAGGCTCCGTCTTGCCTGTAGTAATATACAAATCCGGGTTGGTTTCCACTTCCGGTGCGTCTATGGCGGTATGATTGGCTACAAAATCCAACAATAAAGCAATCCCCATACCGTTTAATTTGGCACGCAGTTTGCGCAAACTTTCCGCACCGCCTAAAGTTTCATCTACTTCGTACGAGGTTATGGCATACGGAGAAGAAATAATGTCCTCGGTAGAAAATTCAGGCAATACTTTTTTAACAGAATCCAATACTTCCGGATGGCTGCGGGCAATCTCCCGCCCTTTGGGGCTTTCTTTCCAAACACCCATAAACCATAAAGCATCAAACCCTAAAGCCTTAATTTCCGTCCAGTAAGAATCCGGAATTTGGTCTAAGGTAAATGCTTTGCCGTGGCGGCGTTCCAAACGTTTCAGCCACGCCCGTGTATTAATTTCTAAAATGTGCGGATTTGTGCGCATAACCATTAACCTCTGTTTAGTTTATAGCACTTTTTTTGCAAACTTGTAAACAGTTTTTTACCGAGCGGTATGTGTTTTTCTCTTCCTAAAAACAAAAACCCCCGCCCTTTACGGGCAGGGGTTTATAAGACGCAAGTAAAGTTTATTCTTCGTCTTCAGACTCGGCTTCCGCCTTTACCACGGGAGCAATGCGGGCAATTTTATCGCCCGGATCCATCTTGGCCAACGTTACGCCTTGCGCATTGCGGCCGACGGAGCGTATGTCTTCACAGCGTACGCGGATGGTCATACCTTTTTCGGTTACAATCATCAAGTCTTTGGTTTCGTCCACCAGTTTAATACCCACAACTTTACCGTTGCGTTCGCTGGTTTTAATGGTGATGACACCCATCCCGCCGCGGTTTTGGCGTTTGTATTCGCTAAATTCCGTGCGTTTACCAAAGCCGTTTTCGCAAACGGATAACACATCCGGCTGAGGAGCATCATTGGGTGCTTGTTCCATACCCACCACTACGTCTCCTTCCAGCAAGTTGATGGCGCGTACGCCTCTGGCCGGGCGGCCCATCGCGCGTACCTGGTTTTCATCAAAGCGAATGGATTTACCGTTGCGCGTAGCTACGATAATGTCCGATTTGCCGTGCGTGGTTTGTACGCTGGTTAACACGTCCCCTTCATCCAAACCAATGGCAATAATACCCGTTTTGCGGATATTGGCAAATTCAGACAGTTCCACCCTCTTAATAGAACCATACCGCGTGCACATCGTCAGGAAGGTGTTTTCGCAGTGTTTCGGGTCAAAGTTTTCAATAGCCACGGCCGAGGTTACTTTTTCTTCACCCACCAACTGCAGCAAGTTCACAATCGCTTTACCCTTAGACATACGGTTGCCTTCCGGGATCTCAAACGCACGCAACGCAAATACACGTCCGCGGTTGGTAAACATCAAAATTGTCGCGTGAGAAGACGTTACAAACAAATGTTCCATAAAGTCTTCTTCTTTGGTTTTCCCGCCAATGATACCTTTACCGCCGCGGTTTTGGCTGCGGTAAGTATCCAGCGGAATGCGTTTGGCGTAACCGTCGTTGGAAATGGTAATAACCACATCTTCTTTTTCAATTAAATCTTCCATAGAAAATGCCGTCATATCCATACCAATTTCCGTGCGGCGTTCGTCCCCGTAGTTCTTTTTCAGTTCCGTCAGTTCGTTAACGATAATGTCTAAAATTTTCTGCGGGTCAGCCAAAATGCCCTGCAACTCGGCAATCAATTTAAGCAGTTCGGCCTGTTCGTTGGCAATAGCCTCGGCAGACAGCTGCGTTAATTGATGCAAGCGCATATCCAAAATAGCCTGGGCCTGCAAGTCAGACAAGTTAAACGTGCTCATTAATTTAAGCTTAGCTTCGGCCGGGTCTTTAGAATTGCGGATAATGGCTACCACCTGATCCATATTGGCAATAGCAATCAGTAAACCTTGCAAAATATGTTCGCGCCGCTGGGCTTTGTTTAAGTCAAACTTTGTGCGGTTGGTGATGATTTCTTTGCGGTGTTTTACATAAGATTTCATCACTTCTTTAAGCGATAATACACGCGGACGCCCGTCCACAATCGCCAACATATTTACCGGGAAGGTTGTTTGCAACTGCGTGTGCTTAAACAGGTGGTTCAACACTACTTGGGCGTTGCCGTCACGTTTGACTTCAATCACCAGGCGCATACCGCGGCGATCCGACTCATC
>CALUUY010000008.1 GCA_944324095.1 uncultured Elusimicrobiales bacterium
TACGGAAGCCACAACCACTTCCTCCACAGGGGTTTCTTGTTTTTCTTCGACCGGGGCTTGCGTTTCAACCACAGTGGCGGCAGCTAAAGTGCCGTCCGCCGGGGTAAAAAAGCGGGCAGATAAATTTTTATATAAGAAAAATCCGAACACACACAAACAAACAATGTCGATAATGATAAGGAAAAGCCACAAGTCTTTGTTGGCGGCAGGTTTTTGATCTAAATCAAAGTTTTCGTTTTCCATAGGTTCCTTTAAAAAAGCGGGCGAAGGGAATCGAACCCTCGTCTAAAGCTTGGGAAGCTTCCGTTCTACCATTGAACCACGCCCGCAAGGTACTGACGTATTATTATTTTACAAAAGTTTTATAAAACGTGCAAAAATTTCTAAAAACACATTTGATGTATAGCCAACAAGCGCTTAATTATTTTTTCTGGCGGACTCTACTTTTTGGTCCACCTTACTGTTTGACTTACCCAAAGCGTCCGTAATGCCCTGGATTTTAGCCATAGCATCTTGCTCCATTGCTTTTTGGTCACGCGCTTTATTTAACGCAGCAGCCGCTTCAGAATTTTTAGCGGCACTCTCACGCTCCGCCTGTTGTTGGGCGGTCATTGCGCCCAAACCGCTTTCACCGCCGCCCAACTTGGCCGCTTTTATGCCGCCGGAAGCGGCTCCTTCAGCCGGGCCGGAAGACACCGGCTGCGCAGCTGCAGCGGCGGTTTTAGCGCCAGAAGGTTTGGGCGCTAAACTAAAAGCTTCCTGCACGCCGCTGGCGGCGGCGTCCAACCCGGGGCGAACGGGGCCCGTCGGTTCGGTAAAACGCTGAGCACTTAAACCTTCCGGCGTAGTAGGGCGGACGGGGCCCGTCGGCTCGGTAAAACGGCCGGAGCTGTTACCCGGTTGGGTGGTGGGGCGAACACTGCCTGAAGACTGAGTTGACGGGCGGGAATCCCCAGACGAAGCCGTAGTGGGGCGTACCGACCCCTGCGGCGCCGTATTAAAAGTGGGCCGGCTGGCGCCGCCAACTGTATAAGCTTGGGCATAAAGGCCTAAAAAGAAAACCAAACAAAAGGGTAAAAATCGCATACAAAACTCCTCAAATATCCTATTTAAAAACCGTATTATTTATAGTATATACTTATGCCCAAAGGTGTCAAGCCGTGCGGCGGGCAAGATATTTTGCTAAAATTTATAATAATGACAAACTTGCCTATATACGACGTAGCCATTGTGGGAGCCGGCGCCAGCGGCCTGGTGTGCGCGCTGGAATGTGCGCGGGCAAAAAAATCCGTGCTGGTGTTGGAAAAAGATGTTCAGCCCGGGCGAAAAATCCTCGCCAGCGGCAACGGGCGTTGCAATATAACCAACCGTTTTGCCGCGCCGGATTATTATCACGCCCCCCAAGAATTAATACAAGCTGCGTTTAAAAATTTTCCGTTTGAAAAAGCCCTCTCTTATTTTGAACAGTTGGGCATACCCCTGCGGGAAGAAGAAAACGGGCGCATTTTTCCGGCCACCGGTAAATCCACCTCTGTGTTAGAACCGCTTAAATTAGCTATACAAGAGGCCGGCGCCGTTTTACTTACCGGGCAAGAAGTAAACCGCATCCAAAAGAAAAATCACTTTACCCTGCACACCGCACAAGGGGAAACCTTTTTAAGCCGCCGGGTAGTGCTGGCCTGCGGTTCCTGCGCGTACCCGCAGCTAACCGGCACGCAAAGCGGATACCAACTGGCTAAAAATTTAGGCCATCACATTATCCCCCCCACGCCGGCGCTGTGTGCGCTTAACTTAAAAGAAAAGGCCGTTGCCCGTTTGCAAGGCATACGCCTGCAGGCTGCCGTAACGGCGCGCCAAGGGCAAGAAATTATTTCCCAAAGCCAGGGAGAAGTGCTCTTTACAAACTATGGCATAAGTGGGCCGGCGGTCATCAATGTAAGCGCTGATGTTTGCCAGGCGCTTACCCACGGGCCGGTGCAGCTGGATTTAAATTTATTTGCCAATACTCCCCATTTTAACAACCTGATGCAAACACGGCGGGAAACTTGGGGGCACAGACGCGCCAAGGATTTTTTTGCCGGCCTTTTACACGAAAACATAGCTAATTTATTAATAGATTTTGCCGGCATACGTAAAAACATTCCCGTGCAGGACTGGACGCCCGGCACCTGGCAAAATGTGGTAAACACCTTGCAAAAATGGACGTTTAACGTACTGTCTGCCAGGCCGTGGGCCGAGGCTATGGCTGCACGCGGGGGTGTAAATACACGCGAAATAAACTATAATACTTTTGAGTCTGTTAAATGCCCGGGGTTGTTTATTACCGGTGAGCTGCTGGATGTGGACGGCCGCAGCGGAGGATTTAATTTACATTTTGCCTGGAGCAGCGGTTTTACCGCCGCGAGGAAACTGTCGGAGGATTAATATGGTAGACATCGTAAGAAAAACAAGCAGTATTAATGACCCTCTTCACGTAGGGTTTATCCGCACCTATAGCATTGACGGCAAAGAAGTTTACCGTGAAACGCTGGATAAAAATTTGGACATCCAAAGCCACGAAGGCTCTATGCCGGACGGTACTGTAAAAGAATTTTTTGAAAACGGCAAACTGTATTTTGAATGCGAGTTTAAAAACGGGCTGCGCAACGGCAAATGCAAAATTTATTTTGACAACGGCAAAGTAAATATTGAAAAGTTTTATCAAAACGGCCTTTTGCAAGGCAAGGCCCGGGTATATAACCCCACCGGCAAACTGTATAAAGAATTTTCTTACGTAGATGACATTCAGGACGGGAAACAAATAAAATACTATCCTACGGGTAAAATTTTGGAAGTTTCCGAATATCAAAAAGGCTACTTAAACGGCTTAAGCAAAATTTACACCCAAGATGGAGATTTACGTTCCGAATGCACGTATAAAAACGATAAGATCATCGGGGATAAAATTGTCTATCACCCCAATGGCACCATCGCCTTAATCTCCCCCCACAAAGAGGGCAAACCGCACGGGGTAACCAAAAAATTCAGCGAAAACGGCGACCTTATTGAAGAATGGTTCTTTGAGGACGGCGTGCTGACTTTGAAAAAAGTATATTAATTCCTTCCATAAAAAACCCCGGCTTGGCCGGGGTTTTTTACGCTTTACTCAATTACCCTTCTAGCCCAAACACCGCTTAAAAACTTTGCTTCTGCTCGTATTCCCCTTTTTTACTAAACCCTTTTCCGCGCATAAAACGCCTGTCTCCACACAATTCTAACATACGAGACATACGAGCAATGAGGAATACTCCAGCCGTTTGATTGGGGCCTCTTATCGTTACCCACCCGTTAACCCTATTGCACGCCTGCCGAGGTTGGCAACACACCAAAAACCCTCAGTTTTAGCTGAGGGTTGTAACCAAATAGGGCATCCAGTGGATTAACTGTTAATTGGATTCCGGCACGGACATCTGCTTAGTCTGGAAAGAAGCTTCTTGGCACTGCGGTTCCTCGGCCGAGGCTTGGCAAACGCTTCTGCCTGTACGGGCCGGGCGTATGGTGTAACCCGGTTGTTTGCAGGGGCCGGAAAAACATTCCACTTTTTGCAAGTTACCGTATGCATCGTAAGTTTCTTTTACTTGCATTTCACGCTGGTCATTATAGTGCACGCGGGTAAGAGGAAGGCCGCCTTGCGCAAAAACCGTCTGCTGCGTTAACTTGCCCGCCGTAAACAAAGAACGGGTGTGGGCGGTTCCGTCTAAATTAAAAGAAACTGATTCTGCAATCAGCCCGTCGGGCCCGGTTTGTTCCCAACGCAACACGCGGCGGTCTTGATTGTAAATAACGTTAGAAGTTTCCTTACCAGTGTTTAAATCATAAATATAACGCAAGACCTGCTTATTTTTCTCGTCAAACCAATAGGAGGTTTGTAAGTGGCCGCTTTCCCGGTCATATACTTTGTGCATACGCTCACGTCCCCAGAAATCAAACCAGGTAAACTCAAAATCCATACGATTGGCAGTTTTAAATACGTTTTCTTCCCATACTTTACCGTTGGGGTAGAACAACTTTTCCGTAGAGGAGCCGTCCTCGTTGCGGGTTAAAGTACAGCGCTTTAAATCCCGGCGGGGGCAGTCTGTCGTTTTTAATAAACGGCGTTGCGGGTCAACAAATTGCTTAAGCGTATGAGAAGAGGAACTAACCGGAACCTTTGTCCAGGCTTGAGTAGCCGGGTCATACGTACTCCAAGACAGCAGCCTGCCGTCTTGAGTGTACACCAATGCCGTTTGCGGAGCAGAAGTATCGGGGTTTAATTCCAACTCCATCGTGGTGCCGTCCCCCGGGTAAAAAAACACATTACTTAAACGCTGGTCTTTCCCCGTAAAGCGCCATTCCACCCGGCCGCCTTCCACTTCGGTAAAAACTTCCACCCGGCTGCCATCGTTATAATGTTCTATTACACAACGCGGGATGGAGCCTTCTTCACACAAGCCGGCCGTACCGGCAGCCCCCGCCACGCCGGCCCCGCTGATTAGCAAAATATTCATAAATAGGGATAGTACGATTCCCTTCCAAAAAATCTTATTCATTTTTATTTAATTCCTTAATAAAAACCCTTATTATATAATACATAAAAAAAGATTATTTCCCAAGAGAGAACTTTTCCAAATGACTGTTTGACCCCAACGACAGAAACATTTTTTTTTGCTAAAATATAAAAAGAAAGTTGTTTTTATTTTTACATCAATTTGGGGAAACCTCCCCTATTTAAGGATACTCTAATAAAATGATTATATTGTTTTTAAACTGCGGCAGTTCCTCCGTAAAGTACAGCGTGTACGATTGGGACAAAAAAGTCAGCCTCTGTGCAGGGGCCGTGGAAAGAATTGGTATTGAAGGCTCCTTCATCTCTCAAGACCGCACTGGCTACCCTAAATTTGAACTTCAAAGAAATTGTAAAGACCATAAAGACGCCATCAACTTAGTTATCGAAACCTTAACTGATAAAGAACACGGCGTTATTGAAAACGTAAGCGTTATTTCAGCCGTAGGGCACCGCATCGTACACGGCGGTAAATTTTCCAAATCCGTTATTGTGGACGACAGCGTAGTGGCTGAACTCAAAAACATTGCTGATTTGGCCCCCCTTCATAACCCGGCACACATTATGGGTATAGAAGCGGCCCGCGCGCTTATGCCCAATGTAACGCACGTTTGTGTGATGGATACGGCATTCCACCAAACGATGCCGGCTTCTTCCTATATGTATGCGTTGCCGCGCAAATGGTACACGGATTATCAAATCCGCCGGTATGGATTTCACGGCTCTTCCGTTTTATACACGTCCCGCCGGGCGGCTGTATTAATGGGTAAAAATGTAGATGAAGTAAACACCATTGTCTGCCACATTGGCGCCGGTGCCAGCGTAACAGCGGTTAAAAACGGCAAATGTTTGGATACCAGTATGGGGCTTACCCCGCTGGAAGGCTTGGTAATGGGCACCCGCAGCGGCGATATGGACCCGTCTATTTGCTTTCATATGATGAACAAGCTGGGCCTTACGCCGGACGAAATGTACACCATTTTAAACAAAAAAAGCGGTATGTACGCCCTAACTGGTGACCGCTTTGCCGATCAGCGCGACGTGCGCAAAGGCGCCGCCGAAGGCGATGAGTTGTGCAAGCTGGCCTTGGATGTGGAATGTTACCGCGTGAAAAAATACATCGGGGCTTATATGGCCGCTTTGGGCCGGTTGGACGCCATTGTGTTTACGGCCGGCGTGGGTGAAAGAGCCACCAACATCCGGGAAATGATTTTGCAAGGCTTGGAAAATTTTGGCATTGTGCTAGATGAAGAGCGCAACAACTGCGCCGATACCAACAAAGCCGAATGCCGCATTTCCGCCGATGATTCTAAGGTAAAAATATTCGTCATTCCTACGGATGAAGAAATTGTAGGCGTGCAGGACATTGTGGCCTTGCTGGCGGGAACTTACGAAGATTACACCAAGTTCCGTTACATCTTCCAGGAAAAGGACTACCGCAATAAACTGCGTGATGCTGCCTTTATAGAAGAAGTAAAGAAGAGACCGTTCCTGCTAAAAGCTGCCGTAAATTTACCTGAGCAGCTTAAGCAGAAGGACGCTAAATGATTTATCAACTCCTGTTTGCCGTTTAAACGGGAGTTTTTTGTTAGTAAAAAGCAGTATTCCGTCCGCAAGCGTTTTGGGTGCGGGCGCATAGAAGAGAGTAAAATTATACATTATGGAGTAAAAACTTATGTTTATCCCCAAAGAAGTAAAGTTCTTTGATTTATTTGACAAACAAGCTGAAAACTTAGTGAAAGCGGCTGAGTTCTACAAAAAATTAGTAAATGAAGGTAATTTTACGCCGGAAAACGTGCGCGCTATGCACGAACTGGAACACTACGGCGACGAATTAACCCACACCATTATCAACACCTTAAACGAAACCTTTATCACCCCCTTTGACCGGGAAGACATCTTGGCCTTGGCCAACCGCTTGGATGACATTATTGACGGTATTTATTTAATTTCCAACCGGTTTATGCTTTATAAAATCACCAAGCCTACCGAATACAGCAAAAAAATGGCTTCCACCATTGAACAAAGCACCAAAGCGATGCAAAAGGCACTGGCGTCTCTTCGCAGCAACAAAAATATGAAAGAAACCTTATTCCAATGCGTGGAAATCAACCGCTTGGAAAATGAAGGCGACGTATTGCGCGATGAAGCCATCTCCGCTTTGTTTGAAAATGAAAAAGACCCGGTGATGATTATCAAACAAAAAGAATTATACGAAGAAGCCGAAACCGTAACCGATTTCTGCGAACACGTAGCCAACCTGGTAGAATCCATTTTGGTAAAAAACAACTAGAGGCTAATTATGACTTGGATATTATTCCTAATCATTTTGGCGTTGTTTTTTGATTATTTAAACGGATTCCACGATGCGGCCAACTCCGTGGCGACGGTAGTTTCCACGCGGGTGCTCTCCCCCAAAGTGGCGGTAGCCTGGGCGGCGTTTTTTAACTTCGTGGCTTTTTTAATATTCCATACCGGGGTAGCCAAAACTATCGGCAGCGGTATTGTGGATTTGCACATCGTAGATGCAAACCTGGTGTTTGCTGCGTTAATGGGCGCCTGTGTGTGGAATATTTTAACCTGGTGGTGGGGGTTGCCTTCCAGCTCTTCCCACGCGCTTATAGGCGGGTTAATTGGGGCCGGCTTGGTAAAAGGCGGCTTTGGCGCCTTAATGGCTGGTGGGATTATAAAAACCGTGTTGTTCATCTTTATATCCCCCCTGCTTGGTTTTTTGTTAAGCACCATTATTGGTATTATTGTGTTTAACCTGTTTCGCAAAGCAAACCCGTTTAAGGTGGACCATTGGTTTAGAAAAGGCCAATTGTTTTCTGCGGCGGCTTACTCATTAGGCCACGGCGGAAACGACGCTCAAAAAACAATGGGGATTATTAGTATGTTGTTATTGGGCGGGTTGGCCGGCTCAGAAGTGGCCCCCATACGGGACTTTTTACTCTCCCACCACGAAATGGAACTGGTTTCCCAGGGGCAATTTATTGTGCCGCTTTCCGTAGTGCTGCTGTGCCACGGCGCGATTGCCTTGGGGACGCTGTCCGGCGGGTGGAGAATTGTAAAAACAATGGGTCAAAAAATTACCCGCCTGCGCCCGGTGGACGGTTTTTGCGCCGAATCCGGCTCCGCCATCTCCTTATTTATAGCCTCTATTATGGGCGTACCCGTCAGCACGACGCACACCATCACAGGGGCTATTGTGGGCATTGGTTCTCTGCGTCGCCTGTCGTGCGTACGCTGGGGCGTGGCCAATAAAATTGTATGGGCGTGGTTTATTACCATCCCGGCAGCAGCCGTTATTTCTGCCGCCAGCTACGGCCTAAAAGTATGGCTGTTTAATTAAAACGCCCAGCTTGTAATTTTCCCCGGGAAGCCCTGGCTGCCCGGGGTTTTTTATTTATACACTGCAACTCCTCTTGAAAATTAATTTAAATGAATTATACTTATTCATATATATGATTAGGAGTTTGCGTATGAAAATTACTTTTCCCGGCAATAAAAAAGTAAATGGCGGAGACGCCAGCGGCCCCACGCCCATTGATTTATTTTTGGCCTCTCTAGGCAGCTGCAGCGGGGTATTTGTGCTTAACTTTTTAAAAATGCACTACTTGCCGGAAAATGTATATCTTACCCTAAACCCTATTTGGAACATCAATGAATATGTAATTGAAAAAATAGAACTTTTTATTCACTTGCCGCCTGGCTTTCCGGCCGGGTTTGACCACGCCCTCGTGGAAGTAGCCAAACGTTGCCTGGTAGCCCGGCACGTTAAAATCGCCCACGACATACGCATTGTTAGGGATGAAGGCCCCGCCCCCAAGCAGGCTGTTTAATCTCCACTCCTTTTAAACCAAAAACCCCGCTTTTAAAAGCGGGGTTTTTAGCAGTACAACAAATACTTAATACAAAAAGAAGGAGGATGGATATTCCGGCATTTGGGCACCGCTTTTATAAAAATCAATCAGCAATTTCCAATCATCCTGCGCGGCACTCTCTGCCGGGAAAAAGCGTATAAAACTTTCCATCTGGTGCACCATTAGCCGTCTTAACTCCAACACAGAATAAATATGGTCATCCGTGGATTGTTCCGCCGCGCGAAGGGCACACTCTTTTAAGTTTTTCTTAATAGTGCCATAGGCCGTTACGTCTTGCATAATGGGGCCTAAATATTTAAGGCCAACTTTTACATCTTTTTCCAATACGGCTGCATTTACTTCAAACGGCACCGGGGTTTGCTCAAAACGGCTTTGCATAATAATCTGTAAAAACCGAACCCGATCCACAGAATTAAGCCGCGGCAAGAAATTATCGCTTAAACGTTGGGCCACCGCTTCAGCCAATAATGTACGGTACGAGGGAAAAGATTCTATTTTCTGCCAAGGCTGGGTAAGCAGCCCCGGGTTTTTATTGCGAAAAGTTTGCTCTGCCTGTTCTTGTGCGGCAACCAGTTCCTTCTCCAATATTTGCAACTTAGTGTGGTTTAAAGCCAAATTATTTTGCAGCTTGGAAAATAACACCATCAGCCACGCGTTCATCCCCAACATATTTTGTGTATCTTGCCGGGACATCATACCTTTGGTCTGCTTCCATAACTGGTTTAACAGCGGTTTATTTACCCCGCCTGCCCCCACTACCTGCACCAACGGGCTATTATGCTGGGCGGCCACGGTTAATGCGCGTTTAATAATCATCTTTTCCTTGCCCCGTTTAACCAAAGCTTCTATGCGGGCATTATCCAGCACAGCCGCCGCACGCGGCGCCGCAGCGGCTGTTTTACTAGCCAGCACCGGTAACGAAGCCGATTTTTTAGCCAATATCAATGCAGAACGGCCCGCCGCCTGCCCCCAACCGGCAGCCGGTAAACAAAACATCAAAAAAACAATCATATATTTATGATATCTATGCATAATTTTCATCTGTGCTCTACTTTAATTGTGGCAATTAACTACCCGAATAAAAAGGGCCTTAAGGCCCATAAATCAATTATTTTTAGTCCTAAAAATATACGGGCCTTTATAACAAAGGCCCGTATAATAAACTATAAGTTTTCTTTAATTGTTTGCGCTAGGCGTTTAACGCCCTGAATAATTTGCTCCCGGCTGGAATAAGAAAAGTTTAAGCGCATATCATTATGTACATCCGCCTGCGGATAAAAATCCACACCGGAAACATACGCCACATTGTTTTCCAAAGCACGGGGCAACATAGTAGCCGCATTTAGCTTAGCCGGCAAGGTAAGCCATAAAAACAACCCCCCTTCCGGGTGCGTCCAGCTAACGCCGGCAGGCATATTTTCTTTAAGCATCTGAAGCATTAAATCCCGCTTTTCTTTATAGGCCGCTACAATTTGTTTGATATGGGCCCGCAAAAGGCCGCGTTTTAAATATTCTTTAGCCGCCAGCTGTAAAATGGGAGACGTGCACAAATCCATAGCCTGCTTTAAAATAACCAGTTTTTTGATAATTTCTTCCGGCCCTAAGATGTACCCCAAACGAAACCCGGGTACAAATACTTTAGAAAAGGTAAACAAAGTAAGCACATTGCCTTGACCATTGTCTAACTTATAAAACGTTTTGGGAGCTTCCCCTTCAAAACGCACTTGACGGTAAGGGGAGTCTTCCACAATAAGCGTACCGTATTTTTTGGCAATTTCCAAAATTTTTAAACGGCGTTCTTCCGGAATAGTTGTACCGGTAGGGTTTTGGAAGTCCGGCACTAAATAGATAAATTTACAAATTTCGCCTTTTTGCTGCAAACGGGCCAAAATGGCTTCAATATCTTCTGCCAAGACGCCTTGATTATCGCTCTTAGCACCAATAATATCTGCCCCTGCCACGTGGAATGCCTGCAACGCACCCAAATAAGTGGGGGCTGCCGTAATGATGTGATCCCCGGGGTTTAAAAATAACCGGGCCACCATATCCAGCGCCTGCTGCGCGGCCGAAACCACCAATAAATTGCCTCTTTGGCAGTCAATACCTTCGCTCTCTTTTAATAAGGAAACCAACTCATTTTTAAAAGAATCCTGCCCTTCCGTTGTACCGTACTGCAAAGCCTCTTTGGAGGAATTTTTAAGCACGTCCTGCATAATATTGGCCACATCCTGCGTGGGAAACATATCCGGGTCAGGCAAGCCGCCGGCAAACGAGATAATTTCCGGCTTTGATAATAATTTTAAAAGTTCACGAATGGCAGAAGCTTTACTGCGCGTTACCACCGCGGAAAACAGTTTATTATAATCCATTCTTTCTGCTCCTCAAATTTCAATCTTATTATATTCTACAATTTTTAAACTTAAATCTTTTGCAGGTACGGAATGCGTCAACGCGCCGGAAGAAATGACATCCGGCCCGGCTTGGCAGTAGGCTTCCAAATTTTCTAAAGTAACCCCGCCGGAAATTTCTATCAGAGCCTTACCGTTTACTATTTTTTTACATTCGGCCGCTTGTTCAGGCGTCATATTATCCAACATAATAATATCCGCCCCGGCCTGCAGCGCTTCAAGCACTTGTTGAGGGGTTTCCGTTTCCACCTCTATCTTAGGCGTATGCCCGATAACTGCTTTTATTTTTTCCACCGCTTTGGTAATAGAACCCGCCGCCGCGATGTGATTGTCTTTAATCATCACGCTGTCGGCCAGCGTCATACGGTGGTTGCGTGCACCACCCACCCGCACGGCATATTTATCCAACCGGCGCATACCCGGCTGCGTTTTGCGGGTGTCCACAATCATCACCCCATATTTTTTACCCACACGCGCATAAGCCCGGCTGGCGGAAGCAATGCCGGATAAACGCTGCATAAAATTTAAAGCGGTGCGTTCTGCCTTTAAAATAGAAATAGCCGCGCCGGATAAACGAAGGACTTCTTCTCCTGTTTTTACCTCGTCCCCGTCTTTCTTAAGCGGTGTAAACTCAACAGCCGGATCCACCAGCTCAAACACTTGGCGGGCAATGTCCATACCACACAGCACCAAGTCTTCCTTGGCGCGCACTACGGCAATAGCGCCGTCGGTAGGGGTAAAGATGTTATCGGTGGTAATGTCCCCCAAGCCCAAATCTTCTTCTAAAGCAAGTAAAATTATTTTATCGGTAATCATTTGGTCAGCTCAAACATTTTTTCTATGGCTTTATAAGCCGCCTTGGCCGTGGCCGGATCCACCTGCACTTCCTGCCCGGGAAGAGGTTCCGCCAAAGCCTGTAAAGTATTGGCCAGCGTATTGCGTTTCATATAAGAACACACTCCAAACGGCCAAATAAACGTTTTATCCGGATGTTCGGCTTCCATACGGTTTACCATACCAAACTCCGTAAGCATACCTATCACGCGGGCAGAAGTTTTGGCCACAAAATCAGCCATTCCTTTGGTACTGCCGACATAATCGCATAAACGGCAAATTTCTATGGGGCATTCCGGATGGGCCACAATTTGTATGCCCGGATGCTGGGCACGAAGCGCTTCTATGTGTTCGGGGCGGTATTTATCGTGCACGCAGCAAGACCCGCCGGAAGAGATAATCTTTTTAGGCGTACCGCGACGTACTAACTCAGCCGATAAGTTTTGAGCCATCAGCATATCCGGCACAAAAATCAGTTCATCCCCGGGCATTTTTTGGGCAATATCATAGACATTGCCGGAGGTTACGCAAGAATCACTCTGCGCTTTTACGTCTGCCGTACTGTTGATATAACACAATACCGGTACGCCCGGGTGTTTGGCTTTTAAGCGGGCTAAATCTTCGCCCGTCATAGAATCGGCCAACGAACAACCTGCGTGCCCGGCAGGAATAAAAACCTGTTTGCCCGGATTAATAATTTTGGCTGTTTCCGCCATAAACCACACGCCGGCAAAAATGATGACGTCCGCCTGAGTTTGCTTGGCTTTTAGGCTTAGCTCGTAAGAGTCCCCCCTAAAATCAGCCACCCCATAAACCAGTTCCGGGCTGGTGTAAGAGTGCGCCAGTACCACGGCATTTTTTTCTTTCTTCAGGCGGTTAATCTCCAAAGTAAGCGGGGCAGCGGCCAGGCAGTCCTGCAACGACCATTTGGCAGATTTGCTTTTAGATACACAACCAAGAAGCCCATATAATCTATGGGCTTCTTGGGAAATCTGCTCTTGAGTAAAAGCCACAGCCGCCATTATTTTTTATCCGCAGCGGCAGAATCTTCCGGAGAAGGAGGAACCGGTTCCTGGTCATCCACATCCGCTTTTACTTTTTTGGCCGGTTTTTTACCGCCCTTTACGCTTTGCAAATAAGAGGAATTGGAGATCTGTTCCTCATAAGGCAAAACCGTATCATAATCCGTTTCCGGCGCCAGCACGTTATCAAATTCCTGGTCGATAATTTGATATTTGGCGGCGTCTTTTTGCAAAGAAACCTCGGTTTGCTGTGTTTTGGTTTCACCGGAAGCGCAACCCGCAGCAATCAAAGCGGCGGCGGCCAAAAATAAAAACTGTTTCATACCCTTTCTCCTTATATAAAATTACGCTGTAAATCCGTACTAATAAATTATATATCATAATGGCCTAAATTGGGGACAGTTTTTTTAAAAAATACTCCCCCCAAAAAATTTACTGCATAAAAAAGCACTTTTCTGTCTGTTTTTTGATAAAATTTAAAGGTTGTGATTAAATTGGAGGAATAAAGAAAAATGGAAAGTCTTACGGGCCTTTTTAGCAGTATAGCGGCATTCCTTTCGGCCCCTTCCGTACACAATGCGTACGAGATTATGAACGCGTTCAACACGCTCATTTGGGGCCCGCCGATGATCATCCTTTTATTAGGGTTGGGAATTTATTTTACCATTCGGCTGAACTTTTTGCAAAAATATACCTGGCGTGCTATGAAATTATCCGTACAGAAAGTAGAATCGGAAGGGATGGTGAGCAGCTTTGGTTCCTTGGCGGTAATGATTGGCGCCACGGTGGGCACGGGAAGCATCATTGGGGTTACCACGGCCATTGCAGAAGGCGGGCCGGGGGCCTTGTTTTGGATGATTGTTGCCGGCTTTTTTAACTTTGCTATTAAATATTGCGAATGTTTGGTTTCGTTTAAATACCGCGTAAAACTGCCAGACGGAGAATACGTGGGCGGGCCGATGTACTATTTAAATAACATTTTAAAATTTAAATGGCTGGCCATCATTTTTGCATTGGGTACGTTGCTGATGGGTTTTACGGCAGGAAGTGCTTTGCAGTCCAACTCCATCGCGGACGCGCTGCGCGAAGGCTACAACTTAAACCCCTGGTTTGTGGGGGTATTGGTAGCCATTGCCACGGCCGTAGTAATTATTGGCGGGGTAAAACGCATTGCAGCGTATTCTGAATGGCTGGTGCCGATTATGGGCGGGATGTATTTGCTGCTGGCTATTGTGGTGATTTGTATGAATGTGGAAAAAATCCCCAATGCCATTGTAATGGTATTTAAAGGCGCCTTTACCGGGAAAGCCGCTCTGGGCGGGGCCGTGGGGGTTGGTATTATTGCGTTTATTAAAGCCATGATACCTGCCGTAAGCGCCGGGGTTACCCGCGCCGTGCTGGCTACGGAAGCCGGTATGGGTTCGGCCTCCATAGCGGCGGCTGCAGCCAAAACCCGCAGCGCTACCCAAATGGCTATTGTATCGGCCACGTCCGTATTTTGGGCTATTTTTATTTGCTCGCTGACGGGTATCGTCATCATTCTTGCCGGGGATTGGCAAAACCCCAACGTTTATGCGGCCAACCTGTGCAACAGCGCTTTTAAAACAGTGCCCCTTATCGGTACGCCGATACTTATATTCTCGCTGGTAATTTTCTCGTTTACCACCATTATCGGCTGGGGATATTATATGGAAAAAGCCTTGCAGTTTTTGCGGGGGGAAAGCTTTATCAAAGCGGCGCGTATCCTGTTCATCATCCTGGTGGCCTTGGGCGGCGGCATTGGAACCACCTTTTCTTGGGATTTAACCATTGCCGATACTTTAGCCCGTACGGCGGAAGCCAATAACTCCACCCGTTTTATGTGGGCCTTGGCCATATTTACGATGACGATGATGACCGTACCCAATATTTGGGCTTTGTGGTGCTTTCGCAAAGTTATTGCCAAAACCACCCACAAAAACATTAAAACCATTGTGGGCAAACTCCCCCCGCAAGAAAAGGTTAAATAATCAAACTACAACCTTGTTTACACTGCCCGGCATTTACTGCCGGGCAGTTTTTATTATTGGGCGAAATGGGCGCCCCCACACAAGCCATCCGTGTCCGTTATTGGAGCTTAATGGGAAGCTGGCGTATCCAGAGTCCCCTCATAATGCAACACAACTGAGGTGCACGCCCTAAAGGCCCCTCCTTACAAACCCACAAAAACGCCTCTGCCACATTGGCAGAGGCGTTTAAAATAACCGCTAAAATTACGACTATTGTTTAATGCTAGCAGAGCCAAACTCCTTTACGCTCTGCACAATACTGCGCCCGCTGGGCTGTTGATAGGCGCTGAGGCCAAATTCCGGCAAGACGGAAAACAAATGGTCAAAAATATCACTTTGAAGTGCCTCGTAATCCGTCCACACCGTGGTATTTAAAAAGCAATACACTTCCAACGGCAGGCCGTTTGCACTTTGCGGCAATTGGCGAACCATTAACGTAAAATTAGGGTCATTAGACACCACATACGAGCGGCTTTGCAAATACAGCTGGGCATATTGCCTAAAAGTACCAATATTGGTTAAATGCCGTCCGTTTAAGAAGTTTTCCTTTACGTTGTGTTCGGCGTTAAAGGCTTTAATTTCAGCTTCCTTATTATTTAAATAATCGGTTAATAATTGAATTTTTTTCAAGCGTTCCAGCATTGGCTTGTCCACAAATTTAACGGTATCCACGTCCAAGCAAATACTGCGCTGAATGCGCCGCGCCTTGGCTTCGTACATACCGCTCCAATTTTTAAACGGTTTGGAGATGAGGTCATACGTAGGAACGCTGACGATGGTCATATCAAAGTTTTGCACCCGCACGCTGGTTAAGGAAATGTCCACAATATTTCCGTCTGCGCCGGCGGAGTCCACGGTAATCCAGTCCCCTATTTTAATGAGTTTATTGGTAGTAAGCTGAATACTGGCGGCAAAACCTAAAATAGGGTCTTTAAATATTAAAGAAAACACCGCCGCCAAGGCTGATAAACCGGTAATAATGTACATCGGCCTCCGCCCCAGCACCAAAGAAATAATGAATAAAGAAGTTAACAGAAAAATAATAATCTTTAAAGCCTGCACCAACCCTTTTATGGGGATATTGGGGTTACGCCCGTATAAGTGGTTTAGGGTATTTAAGCCGGCATTAATCAACCAAGCAAAACTTAAGATGATAAACAAACCGGTAAGCTTGCCCATAATGGTGGCCAACCAATCCACGTTTTTAGTAATAAACACCGGGTATAAATGCATAGCCACAATGGCCGCCGCCACTACGCCAGAGGCTGTAAAAAACCGATGCGTTTGCATAGCTTTGGCCCAGCGGTCAATCTTAAACCGCAAGAGCAACCCCGACACATACCGATTAAAAAACCAAGAAAAGAACCGCGCAATTCCATATAAAATTAAAACAAAAACCACGGCTGAAAGAAGCTGCGCCACCGGCACGTTCCAGTGATCCGGCACAAAAGGGATTTTTTGTACATAGCTTAGAATAAAATTCATAAAAGCTCCTTGCCAGCTAAAAAGTTATTATAATTAAGTGTATGAAAAAAATCTTACTGGGTGCAACCTGCATTTTACTGTCTTGCGGCTGCTATACGCCTTTAAATAATTCCGGCGTAGCCACCACCAAGCCCTGGCTGGAAGTTTCCGCCAAGAGGACGGATTTTGACGGCAAACAGTATGATTCTTGCTACCGCTTTAATCTGCGCTTTTTCCCTCAGGAAGCCGCCAGCCGGCTGGATTTGGTGGATAGCTGTATTTCTGCCTGTTGCTGGCGCTCAGAAAAGCAAAGCGTTACCTTAGATTTAAATAAAAACTTTAAAAAAGACCTGGCCCGTTACGGCCGTGCGTATTATTATACCCCCGGGCAAATTACGCTTACGGTTTCTCACTCCAACCTGGTTAACACAACCCGTGTAACCACAGCCCCTAAAGGGGTTATTAAAAATGACGGCCGCGTAAAACTAAAATACAAACTGGTGGAAGACCCCGCCCGTCTGGCTCAACTGGCACAAGACGAAGCCCAAGCCCGCGTACGCAAAGCCACCAAAGAACAATTAGAACACGCCCAACAGCAAGCCCTCGCCCAGCAAAAATTCCGCCAAACCCACCTGGCCGAAGCCAAAACCTTGCTGCAGCGCGTCCAAGGCCCGCAAATAGACAAATATTTCTATTTTATTAACCAAAACTATCAAAAACAGGGGTGGACATTTTGGCTAGGTTCCCGCCAATTGGCTGCAGCCCCCACTACCAAAGAACACGTATATACCGTAACCTGTAAGGCGCTGGTAAAAGTGGGAGAGTTTCCCCAAGATTTACGCCAAAACACCGTTCCCTGCGGGGTATGGCAAGTAAACCTCAAAACGGCAAAAGCCTCCGCCTTGGATAAACTAGCCAAACAAATTGTAAAAGAATTTTAACTCTGTTTGCCCGCGCCTGTAAGTGCGGGCAATAGCCTTACACGCATATTTGCGCCACCCGTTCCACCGCCTTATACAACCGCACTCTTCATATTAATGCCCCGTAACCTCAGCCCTTTAAACCCTTCATAGCTCTAGCGCTTAGCGCCAAGGGGGCATTTACCCCACCCCAAAAATAGAAAGTAATAAGAAGGTTATCCCCCCTTGTTCCGTTTTATAAAAACCATCACCGCTGTTGTTCCCCAAAAAACAACACCGGCCACAACCAACCGACATAAATGCTTTGGTAATAGGCTTTTCTTCTGTACCTCATCACGTTTTACCCCCACGTACATAACATAAAAAACCCCGGCCTTAGAGCCGGGGTTTTGAATACATCATATAAAACAGCTTTAATAAACGGTGACCCAATCCCGCGTGGTAAAAGTAAATTCCACACGGCGGTTAGTGCGGCGGCCCGCGTCGGAATGATCCAACGTTAAGGGGCGGTCTTTCCCGTGGGCGTGAATGCGGATTCTATCCGCCGGAATGCCGCGGCTAACTAAATAAGATTTCATCGCCGCCGCGCGCGAACCGCTCAGCCAATAATTGTATTCCTTAGAGCCGATAATATCGGTATGCCCTTCAATAATCAAACGAAGGTGCGGCTGGTCTTTCATAATATTGGCTACTTTATCCAAAAACAGGTAGGCATACTCCGGCGGGCGGATAGAGTCAAACTCATAAGTAATGGTGGGCAATTGCATACTTTTAAGCATTTGTTTTTCACTTTGCTTATACAGTTTAGCGTTGCGTTTGGCTTCCAACTCTATGACAGGATCGGGTTTAACCTCGGGTATTTCGTCTTCTTTTTGAGCTGAAGCGCAGGCCATAAAACTAAATGCAAATAAAAATAATAAAGCGGCTTTGGTAAAATTCATAAAAACCCTCCTGCACCCATTATAGCAAAACCCCTGCCGGCGTGCATAAAAATTTTTGAACAAAATCCCCTTCCACAGTTATCCACACCCTGTTGATAAGTTGTGGATAACTACCCCCTATACTCTACAACTATCCACAAAAAAATGCTTTTTTACAGCCCCTATATCAGGTTTGGGCGGAAAGGCTGTGGATAACTACATAAAGCTGTGGATAACTTTTAAAATTGTATAGTAAAAAGCCTATTTTAAAAGGGGGTTCTCCGTCGGAGAATTAAATTTTCCCCTAAAAAATAGGCTTTTTGGGTTTTTTCTAAAAAAACTGTTGACAACTCTGCCTTTTTTTGTTCAATTTTTGCTAAAAAAAGGCTTTTTTATTGTTTTTTAAGCGTAATTTTGGTTGAAAAGTCTTTTTGGGGCGTTTTTACCGTTAATTTTACGCGGCCGGGCTCCGCCCCGGATATTGCCGCCAGGCGTCCCTGTGCGGCATCCCAGTCTAAAACCGGCGGGCTGATTAATATAGAAGGCGGATAAAAACCATACTGTTCCCCATTCTGTAACCGCGCGCTAATAGCAACTTGTGCAGCCCCCTGCAAAGGTAATTTTTTGGGAGAAATATCCCATATTAGCTTTTTAATCTGCACTTTTTCTGCAGGGGCAAACCAATAGCTAAAGGGATTTTCTTCAAAAGGCAGCGTTTGGTTACTTTCTTTTAAAACAAAATGTTCACCATATTTAAAATGGGCCAATTCCAGCTTGGCTTGAAAATCCGCCAGTGTTTCCCGCTCGCCCAAGGCTATTAAACGCAAGTTACGCGGCAAAACGGCCGCATTTAAAAGGGCCGGGTCTGCCTGTAACAATAGCACTTTGGAAAATAAAAGCCTTCTATATAACAGCGAAAACGCCGCCACCCCGCCAGGTGTTCCCTGCGCGATAAGAGCGCGGTGGTCATCGTCGGCAAAAGTGGGGTAATTGGTGTCCACATACGGGATTAATTCTTGCGTAAAAAACCGGGTTAAACGGCCGGCATCAGCCAAATCCTCTTCCGTTAAATTCACCCCCACCACCAAAGCCTTGGGCTGGGATTTTTCTATAAACCGGGCAGCCGCCGGGGCGTCTTTCGGGGAAGCTCCCAACACATACACCACCGGATAGCGCCCCATCAACGGAACCTTTTCTTCCGGCAAAAAGAAAGTAACTGTTTTGCCCGGTAAGGTTTGGGAAGGGAAATTAATAAAAGTCTCTCTTCCGGGGTTAATTAAAAGAAGCGGATCGGTGGATGACTGCTGGGCAAATCCCCCCACCGCCAAGAAACAGACCCATAAAAGCATCAAATATTTTTTCATACCAGTTATTGTAACAAAATACATTTTAAAAAAGATACAGGGCCTAACCTCCAACTAGGCCCAAAGGCCCTTGTATCATCTTGTGCAAAAGGTTATCTTAATAGTAAAGGAACATCTTGCTATATTTTACATCCAGGAGTAGTGTATTATGACCCAAAACAGCAATTTGCGTTTTTTACTGGCGTTAGGAAATAAAAAAGTAGTGGTGCTTAAAGATCACGATACGCTAAATATTTACAGCGATAACCGCCTAACCAACGCCCGAAGCCGCGTATCCGTGGAACGGTTGGCTGAAGCGGTTGCTTCGGTACAATAAATTTAAAGGCTATTTTCCAAAATTCCCCGGTTGCTATCTCCGGGGGATTTTTTTGTTGCCCCTGCTAATGATATAATTGATTTATGATAAAAAATAAACCCTTTTCCGCCTTTTTAGCCGCGGCCGCTTTACTGGCGTACGCCCCGGCGTTTGCCCAAAACGGGCTGGAGCAAACTTTGCCCCTGCTGCAAAAAAGCAGCCGTTCCCAACAAGAAAACCAAAACGTGCTGGATTTGTTTTTACGCAGTAAAAAACCTACTGAAATTTTTGCCTCCGGCGCCAGCTTGGTGCGGCTTCCCCCGCCTGCCGGGCAAGAAAACTCCCTCTACGGCATCCTTATGCGCGAGGGGGATATGCTCAAAAAAGTATTTGCGGCTGTTATTATTACGTCTATGGGCAGTGCGCGGGAGGAATTTTTGCCCCTGCTTACAGATGCCGTTCAAAGCCAAGATAATGCGCTTCGGTCTTATGCGGCCACGGCTTACACCATCATCACCCCCCAAGACACCCAATATGCCGATTTAGTGGTTAATTTGTACATTTATGACCCGGATTTTGCCCAGCGGGCAATGAATTTGATGGCGTCATCAGACAAAGCGGTTTTAAAATTTTTAAAATCCGCCTCTTCCTCCCAAGACCCCAAAGTGCGCGCCGCAGCAGCCGCCTGGTTGGGAGATTTACAAACGCCTTCCGCCGCTAAAATTTTGCTAAAAATGGCCAAAAAAGAACGCGTGTCAGACGTAACCACCTCCATCGCGGCCGCATTAGCCAAAAACCAACAATACACCTTGGACGAATGCTTAAAAAATTTAGATAAAGACCACGACACCCCCCAAGCCAACACCTATGCCTTGGCTTTGGGTTTTATGACCGGCAATGCTTTAAACGGGATTAAAACCGCTTTAAATTCCAATAATACAGAAGAGCGCATTAACGCCGCCCGTGCCGCCGCCTATATGGCCGCCGTTCTGGCAAGCGACCAGGCCTCCCAATATTCAAACGACCTAACCTTTGACAAAAACCTCTTAAAAACCTTGGTGCCGCAGCTGGGCATTATGGCTAAAAAAGACGTATCCTCCGTTAAAGTGTACGCCAACAATGCCATTTACCAAATTGCCAAAATAAGCGAGTAATTATGAAAGTAAAAAAACTTCACCCTAATGCCAAATTACCCGTGCGCGCCCACGCCACGGACTCCGGGGCGGACTTGTTTGCCCTGCAAAGAACCGTTCTCCCCCCCCGTACCATTACCCACGTACACACCGGTATTGCGGTGGAATTGCCGGAAAACACTTCCGGTATTATTTGGGGTAAAAGCTCCGTGGAAAGCAAGGGGATAAAAGCAATGGCCGGACTGATAGACGCCCCCTACCGCGGCGAACTGATTGTATGTATGTACAATTTAAACGAGCAAGAATTTGTTTTTGAAGCCGGGCAGAAGGTAGCCCAACTGGTGGTACTCCCCACGTTGTACCCTGCCTTTGAAGAAACGAACCAATTAAGCGATACCTCCCGCGGAAGCGGCGGTTTTGGCAGTACCGGCAAACAATGACTTTTACCCGGGGGCAACCCCGGGTTTTTTGTGTTGTAACCGGCCTTACAACCAACTTACAAATTAGCCCCCGCAAAAAAGTGTTTTTTATGCTGGTTTTAAGTGCATTTGTATAGGCACTTTTGCCCTTAAATTTGTTATCATTAAGTATATGCAAAAAATAATTAAAATAGGCAACATAAAAATTTCCAACAATCTCCCGCTGGTATTTATGGCGGGCACTTGCGTTATTGAAAGCAAAGAACACTATATTTCTACTGTCAAAAAATTAAAGAACATCATTTCCAAAACCAAACATCCGTATATTTTAAAAGCCTCTTACGATAAAGCCAACCGTACTTCTGTGGACGCTTACCGCGGCCCCGGTTTGGCCCAAGGGCTTGAAATATTGGCCCAAGCCAAAAAAGAAACCGGATTGCCTTTGGTGGTGGACGTGCACGAACCGTGGCAAGCGGAAGAAGCCGCCAAAGTGGCGGACATTTTGCAAATTCCGGCGTTTTTGTGCCGGCAGACGGATCTGGTGCTGGCCTGTGCCGCTACCGGTAAAACGGTAAACGTAAAAAAAGGCCAATTTTTAGCCCCGGGAGCTATGGAGCAAATTATTAAAAAAATAGAATCCCAAGGCAACCGCAACATCATTCTTACCGAACGCGGCGCCAGCTTTGGCTATGGCGATTTGGTGGTGGATATGCGCTCTTTGGAGATTATGAAAAGCTTCGGTTATCCGGTAGTGTTTGATGCTACCCATTCCGTGCAAAAACCCGGTGCTTTGGGCTGTGCCACGGGCGGAAACCGCGCTATGGCGCCGGTACTGGCTAAAGCAGCCACCGCGTTGGGGATTGCGGGGGTGTTTTTTGAAGCCCACCCGGATCCGGATCACGCTTTGTCCGATGGGCCAAACTCGCTCAATTTTGCCCAAGTGCAAAATATGTGCAAACAACTCTGCGCGATAGACGCAGTGGTAAAAAAATTTAAATAATGACCGTACAACCCAAACAGCCAGAGTGGAAACCTTCCTTCAAATGGCACCTAAAAGCCTTGGCGGCTGCGGCGCTGAGTGTGGTGTTTTTGTTTATCGCACTCAAGGCGGCTTTTTATTTGCTGCCGGAAACTTTTTCACCCAAGACACCGGTAAAACAAACAACCCCCTGGCTTAAGGAGTAAAATATGCCATACACTAAACAAGAAATTTTAGATACTGCCAAACAAGTTTTAAAATTGGAACACGAAGCCTTGGCTTCCACCCAAAAAAGCCTGGACGACAATTTTTTAAAAGCCGTTAATGCCATTGCCAAATGCAAAGGGCGGGTAGTTATTATCGGTATAGGCAAAAGCGGGCTTATTGGGCGTAAAATTGCCGCCACAATGGCGTCCACAGGTACGCCGGCCATTTTTGTACACCCGGTAGAAGCTTTGCACGGGGACTTGGGGATGATTATGCCGGGGGACATCATTTTGGCACTTTCCTTCTCCGGGCAGACGGAAGAAATAAACAAAATTCTCCCCTCCTTGGAGCGGCGTAAATTAACCATTATCTCTATGACGGGGCACGCGCAGTCTAAACTGGCGTTAATGTCTGATATTCACATTCAAATTCACGTTAAACGGGAAGCCTGCCCCTATAATTTAGCTCCCACCTGCTCCACCACCGCCACACTGGCAGTGGGCGATGCGATGGCTCTATGCTTAATGAAAATTAAACATTTTGAAAAGCGTGACTTTGCTATTTTCCACCCCGGCGGTTCTTTAGGCAAACTGCTTTTACAAAAAGTAAAAGACGTTATGCGTACCGGTAAATCTAACCCTACCGTACGGGAAAACGCCACCGTACAGGACGCCCTTTTGGTAATGACCAAAAGCGATGCAGCCGGCGCCACCAGCATTGTGGACAAAAACGGCAAACTCAAGGGCTACTTTACAGACGGTGATTTACGCCGCGCCCTACAAAAAGGAACCGATATTTTAAAACAAAACATTACTGAAGTAATGACCAAAAACCCCCGCTTTTTGACCGAAGACGCCCCCGCGGTGGACGCGGCCAAAATGATTCACTCTACCGGGGTGGACAACTTGCCCGTGTTGGATAAAAAAGGCAAAGTTGTGGGGATTGTGGATGAAAAAGACCTGATTGAATATTTGGCTTTGGTGGACAAAAAATGAAGAAACAAACATTGTGGATTTTGGTTTGTTTATTGTTAACGGCGGCTTGCGGGTCTGACAAAAAATTTTCGCCCAATGAAGACCCGGGAATGCAGAAGGCCAATGTAGTGTCTATTTTTGAATCTAAAGCCAGCCAAAAACAATGGATTTTAAATTCCAAAGACGTGGACTTTTCGGATATGGAAAACGCCGCCTTGGACGAGCCTGAATTAATTTTAAAAGAAAACGGCAAAGACTCCGCCCGCATTACGGCCAAACGCGGAATATTTAACTATCCGCAAAAGATGGTAACGCTGAAAGGAGACGTAAAAGCACGCTCCTTTGCCCAAAATTTAACACTGGATACGGATCATCTTTTTTACGATGTAAATAAAGACCGTGTATGGACGGAAGCCAAAACCATCGTTACACGCGGTGGCGTAAAAACCACGGCCCAAAACGGCGTGGTGACCAATTCCAAATTAACTCAAATTGAATTTAAACGGCAATCCACCCAACTGCCCCAAACGGTGGAAGAACTAAAAAACCCGCAATGAATAAACTGAATTTTTTATTTATTTTGTTGTCTTTGTCTCTTTTAACGACCGCCTGCACCGGTGTTAAAAAAGAGGGCCCTGTATTAAAAAATCCGGCCCCTAAAGTAAAAGCCGCGCAGCAAAAAGTACAAAAAGAAAAACCCTCCTTTTCTATTCCGCAAACGCTGGGAGGCGTAGTTTCCAGCGATAGTTGGGTCATTTATCCGGAAAAAGAACAGGAAGAGTTCAAAGGCAATGTATATTACGATAACGGCACCTATACATTCCGTTCGGATTACGCTTTGTCTGACCGCAAAAAGAGCACTTTTTCAGCCTCTGGCAATTTATTTGTAAAACAAGCCCCGCCCCAAGGGCCGGTATATGAGGCCTGGGCAGACAGCGGTTTTTATAATTACGCCACTCAAAAAGGTGCTTTACAAGCCGGAAAAGGCAAATTTGTACGTTTAAATTATACCGATACGGACCGCGTGCTTACCCGCGCCCAAGCCCGCAAAGCAGATTTTGACGTTAAACAACAAACTTATAATTTACATACCGACGTAACCCTTCGCCGGCCTACTCAGTTTGGGTTGGCTACGGTTACGGCAGACAGTCTGTCCGTGCGCCAAAAAGACGAATACGCCCTGTTAAAAGGCAATGCTAAAGTAACCACCCCCAACCATTCTTTAAGCGCACAAACCATTGAATTTGACGGTAAAAACGACCGTTCCTACGCCTACGGTTCGCGCGTATTGGGAACCGGAAAGACAGAAGAAGGCCTCTTTGCCATTATTGCAGACCGGGCGGAGCTGGCCAATACCAGCCGCAAAATATCTTTTACGGGCAAGGTGGCGGGGTGGGTAGTGTCCGACGAAATCAACAAGTCGGAAGTAAATGACAAATTTTAAAAGGGGTTAGCTATGGAACTGCGCAGCAAAGAAATAAAAAAAGTATATAAAGACCGTATGGTGGTTAAAGGCGTGAATATTCACGTCAAATCAGGCGAGATTGTGGGCCTGTTGGGGCCTAACGGCGCCGGGAAGACGACGTCTTTTTATATGATGGTGGGTTTTATACGCCCTACCAGCGGGCAGGTATTTATAGATAACGACGATGTGACCTCCCTGCCTATGTTTCAGCGTGCCCGCCACGGACTGGGGTACTTGGCGCAGGAACCCACCATTTTTAAAGGGTTGACCGTGGAAGAAAACCTGCTGGCTGTACTGGAACGTATTTTGGACGATAAGGCCGAACAAAAACGCCGGGTTGATGCCCTATTGGCGGAATTTGGCCTTAGCCGGCTAGCCAAACAAAAAGCCTGGACGCTTTCCGGCGGAGAGAAACGCCGTATGGAAATTGCCCGTTGTATGATCAGCAACCCTAAAATTATTTTGCTGGATGAACCTTTTGTAGGGATTGACCCCATCACGGTAGCAGACCTGCGCAAAATGATTTTTAAATTAAAGGATAAAGGCATCGGCGTTTTAATTACCGACCACAACGTGCGCGAAACCCTCCCCCTTACGGAACGCGCATACTTAATTTATGACGGCAAAATATTGGTAGAAGGCGACCAAAATACCCTGCTTAACGATAAAGACGCCCGCCGCTTGTACTTGGGCGAAGATTTTAAAATGTAATATGCCAAGAACCAATTACAAATCTATACTAGCCGCTTTAAAAGAAGCCTTTGGGCAAAAATTTCACGAACGGACAAAATTTACCCCAGACGCTAAAACCGTCATTGCCGTATTTACGGAACTAAAGGATTATCTTTTTCAATATCCCCCCACCGTACGTCGGTTTGCCAGTGCGGCCCGTTTGGAGTGGTGCGCTAAAAAGCTGGAAAAACAATTAATTAATGCTTTATGCTTTCAGTGTGAAGGTGGCGGCACCTGCCAGTTATGTAAAGCACAAGCCAAAACCATTACGCAGCGTTTTATGCAGCAACTGCCGGAAATCCAGCGTATGCTAATTGCAGACGTACAAGCCGCCTTTGAGGGAGATCCAGCCGCTATGGACGAATTGGAACCCTTACTGTGTTACCCCGGGGTACTAGCCGTAGCCTACTACCGTATGGCGCACGCCTTGCAGGAGCAGGGGGTTCGTTACATTCCCCGTATTATTACGGAATACGCCCACAGCTTAACGGGGATAGACATCCATCCGGGGGCCCAAATAGGCCCGGGGTTTTTTATTGACCACGGCACCGGCGTAGTAATTGGGGAAACGTGCATTATCGGCGCACACGTCAAACTATATCAAGGCGTTACTTTAGGGGCAAAAAGCTTTCCTTTAGACAAAAATGGAAACCCCGTAAAAGGCATTAAACGCCACCCGAATATAGAAGATGATGTGGTTATTTATGCTGAAACTACCGTATTAGGCAATGTTACCATCGGCAAAGGCTCCGTGTTAGGCGCCAATAAATGGATTACCCAAGATGTTCCCCCCGGCTCTAAAATATAATCCCTTAAAAACCCCCGGTTTAACCGGGGGTTTTTACGTCTAATAAATGCAGTGTAAAAAGCGTTTTTTACGCCCTTGCAGGCCCGGCTGGGCGGGAAGAAAAAAGATGTGCATCCCAAGATGTAACGACTCTGCGTGATATTGAGGAGTGACTATCTCCCCCCTACCTGCTGCTTGTAAAAGATGTATTTAACTAAAAAGAAGGTTAGCTAGTAAGGCTATTTACATAAAATAAAAAGCCCCCGGGCTTACCTGGGGGCTTTAAGTATATACTTCTTAATTGCAAACAAAGTCATTGGTACTTTTCATACCGTACACAGCACATTTGTCTTCACCACCGGTACACCAAAAAGCACCACCCAAATCACCCGTATTATCAAACCAAAAAGACACTCCGGCTGTATCCCCCTCGTTACGAGAACAGCAAATCCAATTTGGGTTAGACGAAGGGAAAAAGCGATACGTAAAAGCATCTGTTCTTAACGTAGCGCTAGCCCCCTGCCCAGACAACGTGCCGGGAGTCTGCACGTCTAAAGAATTTGCTGTAAAAGAAGAGGGAATATTAGAGGAAGAAAAACTATCCTGTCCCATAGCATCCAGCATTCTTAATTTAGAATCCCCCATTTTTTTAAGTAGTGCCCGGGCTTCCGCCCCGCGGGATTTTTCTATTGTTTTTTCATACATAGGCACAGCCATCGTAATTAGCAGTGTCATAATAAGCACAGCCACCAGTAGTTCAACTAAAGTAAAACCTTTTTTCATAACTTAATCTCCTAAAAACAACCGCCTTCGGTTTTAGGCAAATCATATATATCACAAGCGGCCTGCGTTCCTACGCAAGAAACGGTTTGATCGTCCCGATGGAAAACAATACAGGTTCCGCCGTATGTACCGCCGCTGCGTTTGGCGGCAATTACGTCCCCCGCCGTAAACTTATACGTAAAGTTAGTAGTGGCTAAAGTAGCATCTTTTGCCATACTGACACCGCGGTCCTGAAACATATCCAAGCGGCCGATGCCAATATCGTTAGTGGGTGGATTATTATATAAAGAATTATAATCATCATACCCAAAATCCGCCGCCAAACGCTCACTGGAATCATACAATGTTTTTAAAGAAGACATAGCTTCCGCCGCGCGAGCGCGTTCCACCACTCTGCGGTATTGGGGCAAAGCAATGGCCGACAGTACCCCTATAATGAGCACCACCGTTAAAATTTCCACCAGAGTAAAACCTTTTTTATTTATCATAGTTTATCCTTTAAAAACAGCTTAGATCACTCTTATTAAAATTAAATACTTCCTCGCAAATATTTGAGGTTCCACAACAATACATTTTATTTCCATCATACGAAAATACGGTACCCTTGACTTCTCTGCCTTTTAATAATTTAGCCGTTACCGCAAGGCCGTTAGACAAGTCATATTCATAATTAGCCGTAGTAATCTTAGTCCCGTCAATACCGGTGGCCCCTTTTACGCCAATATCCAACATTTTAGCGTTAAACCCACTAGCTCCCCCAAAGGAAGGGTATCCGTTTTCCACAGCCCAACGTTCGCGCGATTCATACATAGGCGCCAACATACTTTCCGCTTCGGCAACGCGGGCGCGGTTTAAACTGCGGCGATACTGCGGCAAAGCAATGGCAGAAAGCATACCCATTATCAGCACCACCGCCAACAATTCAATAAGCGTAAAACCTTTTTTCATAGCAACCTCCGCTACACATAATAGTGTAGGTTTTTTAAAAACAATTACAATACCAATTATAGCTAAATAACCCGCCCGGCGCAAAGATTTAGTGCGCTTAATTTGCTATGATATAAGGCGGATTTAACGCATACCCGGCCGGAGGACTGTATGAGAATTTATGATGATATTCAATTAGATTATTGCGATGTGCTGCTTCGCCCCAAACGTTCCACCTTGGCGTCGCGCAGTGAAGTGGATGTGGAACGGGAATATACTTTTAAATGGTGTCCCAATCCCTTAAAAGGCACCGGCGTTATTGCAGCCAATATGGCCACCACCGGCACTTTTGAAATTGCCAAAGAAATGCAAAAATTGCATTTATTCACCGCCTTGCACAAACATTATACCGCACAGGAAATTATTGCTTTTTTAACTGAAAATAAAGACAATCGCTTCTTGTTTGTCAGTTCCGGCGTGTCCGATGCTGATTTTGAAAAACTCACCCAAGTAATGAATACGGGCCTGATACAAAATATTTGCGTAGATGTAGCCAACGGGTATTCCCCGTATTTAATTAACTACATTAAGAAAGTTCGCCAAGCTTGGCCCAACGCCCTTATTATGGCCGGCAATGTAGTAACCGGAGACATGTGCGAAGATTTAATTTTAAACGGGGCGGATATTGTAAAAGTGGGCATAGGGCCCGGTTCCGTATGCACCACCCGGAAACTAACCGGGGTGGGGCGGCCTCAATTTTCTACGGTTATTGAATGTGCCGACGCCGCCCACGGCGTAGGCGGTATGATTTGCGCCGACGGGGGTTGCACCGTACCTGGAGACGTGTGCAAAAGCTTCTGCGCCGGGGCGGATTTTGTAATGTTGGGCGGTATGCTGGCCGGCCACGCTGAAAGCGGCGGCGAAATGTGCGAAAAGCACTTCCAAACCCCCCAAATTAATTTTATAGACGATAAAACCTGCGCTATGGCCATAGAAACCAAACAATACAAAAAATTCTATGGGATGAGCTCCGAATATGCGCAAGAAAAACATTACGGTGGGATGAAAAAATACCGCGCCAGCGAAGGCAAAGTGGTGGAACTGCCTTACCGCGGGCCGGTGGAGCACACCTTGCTTAACCTGCTGGGCGGTATGAGAAGCTGTATGACGTACATCGGCGCCAAACGCTTAAAGGATATGCCCAAATGCGCCACTTTTTACCGGGTAAACCGCCAGCTTAATACCATTTTTGGTAATGAATAACCCGTAGGGCCAAAAACGGTACCAATACGGCACTAAAACTGATACAATGTACAAGTTAAGTTAAACGTCCCAGGGTATCCTGCGGAAAAGGAGAAAAAAATGATTAAAGAAGGTTCCAAAGCAAAATTTGACTATACGCTTACCGTGGACGGTAAAGTAGCCGACACTTCCGCAGGCCGCGGCCCGTTGGAATACACCCACGGGGCGGGTATGATTATCCCGGGTTTGGAAAAAGAACTGGCCGGTATGAACGTGGGCGACAAAAAAACCGTTACCGTTAAACCCGAAGAAGGATACGGCTTAGTACGCGAAGACGCTATCAAACGCGTACCCAAAGAAGCTGTTTCCAACGCCGGCGAATTAAAAGTGGGCGATATGGTGGGCGCTAGCAACGGGGAACACACCTTCCGCGCTATTGTAAAAGAAATTGGCGAAAAAGAAATCACCCTGGATTTCAACCACCCCTTGGCCGGTAAAGAATTGGTGTTTGACGTGGAAATTAAAGAAATTAACTAATATTTCTACTCACTTAAAAAACCGCCCGTTAACCGGGCGGTTTTTTTGCATAAACTATACTAATTGGTATGACGCCCATTTAATGGGGTTCCCATTAACAAAGCCTTAAAATTCTTTGCCCTACTCCTTAGCGCTCCCATTTTTATCACACACTTATACAGTTAGGCCAAATAAGCAGCCTCTTTAGTTTAATTACACAAAGTAGCCCAGATTTCATCGCCTATAACAAAAAACCCGCTTAAAGCGGGTTTATTTTTTACGGGTAAAAAAGCTTCTTAGCTTTGTACGCCAGCCGGGGCGGGCAGAAGTTGGCCATTCAAGCTGTGCGCACGCTACGCCCAAAATTTTACCCTCTTTATCCACCACCGGCAACAGCGGGCTTTGGGTTTGTTTAAACAAAAAAGCGGCCTGCTGGCAGGTGTCCTTGGGTAACAGCGTGCTGTATTGCGTATTCATTACAGAGCCCAACGCACTGCCTGCCGGATAAAACAATAATTCTGCCGTAGGGATAATCCCCTTTAATTGCCCGTCTTTAGCCGTTACAAAACACACGGCGGGTAATTTTTTACGCGGCAAGGTTTTTAAACGTTCCACTGCATCTGCCACTTTGGCATCCGTCTTTAAAGCCACAAAATCCGTACTCATTGTTGCCCCTACGCTGCCAGCCGGATACGCCAACACCTGCCCCAACAAAGCCACAAATTCCGGCTTGAGCGAGGCGGAAAGTTTTTCCCGGTAGGGGCCGGAAAATTCCTTCATCATACGCGCTGCCTGCAATACCTCCAAACGGGAAAACACATACGCCCCCTGCCTGGCCGGCAGACGGCGCAAAATGGCCGCCGCTTTACAAGGTTCCATTTGATTAAAGCAGGCTATTAACGTTTGCGCTTTTAAAGGGGAAAGCAAAATTAGCGCCTCGTGCGTAGCTAAAGAGGCCAATGCCTTAGCCGCCGCTTCCGGGGCGGCGGTGATAAATTTTTCGGTAATTAAGTGGGCCAGTGTTTCGGCAGGGGTAAGCATAAAACCTCTTTTGCTTCTAATTATTTTTATTATAATAAATAAACAGGCCCCTACGCCAAACGCGAGGTGAAAGATGCTTTTTAATAAACCGATTAACGATTTGACTTTTCAGGATGTGGTGGATTTTTGTAAAAAAGAAATCCCCGAAGGCAAACAGCTGGACTATAAATACCAGCTGCCCAAAAATAAAGAAAAATTTGCCAAAACCATAGCCTCTTTTGCTAACGCCTTGGGAGGAACCATCATCATTGGCGTGCAGGACGATAAAAACGATAAACCCGCCCCCCCGTTTACGGGTATTGCCTATCACGAAAAAATCCGTAACACCATAGAAGACATTATTCAGGTGTATATAGACCCCATTGTATTTGTGGACATTAATACCTGCATTGGCCCCAACAACCGTATGTTTGTGGTCATTAACATTCCGCAAAGCAACTTAACGCCGCATTTGGTGGGTAAAAGCAAAAGGGCCTATGTAAGAACCGGCCAAAGCAGCCGGCCGGAAATTATCGTGCACCCGGCCAAATTGCCGTGGCTGTTGGATCACCGTAAAAAATCCGAACGGCTGCGCCATATTTTATACGACAAGGCCGAAAGCCACTTTGATAATTATCTTAAAATGAAAAACATCCGTCCGGACGGGTTACCTATTTGCACGCTTTCCGTTTCTCCCCTATACCCGGAAGAACCGCTGACGGACTATAAACGCCTGCCGCAATTAATTAAAGAATGCACCACCCAGGCCTGGTTTGGGGCGCTGCCCGGGGAAGATTTCCCTCTCCAGCCCGTGCAAGACGGCATCAGCGTAATCAGCAACCTAAAAGACGTACACAAAACCACAGAATTTAATGCCTACGGCTTACTGATGGACAAACGCATCGCCGGAGAAAACAAAACCTTCAACGGGCACAAAGCCCGCGTGGTAAGCGTGGAAAAACTAGCGCAGGAATTAGTGCTGTTTTTTGTAACCGCCATCAAATATCTAAACAAAATATCGTTTGGCGGGTCTTTGTATTTCCGTTTAAAAATGAGCCACACCCACGCTCTGCGTGTATCGTTAGGCAAACAAAAAGCCACCGTGCTGGAAGATTATTTGCGTATGGATAGAACGCTTAACCTGCCGGAACTGGAGGACGGGCTTTCCGCCATTACGCAAAATATTTTGCAGGAAGCGGCCTGGGGGCTGGGCATACCGGCTGACGCCCAGTATCTAAAGCATTTGGTGGACGGTTATTTGGGGGACATTGAATGAGCGAAGAACTTTTTTATTCTACCGACCCTGCCTTCTGCCCCCATTGCAAGCACATCCCTTGTATATGCAACCGTTTGGGCTCCCCTAAAAAGCAGAGTGAACCCGTACGCATACGTTTTGTAAAAAATGCCAAAGGCAGCGGTGTGACTCGGGTGGAAAAACTGTCTCTTCACCCGCAGGAAAAAGAGGCTTTATTAAAAAAAATAAAAAAAGCATTGGGCTGCGGCGGCACCATTAAAGACGGCGCCTTAGAAATACAGGGCGACAAAAAACCCCGCCTGCAAACCATCTTAGAGCAGGAAGGCTATAAAGTACGCGTGATTTAAACAACCGGAGAAAACAAAATGAAACACGGATTTACATTGGTGGAATTATTGGTAGTGGTATTGATTATTGGCATTTTATCCGCCATAGCGGTGCCTTATTATTTTAACGCCACCGAAAGCGCCCGCAATACGGAGATTATACTGTTATGGGGCCGCACCAAAAACTTTTACCACGGGCGGGTAATGAATGAAGACAGCGCACGCCGCTTGGAAGAACGCTCCAACCAAGATGGTAAATTAAAATATTTTAATGTGTCTATCGTCTGCCGGCCAGAAGCAGGAAAAGATGTTTGCTGGGAAGCGGATTTCCTGCAAAAAAATCCGGGGCACGTTCAATATAAACTAACCACTACAAACAATTTTGCCCACTTAGCTTGTATTGGGTTAAATGATGCCGGGAAAGACTTCTGCCTCTCCCGCACAACAGAAGACAACAAAACCACCATAGACGGGCAAGAAGGCTACATCATCCGCTTTTAGCGCAGCCTCTGCCAGCAAAACCACAAAAAAACATATTCAAAAAATAAAAACCCCCGGTTTTTACCGGGGGCTTTTAAGCTTAAAGCAATATTTATTTAACAGCTAAAGCTAAGCGGAGTTGTTTGGCGGCCATAGCGCTTAACTCGGCTTGGCTCAATTCTTCTTCAGGAGCAATTAACACTTCGAAGGTCTTGGTGGCAGGCGTTCTATACCGTCCGCAGCCTTGCACTTTAAAACTAATATATAAAGCATCCTCTTTTTCAATTACCGTAATTTGAGCGCCACGCAAATCCAACCCGGATCTATTTAAAATATGGCTATCTATTTTAATAGCAGCGCCTTTTTGGGTAACCACAGGAACAAAAGAAAACAATAAAGTTCCTTCAGGCGTACGAACCGACATATTACCGTTGAAATCAGGGAACTTATAGTGATCTGGCACATAAAACACCCCTTGCGTTTTATATACCTGTAAATCTGTATTTTTAACAATATAAAAATAAGTTTTGCCTTCTTCAAAAGCGGTGGCCTGCTGGTTGTTTAATAAAATACCATCTTTTAAAGAGGTTAATAATTGTTGGGAAAACCCAAGGCTGGAGAGTCCCAAAAGACATATTAAAGCCAGTATTTTTCTCATTTTATATTTCCTCCATATAGTTATATAATTGCTTATTTATTAGGATAGCAATTATTATCTGTTTATTCTATCGGTCAAAAGACCTGTTTTCTATATAGGTCTTTTGGTACTTTCACCCCAACAAAAAGGCATTGGCTTATTAAAAGCCAATGCCTGTTAAATGCTTAAAACACCAAGCTTAAAGCCGTTATTTAGCGGCTAATGCAAGGCGAAGTTCTTTGGCAGCCATTGCACTTAACTGCTGTGCCGTTAAAGCGGCAGTATTTTCAGACGGAACTAATATTTCAAAAGTTTTGCTGGCAGATTTTTTCTCCCAACGGCACTGTTTCATCGTAAAGGTTAAGCGTAAACCTTTTTCGTCTTCCGTTACTTTTAAAGTGGCGCCTTTTAAATCCAACCCGTCCCAATGCAACATTTCGGTATTAATTTTAATAGCCAAACCTTTTTCGGTATTAACCGGGTTAAAAGTAAAAGCTAAGGCGCCTTCATATTCATCTTCGGGTTCTTGTTTGCCAAACCAATCTTTTTTGTAATAGTCCGCCACCACAAAAACCCCGCGGGTGTTGTATAACTGCAAGTCCGTATTTTCAATAATATAAAAATACGTTTTACCTTCTTCATAAGCAGCTTCCTGCTTGTTATTTAACATCACACCGCCTCTTAAAGAGGTCAATATCTGCTGAGCGAAACCAGCCGTGCCCAGGCACAACATTAAAGCAGCAATTACTACTTTTTTCATTATGAAACTCCCTTACAATATTTAAATTTACAGAAGGATTTCTCCCCCTGCATTTATACATTACCACTTATAAGGAGCCTCCGCCAATAGGCCAAAAGGCCCAATTTTACTTTAGGTCTTTTGGCCCCTTCCAGTCCTTCTTTCAATAGTCTATTTTTTACATTTTCCAACTGTAAAAATAGTTTTTAATTCGGCTTTATCCAACCCCAAGGCTTGTGGTACCAGTAAAACTTTTATCATTTACATTTAATTTGAACAATCAAAAAATGCTGACAGCTAAATAACTGTCAGCATTTTTGTCAGCATCTACTTTAAAAATGGCTCCCCGAGTAGGGCTCGAACCTACAACCTACCGGTTAACAGCCGGTCGCTCCACCATTGAGCTATCGGGGAATAAAACTGTTTGTTGGGAACTTCCCAATCACTACATAAATATTGTATTAAAAAAAAATTGTTTTGTAAACAACTATTTATTTTTTGCCGTAACTACCGTCCAAAAATCATTACGTTTACGGCCCAACAAACTCACCACTATTAGTATAGCAAATATAACGGCAACTGTACACAGCGTATTACCAAGCCCCACCCAATGAATACTGGCAGACATTCCCAACACACATAAACTTTCCACTACATACGTAGCAGTGGTAAATAGGCCCAATGTTTTACTTCTTAAAGCAGCAGGGGTGCGCAGTAAAATAATACTGATAATCATCGCCCCAAAAGCCCCAAACGGAATTCCACAAACCACCGTAGCTCCCAGCACCACCTCTTTAGGTAATTTAAACAAAAGCACCAAAACAGAAAGCAAATACCCCACATAATTAACACTCAACAAGGTAAAAAAAGTGAAGCGTTTAGCGGCAGAGGCAAAAAACAGCGCGCCCGCAAAAGCCCCCAAACCAAAGGCACCCCCCAATAAACCAAAAAATACGGAATCAAACCCTCTTTCATAAATATAAGACGGAAGGATGACCAACTCCCAGGATTGGCCCAGCAAGAAGGTAGGCAAGGTAAATAAAATAGTCTCTTTTAAAACCTCGTCGGCACGGATATTGAACAACGCCTCTTTAAAACTCACAGCCGGGCGCAAGACACGCGGTTTACGGTGGCTATACATTAACAAGCACAGCGTTACAATAACCATACAAAACGCCGTGCATACCACCCACGCGCTAAACAGCCCCATATAAGCAATCACAGCCCCGCATAAAAGCGGCCCCACCACAGACATTACCCCATCTAACGCTTCTATCATACCGGAGGTTTTGGATAAAGGCACGTCTGCATAGCGCGAAAACGTGGGCGACAGCGCCGTACGGGCCAACTGGCCCGGCGCATCAAAAACCGAGCTGGCAAAAATAAGCCCCCCCACCAGCCACGGCTCGGCTCTGCCGGCCGATATTAAGGCCGCAATTGCACCGATTAATATCAACTGGCATACTTCACACCCAAACATTACTTTAGAACGCCCAAACCGGTCTATTACCTGCGCACCGAACAAAGAGGAAAACACATTTGGCAAAAGAGAACAAAACCCCACAAACCCCGTCCACAGCACGCTGCCCGTGGTACTTAAAATATACCACGGCAGCAAAATCTGCATAAACTGATTAGCCAAGGAAGAAAAAGCCTCGGTTGTAATAATCAGCTTCCACGGTGTTTTATTGGCCGACTTGGTTAATAATAACATAGTATTTTACCCTAAAAATTATATAAAATGATGTTGTTAACAGGGGGTACTATGGCTGAATATAAAGATTACTATAATATATTGGGCGTTGGCAAAAATGCAACAGACGCCGAAATAAAAAAAGCGTTCAAAACCCAGGCGCGCAAATGCCACCCGGATATGCACCCGGAAAGCGAAAAAGCCAAATGGACGGAAAAATTTAAAGACTTAAACGAAGCCTACACCGTTCTGTCTGACAAACAAAAACGCACCATTTACGACCAAGTGGGCAAAGAAGGCTATCAAAACTACGCCAAAGGCGGCGGTGCCAGTGCGGGCCGTTCTTCACGCAGTTCATCTTACGGGGGCAACCCGTATCAACAATACCAGCAATACGGCGGATTTGGAAACGGCGGCGCCAGTTACAATTTTAGCAGCTCCGGCGGCGGATTTAACGGGGCCGATTTCAGCGATTTCTTCCAAAGTATTTTTGGCGGGATGGGTGGAATGGGCGGTTTTTCCGGCTTTGGGCAAAATTTTGGCCGCTCGGCTGCGGCTGGAGCCCAATCCGGAGACGTGGAAGCCGAACTGGCCCTTAACTTAGAAGACGCCCACCGCGGCGGTAATATGCAGCTTACCTTGCCCAATGGCCGCAACGTAACCGTTAAACTGCCGGCAGGCGTGGGTGAAGGCAAAAAAATAAAACTTAAAGGTATGGGCAACCCCACCCAGCGCGGAAACGGAGACTTGTATTTAATCATCAAAATCCGCCCGCACGCCCAATTTAGGCTGGAAGGGGACGACCTGTATGTCCCCGTCACCATTATGCCTTGGACGGCGGCCTTAGGGGGCATTATTTATGTGCCCACATTGGACGGGCCCCTTCAAGTAAAAGTACCGGCCGGAACCCATAACGGCAAAAAACTAAAAGTAAGCGGCAAAGGCTTAAGCGCCAAAGGCAGCCTGTTTATTACGCTAAACATAGATGTGCCCCGCACATTAACCAAAGAACAAAAAGATTTGTTCTCCAAACTGGCCGCTATTTCTTAAGGAGATTTTATGACCGAAATTACCTGCACTTACACCGGCGACGGACAAACCGAACTTGTACACGGCCCCTCCGGCGCGGTTATTCATACGGACTTGCCGCCCGACAACGGCGGCAAGGGGCGGTTGTTTTCCCCCACAGATTTACTGGCCTCGGCCTTTGCCTCCTGCGTGTTGACCATTATGGGCAAAATGGCCGCTGCCCGCGGAGAAAATTTACAAGGAGCCCGCTTAACCATTACTAAAGAAATGGCCCAAAATCCGCGCCGGGTAGGAGCATTTAGCCTTAAAATTGTTTTTCCGGCGCATTTTACGCAAGAACAAAAAAATTTTTATAAGACGGCTGTTAACGCCTGCCCCGTACACCAAAGTTTACATACGGACATAGGCTTAACTATCAATATTGACTAAAGGAGACTTTCTATGGCAAAAACTATTACCACACTGGCAGACAATCTGCACACGAGCAGCATTACCGAAGGGGTTTCCACCCCCATCGCTACCGAATATATGACTCCGCGCGCAAATATGAACCCCGGCGAAGTGCTGGCCGCCGCCTTAGGCGCCTGCACCTTAACGATGGTGGGTTATGCCGCTTCTAAACGCGGGGACAATGCCGCCGGCACCCAGCTGGTGTTAGACCCAGTTTTTGACGATAAACACTCCCGCATTGTAAAAATAGCGTTGGAATTTACTTTCCCTGCCGCTTTTACGCCGGAGCAAAAAAACTTTTATGTAAACGTGGCCAAAACCTGCCCCGTACACAACAGCTTGCGTGAAGACATTGAATATACGGTAACTGTAAAATAAAATAGAAGCGTCCGCCACGAAACCCGCGGCGGACGCTTTTTATCTTTTAGCCCTATGCCTCAAATAAATTGGAAAGAAGTTTTTGTTTCTTTAAAAGATTTTACCAAAGCGTCCATAAAAAAATATACTTTGTGGATTTTGCATCTCTCCCCCCATCAAAACCTGCTGCACGGAGTGCTGTTATATACGTTATTGGGGTGGGTGGCGCTGTCGCTTCCGTTTATGAACGCGCAGGATATTTCCTGGTTGGATAACCTCTTTACCGCAGCGTCCGCAGCCACCACCACGGGGCTAACCAGCGTCAGTACGGCGGACGGATACACCTGGCTGGGGCAGCTGGTAATTTTAATTTTAATTCAGGCGGGAGGATTAGGATACATGACGATGTCCTCCTTTGTATTTCTTTCTATGTCCCGGCGGCTGCGCCCGCATCAAAAAGAAGTATTAAGCGCGGAGTTTTCCCTCCCGCAGGAGTTGAACCTGCACGACTTTTTACGCGCCGCCATCATCTTTACCGCCGTGGTGGAAAGCCTGGGTGCTGTATTTTTGTTTAACTATTTTATGCACCACAACTACGGCATTTTTCAGGCGGCGTGGTATAGTATTTTTCACAGCATATCGGCCTTTTGTACAGCCGGGTTTAGCTTGTGGAGCAACAACCTGGTTAATTTTTATGACAGCAAAACCATCAACATTCTAATATCTTTACTGTCTTTATTAGGGGCGGTGGGTTTTATTGTGGTAACAGACATTTTTAACTGGATTACCCGCCGGGCAAAAACCATCTCTTACACTTCTAAAATTATTTTGCTGACGATGAGCAGCGTTTTACTTTTTGGCACTGTAATGGTGTACATCACCAACCCGGTAATGAGCTTGTGGGAGGCCTTCTTTCAGGCCAATGCGGCGATGACAACCGCCGGGTTTAATACGGTACAGATAGGGGCGATGTCCACCTGTTCACTGATTGTACTGGTTATTTTAATGAGCATCGGCGGTGCCCCCAGCGGTACGGGCGGCGGTATTAAATGTACGGCCTTTGCCAGTGTGATGGCTATTTTATACAACCGTTTACTGGGGCGCAAACACATTTCTTTTTTAGACAGACGCATCCCCATACAAAAACTCTATTTGGCTACCTCCACCTTTATTTTTTATACCATCTTGCTGCTTGCCAGCGTGTTCTGGCTCACCTATACGGAGCAAGGCCAACCCTTCCTGCAACTGTTTTTTGAAGCTTCTGCGGCATTGGCTACGGCAGGGATGTCTATGGAGTTTACCTCCCAACTGAGTGCTTGGGGCAAAATCATCATCATTATTACAATGATTATTGGCCGTGTGGGCGTTATTACGTTTGGTATGGCCTTGTTAAGGGATGACGATGACGAACCCGAACCGGAACCGACCGAAAAGGCTGACCTGGCCATTTAACCCCGGCCGGAAGCCCAAACTATTTTTTGTAAAATATAAGTATGAAATTCTTTTTAATCAGCTTAGGCTGCCCCAAAAATCTTACTAACAGCGAGGAGTTTACCGCCCGCCTGCTGGCCCACGGCCACCAGCTGGTATTCACCCCCGAAGAAGCCGACACGGTGATCATCAACACCTGCGGTTTTATTTCGTCCGCCGTAAAAGAAGGCAACGAGGAAATCCGCCGCGCGCTGGATTTAAAAAGCCAAGGCGTCATCAAACGTGTAGCCGTAACCGGCTGTATGGTGGAACGTTATCGCCAAAAGCTGGTAAAAGATTTCCCGGAAGCAGACACTGTTTTCTCTATCTCCGCACAGGAACATATTGAAGATTTATTGGATAAAGACGGCCTATTTTTAGAGCCGCTTCCCACCAAGCTTTACCTGCCTGAGTTTAAAATGAGCCTTACCGCCCCCCATACGGCCTATTTAAAAGTGGCCGACGGCTGCAATAACCGCTGTGCCTATTGCACCATTCCCTCCATACGCGGGCCGTACCGCTCTAAACCTATGGAGCAAATTGTAAAAGAAGCCCGCCTAATGGTGCAAAGCGGAGTGAAAGAAATTTCATTAATTGCGCAGGATACCACGTCTTATGGGTTAGATTTGTACGGCGAATTAAAACTAACCGAACTCTTGCAAAAACTGCTTAAAATACGCGGTTTGGGGCGCCTGCGCATTATGTATGCCTATCCGCACCGCGTTACGCTGGAGCTGGCCCGGTTAATGGCGGGAGAGGAAAAAATTTTCCATTATTTGGACATTCCCCTCCAACACATTGCAGACCCGGTGCTTAAAAATATGAACCGCCATTGCGACGCGGCCAAAATCCGCCAGACGTTGGATATGCTTAAAAAAGAAGTGCCGGATATTTCCCTGCGTACCAATTTTATTGTTGGCTTTCCGCAGGAAACCCAAAAAGATTTTGAACAGCTAAAAAAATTCGTGCGGGAATACGAATTTGACAATATGGGCGTGTTTGAATTCTTCCGCGAAAAAGGCACCGCCGCCTATGATATGAAGCAAATCCCCGCGGCTGTAAAACATCAGCGCGCCCGCGAGCTGGAAGAAACCCAAAGCCGCGTGATAGACAAAATTAACAAACGCCTCGTAGGTAGCGTATTAGAGGCTATTGCAGACGGCCCGGATTTTGGACGCACCTATAAAGACGCCCCGGATATTGACGGACGCGTAACTTTTACCCGCCCCGTAACCCCCGGCCTTATTTTTAAAGCCCGCGTGGTGGCCGCCCAAGGCTATGAACGGGAACTGGAACCGCTTATCAAATAGTTCCCCTCTATTGTTTATTTACAATACACCCCAAAGCCCCGGTAAAAACCGGGGCTTTGGGTTATTACTTAAATAATACTTTTACAAGATTCACTGGCTATCTGCTGTACCACGGCGCCAATAGGCGGGTTAGAGTTGGTTCGTCAGCGCGTCCACCAGAAAGGAGGCCCAGCCAATATCCAGTTCCTGCGTCATTGGTTTAGAGTGGGCAAAATCTTTTTCAAACAAGCGTTTTTCCAGCTCTGCCACAAAAGCCGGGTCATCTATTCCCACACTCATTTCTGCATTGATAAACAGGCTCATTTTGTCAAAATTGGCCGACCCAACTACCGCCCACCCGTCATACAAAGCGGCTTTTACGTGGCTCATACCGTTGTAAAAATAAACCTGCACACCGTTACGCCAAAGCTGGTTGGCTTTAATGCGGTTGTTGGCGTCCATAATACCGATATCGTTTTCTCCGGGTAAGATAACGCGCACATCTACTCCGCGGCCGCGGGCTTGGATGAGTTCGTCCACAATGCGGTCATCAGAAAAATAGGCGTTTTGTATAAAAATACGTTTTTTGGCGCGGCGGATGGCTTCGCGCTGCGCGTTAAAAATTTCTGCATCGGTTGGCTTGGTGTACATTAAACGCACGTTAATCATACCGGGTTCCTCGCGGTTCACGTCACGGGAACTTTTGCTAAACAGTTTGCGGTAAGCGGCGGCATAATCGCCCCCCCAGCCGGTAAAAGACCAGGTTTCATAAAAGTTTTTAACCAGCTTGCCCACCACAGGCCCCTGCAAAGCAAGCATCATATCGTGCCAAGTATAGCGGTATTCTTCACCAATATTCATTCCGCCGGTATAGGCTATTTTACGGTCAACGATGTACACTTTACTGTGGTCAAAATTACTCCAAGTATTTAAATGGGTACGGGCAGAGGCTTTGGATTTTTTTTCTATATAATCATCTATGCTTTTGGGCATTTTAAAATGATCGCCGGGGGTAAACTCGGGCTCTTTGACGGAATTTAATACAGTGTTTAACTCGTCCACAATTACGCGCACATCCACCCCGTCGTTAGAGCGTTCACGCAGCATATCGGCAATTTTAAGCCCGTACGGATCGGCCGCAAAAATATAGGTGCGCACAAAAATAGACTCTTGCGCCCGCTGCATAGCCAAAATAAAATGCGGGAAAAATTCCTCCCCATCTATAAGTAAGGTAACATTGGCTTTATAGTTTTGGCGGCTGATGTGCCTGTCCAGCCAGGCATTAAAATCCTTTAAATCCATTTCCTCGCCGGATGAGGCCAGCGGGGGCACTTGGGGCAAATCTTTTATCTTAGGCGGAAGCGCCGTGTACAGGGTGGACGTACCCATAGAAATCAATCTATGCGCCGACGTGAACGGCGCCTTAATCACCCCAAATAAATGACTTTTAACAAAAAAAGAATAAATAAACGAAACCGAAAACCCCAGCCCCGTCATTTCCTTTTCCACTTGATAATAATCGGGCAGTTTAAGCTGGATGATTTGGTCTTTCTCTACATCTACATACAAAAAAGGAGAAAGCGGCACACCGTTTAGCGTAAGCAAATATTGGGTATAAGGCGCGTGGGTGGCTATAACCGCCTGTTTTAAGCGTTCATATAACAACGCCCTAAACTGAGCCGAAGACACCCGCCCCGTTATTTTTACGTCTGCCGGGGCTTTGTTTAGCTCCACCAAATCGGCAGAGCCGTCCGGGCGGCGGTACAGCATTGTTTCATAATTTTGAATAAGAACTACCTTGCCTTCTAACGGATGCTGCGGCAAGAGAGACATTAACGTGTCTTTTAATAGCACCACCCAGTCCGTACCGGCCAAGGCAACAGGTTCGGCGCGGCGGGGCATTTTTTTACCGTCTGCTTCCTGTGCACTTAAGGTGAGCATTGGCAAGCGGCTGGAAGGCTCCAAGTCTTTTAAATCAGCCTGTAAATAAAAACTTTTGCCTTTGTAGTCATATTGAATGTATAACTGATGAGAAGCCACAAACGCGGCTGACGGATTTAATCTCCCGCCGTCCACCGCTTCCAAGGCTTGGCGGCCTTTATAGGGTTGGCTGGTACAGGCGCACAATACGCACGCCAAAATGGAAAAAAATACAAAACGAAACTTTTTTAAATTCATTATTTTATTGTATCAAATACGCCGCCGAAGATAAGTAAAACGGTTGCCGTGCTTATCCCCATTCCATTTTAATCTTAGAGCCGACACTTCACCTATAAATAAGGCTTGATGGCTTTATGTACTTTTTGGGCCACTATTTCATAACCGGCGGCATTGGGGTGGATGGGATCGGCCTTATACTTATTTTTGCCAAAGATACCGTCCAAAATACCGGGCACAAAAAGGGCCTGTTTCTCTTTGGCTATTTGTTTGTAAAGTTTGGTATAGCGGCTCATACCGGGGTATCCGCCAGTGTCCACCAGAACGGCAATGGCTCCGGCTTGTTGTACTTCGTCAACAATATGGCGAATAGCTTGTTCGGTTTGTTCAAAAGGCACACTGCGCATAAAGTCATTTCCGCCAAATTCTATCAGCACCATATACGGGTTATTTTGAAGCACTTGCCCCAAGCGTGAAGGTGCATTGGCGGCAGTATCGCCGGATAAGCCCAAATTTACCACCGGGCGGTTAATCATACGCGCCAAAACAGCAGGGTAAGATTTGTCTTTCCCGGCGCCGTAACCGGCGGTGAGGCTATCCCCAAAGGCCACAATGTTTTGGCCGGAGTTGTGTAAATTTTTTATTTCCGGTGTTGTTGCGCCACGCATAAACCAAACCACAAATATAATTACAAAAAGCCATAAAATGTATTTTTTCATATTGTTATTATAAAAAATATTTCCGGCGGGGATTGACTTTTTTAGCCGTTATTATAAAATAAGAGTATGAAGAAACCGACGAAAAAAGATTTAACCACCGCCCTTTTGGATGCTGCACAAGCAGCACGGGAAAATTCGTATTCCCCCTACTCCAAGTTTAAAGTAGGGGCAGCCGTTTTAACCCGCAGCGGACGCATTTACACGGGTACCAATATAGAGAACTCCTCTTTTGGCTTAACCGTTTGTGCGGAACGCAATGCCGTATTTGCGGCAGTGGGAGCCGGAGAAAGAGAGCTGGTAGCTTTGGCGCTGGTAACCGAAAAACTGCCGGGAGCAAAAGTAAACTCTCCCTGCGGGGCCTGCCGCCAAGTATTGGCAGAATTTATGAAACCCAATGCACCCATCTATATGGCTATGCTGGACGGGGTAAAACGCGTTGTGGTTAAAAAAACACTAAAAGATTTAATACCGCTGGTGTTTAACCTTACTACTACTAAAAAATAAAGGCGCGGTAAAACGCGTCTTTATTTTAGGCGTAAGGGCGCCAGCGCGACACACGGGGGATTATTATGCTACACACCACATACAAAGGCTTAAACGCCTTTTATTTGGAGAATGATCAGCTGCGCCTTACTTTCCTGCCGGATTATGCCTGCAAACTGGCCAGCTTGGTAAAAAAACAAACCGGGCGGGAATTTTTATTCCAAAGCCCTAAAGAAAAATTAACGCTGCCGCATTACGGCGCACCGT
>CALUUY010000009.1 GCA_944324095.1 uncultured Elusimicrobiales bacterium
ACAACGGCGCATTATCACCCACGAGTGACAAAAACATAAAAGCTGCAACAATAGTTGCGCTCAAACATTTATTCATTTTTATCATAGATTCAGTAATCCTGCCCTTTGTAAAGGTATCTTATTAATGCTTTTACAACACACAGATAATAGAATTATAGCAATTTAGTTGCTTTTGTAAAGTCATTTTTTTATAACTATTAAAAAATACCCGTTCACGCGCGTACGAAAAACCCCTACTTTTAAGACTCCAGCGCCTCTAAACGTTTTTTGGCCGTGGCGTTGCCCGGGTAATAAAACAGCGCATTATTTAAATAATATTTAGCTAAATCCGTCTGTTCCGCCCGATACAACAGCGTGGACAAAGCCAAATTGGCCGATAAATCCTCCGGGTGCTGCGCCAACACGCCTTCCAGAACAGACTTGGACATCAAATCATTCCCCGCCTGGTTAAAATACTGCGCCAACAAAATCGGCCCGTTGGTGTCTTCGGGATATTCCTTAATGTAAGCCTCAATATCTGCGCGAAGCGCTTTGCGCACCGCTTTGGGTTGCGTCCAATAATTGGCGGTTTTGATGTGCAAAGCCTGTATGCGTTTGGCTTGCGCCACCACCGGGGGAAGTTCTTCCCCTTTTTTATACAAACGGGTTAGCCCGCGCAATAAAGAACGGTCAAGCGTATCAGCCGCCAAACCCTTTTTGTAAATATTTTTGGCAAATTCAGGCTCTTCCCGTTTGACGTAAATTTCCCCCAGTGCCGTCCATAACGAAGCCGAGTACGGAAACAAATGCGTAGCCCTTTCCAACAGTTTAAGATTTTCCGTATTGGCATAAATGACGTTGTCTTTAATCAACTCCGCCAGCATATTATAGGCTTGCAAATTGTAAGGATTAAGCTGAACATTATGCGTTAAATACCGCACCGCTTTTTCTTCGTCCTGCGCGCCCAAAGCCGCCAACGCAGCGTTAAAATAGACCTCATCATAAAAACCGACCGCCGCGATGGCTTTTTCATATACCCGCAACGCATCGGCATAGTTGCCTTGTTTTAAATACAAATTGCCCAACCGAAGCCCGGCCTCCGTATTCGCCGGATACAAAGCTTGGGCGCGGGTTAAATTTTCCTGCGCTTTGACCGTATCCCCGGAAGCCAACGCCTTCAACCCTTCATATCCCCGGAAAAAGCTGTTTAACACCAACCCCTGCCACAATACCACTGCCACACACAGCCCCAACACCGCCAAGGCCACTGTTTTGGTAACCGGGTTAACGGTGATGGCTACGGCGCGTTCGTCTTTACCTACCCCGCTTACTTCCGCCCCTACAAACCACCAAAAGAAAAACGCCGGCACTACTGCGTGCAAGGAAATATTAAGCATATTGTCCACTAACATCCCCAAAATACCGCAAAACAAAGCCTGTAACAGTTGTTTTTTGTCACCCTCTTTTTTATGGGAAGCAAAATCTCTTACTTCTAAAAACAACACCATAAACATAAACAAGAACAGCCCCCCACCTACAATACCCCCTTGGGCCAATTGAAAAAGAAGCTCATTATGAGGCGCATTGGTTTGGGCTTTCAGTCCCCGCAAGTTAGGGTGGGCCAGCAGGGTTTTGGCCTGGTTTTGGGCAAACGCCATCTGGAAATTGCCCAACCCGGCGCCCATAACGGGGCGGGAGAGAAAGATTTCTTTGGATACGTCCCACATAAACAAACGCTGGTGGAGGGATTGGAAAATATGGTCTTTATCCACCTCCAGCGTAATGTTAGAAGGAGTAACTTGTTTCACCTCGGCTGCGCGCGCCGCCACCGGGCTTTGGGAACCCCCAAAATAGGCCGAGCCGTACAACACCCCCCCTGCCAGCAAAATAAGCAGAAAAGCCCGCCCCTTGCGTTTCCAAATCAGTTCCCGCAAAGAACCGAACATCCACATCATCACAAATCCGCACGCCGCGCCCAACCAGCAGGAACGGGCCAACCCAAAAGATAAATACAACAAATACACCAGCGTCAAAAATCCATATACCAACATATCCTTTTTAGTTTCAGCCCGTAAAAAGTAAACCGCAATAGCAGGCACCAACATAACTACGGCCGAAGACAAAAAGTTTGGGTTTCCAAAGGTGGAAAAGGCTTTACTGGCAAATTGGTTCATTTCAAAGGGCCATAAAAATTCCAGCCCCAACGCTTGCATTACCCCATATACACAGGCCAAAAATACCGCTATAAACATAAGTACAATGATGTTTTCCTGCGTTACTTTTTTTAATACCCGCACCCCCAGCCATATACCGCCCGCCCATAATAATACGGCATACCAATCAAACATCCGTGCAAACAAATTATCCGCCTCCAGCATAGTATGCAAAGACGGAAGCAAAAACCACAAGCTTCCCCACACAATAAACAGCAAAATGTAATTGGTTTTGCTTTCAATCTGCCCGGAAAATACTACATTTTTACTAACAATATACGCCCCCAGCGCCACTATCAAAAGCAACGTGCCGTGATCCAGTAGGTTATAAAACATTGTTTGGCGCAAGAATTGCGGCTCGGCCGACACGGCCGACAGCCAAGTGACCGCACACACCAGTACATACACAAAAAACGCCAAATCAAAGAAAGTTTTGGTAAAGTCTATGGTCTTTGAACGCAGGAATTTAACAGCCATTGTTCCGTAAATTAAAGCCAAAAGCACATATAAAAAAGTATTTTGAACCAAGAAGGGGTTTTCGGTTAAATCCGTAAAAAACACCAGCGGCACAACCAAAAACACGGCCGCCAACAGTACGCGGATAATTTTTACATAAACGGTTTCTTTATTAGGACGGGTTAAATTAAGCATAACACTCCCGCTGCCGCCAAGCGGCAGACTGCTGGGAAATAATATAAATTTTTTATATTTTAGTTTTTTATGAAGGAATAGAAAAGTTTTTTATTCCTTTACGGCTGCTACCCCTAAACCATCCGCCAAAAATATGGTCTTTTACCCAAAACAAACCTGGTAAAAAAAGCCAACATTAGGTTTGCAAGTCGCACCCATTTAATTCCCCCAAAAACAAAAACGAACAGCCACAATGGGCTGTTCGTTTGGTTTATGATCAGCAAACACTATTATTCACATACCAAAAACAAATCCGTATAAGTCTCGTTGGTGCCTACGCCACCACCAATTTCCAGGGATTTCCAACGAACCGTACCCGAGCAAGATGGAAAAGTCCACCCAAACATTTGAAAACCACCTACTTCTAAATCATAAGTTTTTTGCGTACCGCCCTCAATGTTTAAACTTCCATTTCTTGTAGGTAACTGGTTAATGTATAAGACTGTTGTGGTAGGAGTTCCGCCATACGCAGGAACCTCAATTTGCAGAAGAGAGGAATAGGTTCCATCCGCCGTATTACCCACTTCCACTTTCTCACTTTGAATACGGGCCGCATAAACGGAACTATTTAAATTTAAACGGCCCTTTGTCACGTTGACTAAGCCTTTTCGAGAATCCAACGCTCCAACGCCGCTGCCTCCAACTGAAGTAATATTTATAGCATTACCGCTAAGCTGTGTTGACGTTCCTTTATAAGCCGTCATCTCACATTTATCTAATACACCAATATCCAAAGAACCTCTTTCATCGATTCGATACGACCACACCGTATCGTATCCCACATACGGTACAGGAAAGTAAGTAACCATCTTCATCGTATTTTTAGCGGCAGCCGCATAAGCAGAAACGCTCAGCATAACCGCACATAAAAGTCCAACCCATTTTTTCATAAAAAACCCCTTTCTTAAAAATAAGCGCCTAACGATTGACATAATTAAGCAAATACTCACCGGTCACATTACCCACCGGCAAACCTTATTAGGTATTATACTAAAAAAACAAATTTCTTCAACCAACTGAATTTTTCCCTTCTGCTTCATCTCGGCTTTAACGTTACCTTTCCCCATTTTGTGTGTAGAATCTGCCAGCACGATTTTTATGTATAGAAATAAAAAAGGCGGGCCATTTATTAAAACGGCTCGCCTTTCATAAACCCAAACAATCTTAGGTGTAGCTTTCTAAATACGTGTGTAAGCCTTCCGCCCGGGCTTGGGCTACGCCGGCGTCATACAGTTCCTCCGCTTCCTGCGTGCTGCCCAAAGCATACAGAACCTGCGCCAAAGACAATTTGGTTAGAATTTGCCCGCGCATTTCATCGGAATTATCAAACAGCACCCGCGCTTGCTGCAAATCTTCTAACGCCTCGGCCAGTTTATTTTTACGTTTCAAAATATCCGCCCGGCCCCATTTTACAAACCCTAAATCCACCGTATCATTGATGGAAGAGTAAAGCTTATCCGCCACGTTATAATGCCGCAAGGCTTCATCATATTTACCTTGCTGGCGCAGCCCGTTGGCCATACCGCAGTTGGTATAAGCCTTACCAAAAACGTCCTGCGTTTTGCGGAATATCTTTTCAGCCTGTTTATAATTTTTTACACAATCATCAATTTTGCCGCAAATACGGCTGATGCCGGCCAACCCGCAATATCCATAAGCCAGGTTAATTTCATCACCCGCCTTTTTAGCCAAACGAATGGCCTCTTTAAATTGTTTTATACCGTCTTCAAAATGGCCTTGCAGGCGGAAAATTCCCCCCTTAGCCCAGCAGATAAAACTCATACCCGCCCAATCTTTCTGCTCTTGATAATAAGAAAGCACCGCATCCAGCATTTCCAGCGCTTCTTCCAACCGGCCCCACGCGCGCAAAGCCATACCCATTTCCTGCATAGCACGCACCAAAAAATCGTCCATTTCCAGTTCTTGGGCCATATTAAAAGCATCCTGCGCCATTTCATACGCGGCAGCCGAATGCCCCAGCGTGCGATAACACGCCGCCAACGCCAACAAAGCGTCCATACGGCCTTCGGCACTTTCACAAATCTGTAAAGCGGCGGCATAAGCGGCTATGGCTTCTTCAAACGAACCCAGCTGGCGCCGGGCTTCCCCTTCCAAGAACAGAAGAGAAGAGTCTTTCTTTTTTACATTTTTTAATAATTCCAATACTTTAGAAGGCTGGTTTGCGTCCAGCAATTCTTCCAATAGTTCCGGCTCGGGCCGGGTATTTGTTTTAACCGCCATAGAGGCTACTCCTTTTTGTTGGGATTGATATGCCAAACGGCCCAAAAGGCCGTTTTACATTTTTAAATATTTTTTTATTTCCGCCAATGTGCAAGCCAAGTCATACGGTTTGGGAATAAAATAATCCGCACCGGCTTCTGTGGCGCGGTCGCGCGAGTCACCGTCGCTTAAAGTGGACATAATAACCACCGGTATGCGCCACGTGGCGTTATCCGTCTTAAGCAGTTTACACACATCAAAACCGCTTAGTTTAGGTAACATTAAGTCCAACAATATCAAATCCGGCTTCTCTCGTTTAGCCAAAGAAACCCCGCTCACACCGTCCGCCGCCCAAAAGCATTCAATTCCTTCCACTTTTAAAGCGCCCGTTAAAGCGGTGGCTAATACCTTGGAATCTTCTATCAAAACAACCTTTTTCACGCCATTTCCTCACACTGGTCTTTATATACTTTGGCTAAACGTTGGTATTCGTGCGCATTATGTAAAATGGTGTTTATTTCATCTTCATCCAGCTGGCGCACCACTTTTGCCGGCACGCCTAAAACCAAAGAACCGGCCGGAATATTCTTACCCGCTGTAACCACGCTTCCGGCGCCAATAATGCAGTTGGGGCCAATTTCACTCTCCAACACCACGGCGTTCATACCAATTAAACAATTATCGCCAATTTTGGAACCGTGTACAATCGCCCCGTGCCCCACCGTAACGCCTTTGCCGATAACGGCCGGGCAGTTGTAATTAACGTGCACGCAGGCATTATCCTGGATATTGCTCCCAGCTCCCACAATAATATCGGCAATATCGGCCCGCAACACGGCACACGGCCAGATGGAGACGTTTTCCTCTAACTTTACGCTGCCCAGCAGGCAGGCGGTTTTATGCACATAGCAGGAAGGATGTTTTTTGGGTACTTGTTCGTTAATTCTTTCAATCATTGTAAGGCCCCCGGAAGACGTTTGTTTTTCTTGGAACGGGGCGCCTCTGAAAGCTGCAGCCCCCAATAAATAAAAATACTCACTATACCGGGCAAGATGTAATACACAACCCGGTAAATAAGGGTGGCCATTAGGGCGGCGTCCCAGTTAATGCCCATTTGGGAATAAACGGCCGTCATCGCCAGCTCCATAGCGCCCAACCCACCCGGCAAAAGCGGGATAAGCGTGGTTACCATACCCACAGCAAAACCGGCCACCAACACGCCTGCTGTAATATGCACCCCCACCGCACGGAAAGCAAAATACAAAACCAGTATGGTAAACAGCCAGTCCGCACAGACGTAAATAATAGCCCCCGTCAGCTTGTTCTTTTTCTTATGGATAAGGTCTATCCCTTCGTCCAACTGGTCAACAAAGTCATCAAATTTTCCTTTCGGGATAAGCGCTCTAAAAACGTGGTACAGCACTTTGTTAAGCAGGCGGAAAATACGGCGCACCCATTTGGAGCGCCACTCATTATTAAATAAAAACGCGGTAACCGCCGCACACACCACACACATTACAATAATTAAAATAAAGTTTTTTAACAGCTGCATCGTGGTGGCCGAATTATTGATACACATCAAAATAGAGCCCTGCAAAATAATAATGGCCAACACAAAATACAACAAAACGGTAATAACAATACTGGCCGTTACGCACATACCAAACGGCACGCGGCGGCGGTTAAGCAGGTGCGCGCGCAGCGCAAAGCCGGACACGCCCAGCGAAGACACCACATAATTTACCGTGGTGGACACCAACGCAATCCCCACCGCGGCCCCGCGGCCAATCCTGCGCCCCATAATGCGAAGCACTTCATACAGGCTCATCCCCATAGCCACATAAATAAGCACGGACGAGAATAAAGAAAGCAATAAATATTGCGTGCTTACTTCCCGCCAAATCTTAACAAAACTGTCTTTAGCTTGGTAAATCAGCAGGCCGATAATGCCCAAAGAAAGCAAAATACCAACCGCATACAATAAATATTTAACGGGTTTTTTCATTAGAGCCCCTTATTGGATAACTTAGATAAATTATATAATTTATTATAGCCGTTTTGGGCTTATTTGGATTTATTTTTTAAATGGAATTTTAAATTATTTATGAAAAGCATTAAAGTCATCGGCGCCAAAGGGCACAACTTAAAAAACATCACGGTAGAAATACCCAAAGACAAAATGACGGTAGTTACCGGGCTTTCAGGTTCGGGCAAAAGCTCGCTGGCGTTTGACACCATCTACGCCGAAGGCCAGCGGCGGTATGTGGAAAGTATGTCCGCCTATGCCCGGCAATTTTTGGAATTAATGGAAAAACCGGACGTGGAACACATTGAAGGGCTCTCCCCCGCTATTTCCATTGAGCAGAGAAATCCTTCCAAAAACCCGCGTTCCACCGTGGCCACGGTAACGGAAATTTACGATTATCTTCGTCTTTTGTTTGCCCGTATTGGCAAACGCCACTGCCCGCAGTGCGGCCGCCCCGTGGAAACCTGGAGCGTACAGGGCATAGCGCAGGACATTTTAAAAAAATTTAATGAAAGCACCGTTTATATACTCTCCCCCTTGGTACAAGGCCGGGCCGGAACGTATGAGGAACTTTTTGCCAAGCTCAAAAAAGAAGGCTATGTAAAAGCGCGGGTGGACGGCGTGATTACCGAGGTAGCCCAGCCCCCTGTGTTGGAACGCTACAAAAAACACACCATAGAATTGGTGGCCGACGAAATTTTTGTGGAAGAATTTGAGAAAGAACGCTTAACCGAAAGTTTGGAAAACGCCCTCAAATACTCCAAAGGCCTGGTGCACATCCTGGAAACGCAAGCCCAATCCCCGCGAGAATTTACTTACAGCGAAAACAACGCCTGCGCCCACTGCGGCATTGGGTTTAGCGAACTGGAACCGCGTTTATTTTCTTTCAACTCCCCCTACGGGGCCTGCCCGGACTGCAACGGCCTGGGCCTTAAAATAGAGGTGGACGAAGATTTAGTAGTGCCGGACGGGTCTTTATCTATTAACGAAGGCGCCATCGCCGCGTGGGACAACCCCGTCACCACCCGCACCCATCGCTGGAAAAACTCCTGGAGTGGATATTATTACGATATTTTAAAACAAGTGTGCCACCAAAACCACATTTCTATGTCCACCCCGTGGAACAAGCTTTCCCGCGCTCAAAAAGACTTGCTTTTATACGGCAAAGGCAACGCCAGCTACACATCTGTTATATCCGGCGGAGAGCAAGATTTTGAAGGCGTCATCACCAACTTAAAACGCCGCTACCAGGAAAGCGAAAGTGAATTTGTAAAAGAAGAAGTGTACCAGCGTTTTATGCGCGAGGTTACCTGCCCCACCTGCCAAGGAGCTCGCTTAAAACCGGAGGCTCTGTCCGTTTACATCGGCGGCAAAAACATCCGCCAGATAACGGCTATGCAGGTATCGGCGGCGCTTACGTTTATAAACGGGCTGGAACTTTCCGCCAAAGAGCAGACCATCGCCAAAGACGTATTAAAAGAAATCAAGGCGCGGCTGGGTTTTTTAAATAGCGTGGGGCTTTCTTATTTAACCCTTGACCGTAAGAGTCAGACGCTTTCCGGCGGGGAGGCCCAGCGCATACACCTGGCCACGCAAATAGGCTCCGGCCTAACGGGCGTGCTGTACGTGCTGGACGAACCCACCATCGGCCTGCACTCCCGCGATAACGACCGCCTGATAGAAACCCTTAAAAACCTGCGGGATTTAGACAATACGCTTATTATTGTAGAACACGACAAAGACACCATTTTAGCCTCTGACTATGTGGTGGAAATAGGCCCCGGCGCCGGTGAACACGGCGGCCAGATTGTGGCGGCCGAGCCTACCCCGGATTTTTTAAAAAACAATCATTCGCTTACCGCCTCTTATTTAAACGGGCAACGTATGATACTGCCGCGCCAAACCTTGCGCAAAGGAAACGGCAAAAGCATACAAATTATCGGCGCGCAGCAATTTAATTTAAAAAATATTGACGTAAAAATCCCCCTGGGTAAATTTGTGTGTGTGACGGGGGTCTCCGGCTCGGGCAAGAGCACGCTTATACATCAAATTTTATACCGCGCCTTAGCCAAAAAGTTTTACGGCGCCAAAGACGCCCCCGGCCAGCACAAAGCCATCAAAGGGCTTGAAAACATTGATAAAGTGATTATTGTGGATCAAAGCCCCATTGGCAAAACGCCGCGCAGCAACCCGGCCACCTATACGGGCGTATTTTCCCACATACGGGATTTATTTGCCCAAATGCCCGAGGCTAAACGCCGCGGCTACAAACCGGGGCGGTTTTCGTTCAACGTAAAAGGCGGCCGCTGCGAAAAATGCCAAGGGGACGGCATTTTAAAAATCCAGATGCAGTTCTTGCCGGACATTTACGTCAAATGCGAAGAATGCAACGGCAAACGTTTTAACGAGGACACCCTGCAAGTAAAATTCAAAGGCAAAAACATTGCCGAAGTATTGGATATGAGCGTAAGCCAGGCATTGGAATTCTTTGACGCTATCCCCCGCATTAAGCGCATTTTGCAAACCTTAAATGATGTAGGCCTTGGCTACATTAAACTGGGGCAGGCGGCCACCACGCTTTCCGGCGGGGAGGCTCAGCGCGTAAAACTGGCGGACGAGCTATCCCGCAAGGGCACCGGCAAAACGCTGTATATTTTGGACGAACCCACAACCGGCCTGCACTTTGCCGATATTGACAAGCTGCTGCACGTACTGCACGGCCTGGCGGATAAGGGAAACACGGTGCTAATTATTGAACATAATTTGGACGTTATCAAAACAGCGGACTGGCTGATAGACTTAGGCCCTGAAGGTGGAGACAAAGGCGGCCAAATTGTGTGCGAAGGCACGCCTAAAGAAGTTGCCGCGTGTGCACAATCTTACACCGGCAAATACTTAAAGCCGGAGCTGGACGCGGTGGACGCGTTTTTAAAAGCGCACCCGCAAGAAAAGCTGCACACGCCGGCCAAAACCGCTAAGAAAAAATAACCCCAAAGCGCAATAAACTACTGTGGGGATTCCCCACAGTAGTTTATCCGTGTGTAAAACAGCACCGTAAAATAACCATACGAAAGTATCCTGCAACATAAATACCCCTTATATTTCTAATAGAGGTTATAAAGTGGAAATATTTCTATTAAAATGGAAAAAGAACTCCCAGCGTATTATCTGTAATAGGGTCTTTTCCAGACAAACTTTTACAAGATTTAACTCCTTTTTCTGTTTGAGGCATACACCAGCGTCCCGCTGGAGCATTATTTATATTTGATACTTGGGGAGTAACTATCGTAAGCATATAATCTCCTTTTTTGTCTTGTGCAAAAGGAACTCCATACCAAACATAATCAAAATTTTTAGTTGAAAAGCTCAGCCCACTTTCCACTTTATCTTCAAATCCTTCATATGCAATATCTGGCTCTCCACAAGCATCCAAACGCCCACCATTAGACAATAAACACATATTCACATTATCTGCAATTTTTTTAAGAATAATCATTGCTTCGGATACCCGGCTTTTTTCCACCGCTTTTTCATACTGTGGCAAAGCCACGCTGGCTAATATCCCTATAATTAATACCACCACCAACAGTTCAATAAGCGTAAACCCGTCCAATCGCCCCACCATATGGTTTTTCATTTTACACTCCTTTTTTGATTAAATTTGATTCCTAATCAAATTTATAAAAAAAAAAAAACAAAACAACCCCTTTTTAAAACAGTCGGTCAAAAATTCTATAATTTAAATAAGATGAAAGAAAAAATACACAAAACAAACGCCGCCCGCCAGCTGGACGACTTAGCCATTGCATACGAACTTATCCCCTATACCGTGGATGAAGAAGACCTCAGCGCTCAGCACGTAGCCGCCTCTTTAAACGAAAACATAGACCAAGTGTACAAAACCCTGGTTTTACGCGGGGAACGCACCGGCCTGTTTGTGTGCGTGATACCCGGCGCGGCCGAGCTGGATTTAAAACTAGCCGCCAAGGCCGCTGGGGACAAAGACTGCGCTATGATTCACGTTAAAGAATTAATGCCCCTCACCGGTTACGTGCGCGGGGGCTGTTCCCCCCTGGGTATGAAAAAGCACTACCCCACTTTTGTGCACGAAGATTGCATTTTGTGGGATTACATTTACGTAAGCGCCGGCCAGCGCGGCCTGCAGCTTAAATTAAACCCGCAAGACTTGTTAAAAGCCGCCCACGCCCAAGCCGTTGCCCTGTGCAGATAACCGCTTAGGCCGGTTAAAAACTTGCCAAAACCGTTGCTTTTCTTATACTATAAAAGAAAGTCTTTTTAGAAGGAGATTAACTATGTACGCAGGCGTATGGAAACGTTTCTTTGCTTTTTTGATTGACGCAGCCGTATTTGTTATTTTATTATGGGCGCTTACGCAAATGGCCGGTATTACCACGGCGTCCGTGGCGATGGTGGTCATCATTTGGCTGTATTATGCATTGATGGAAAGTTCCCCCGTGCAAGCCAGTTTGGGTAAAATTATTATGGGTTTAAAAGTGGTTGACCGCCGCGGACGGCGCTTAACTTTCTGGCAAGCTACGGAACGTATCCTTTCCAAACTGGTTACAAACATTACGTTTTATTTTGGTTTTTTTGTGGCCGCGTTTGACCATAAAAAACAAACTTTGCACGACCGTATCAGCCACAGCACCGTTATCCTTAAAAATACGGAATTTGACCCCGATGACTTTGTAGAAACGGAAGAAACGTCCCTCACGTTAGTAACCATTGTGTCCATTTTGCTGGCGTTGGTATTTGTGTCGGCCCTGCTAATGACGGTAGCCTTGCCGCAGTACCGCCAGATGGCAAGCCAGGTGGAAACCACCGTTATTGCCGAGGCGTTGGGCCGTGCAGAAGCTTTACAATTAAAACGCGTAAAAGAAGAAAATTTAGACCCCAATGTATGGCAGGGTGATTTTAACGAATGTAAAAAACTTACCCCCCGCATTTTAAAATGCCCCGGCTTTGAAATGATGCTTATGCCAGCCGGCATTACCGCGGCCGTACGCACCCCGGCGGGGGATTTGCTCTACACGCTGTTTAAACCGTATGACGGCTCCCCTATGGTCTGCACCGCCGCTTTGCCGGAAGGGAAAAACATTTGCAGTGAAATAAATTAAATAGTTGTTTTGTTTTAAAAAGCTCCCCGCCGCGCGCGGGGAGCTTTTGTTATTGTTAGCTTTCTGTGCACTCCACACAAAAACGCCCCGCCACTGCCTATGCATAACCGAAACCACCCTGTTAAAACAAAAAGGGATAGCCGGGCTAACAAAAAACTTTTTATTTAGGGCTTTGGAAATTAAAAACTAACTTTTTATCGCCCAGCCGGTGCGTTTTTATTCCTTTCCCCTTTTTCCGCGTTCAGCCGCACTATCATCCTTCTTGCCTTTTGCGTTTCCGGCCCCTAACGCCCTAAATCCGCCCAACAAAAAGCCCCCGCCGTTTGGCAGGGGCTTAAGATGAGGTGTTTATAAATTACTTTGCCGTATGAACAATTAAGCGGTAATCATACTTTAAAATATGGCGCAGCGGTTCAACGGCGGTTTGCAAGAGGAGGTCATCCCCATACGCCCCGTTTTGGAAAAACACATTTTGTTCCCAGGTCAAATTTTGTGCACTAAAACGGTTCCACAAAGAATTGATTTGCTGTTGTTGGTCAAAAGGAGTAGTAACCGCTACCAAGACTTTCTGCCCGGGGCCTACCTGCGCGGCTAATTCCTGTGCTCCGTCGGCAGTAATTACCACCATTGCAGCAGACGGATCCGCCTGCAACACCGTTTGACGCAACTGGCCAATGCCTTCCAGCCGATACAGCCGGCTTACACCCTGGCGGGCAGCCAAAATCTGCTTATCAGCACCCAGCATTTGGGAAAGTTCTTTTAAGCCGTTTTCATCCAAGTTGCGCACCGAAGACGTACCATTGGGCAAAAAGCTCTGCAACGTGTTATTACGCAAGTTAACGGCCGCAACATATTTAAACTTACCGCTGCAAGCTAATTGCTCAAACATAGCGTCCTTACCGGCCGCGGACTGGAAATCTTTAAACAAGGCCACTAATCCGCCTTCTTCGGTTTGAACATACATACGGCGGTTAATCATAATATTGCCCAGTTTATCAAACAGTTCCAACGCACCTAAAGAAGATTCCGCACCAATATTCATAAACACAACGGGGTTGGCTTTTTCGTTAGAGAAATGAGCGCGGAATGGTTTGGTTAAAAACACACGGGTGTCCACTTGATAGGCAGAAGCGGCCGCCTTGCGGGCGTCTTCCACCGCAACATAAATATTTTTGAAACCCTCTTTCGACAAAGCGGAAAAAGCAGCCGCTTTGGAAGAGAAGCGTTTCAAATCCGCTTTTCTAGAGGCAGACAGAGCAATAGGTTCCAACTCAACAGAAGATGCTTTTTTTACAGATTCTTCGAGCGTTTTGGAAGCTTTAAACATATTCGACAAGGCACTTCTTTCCGCCTGAGAATTGGCTAAACGGCGTATAGCCGGGCCCAAGTTTTTTTGGGCAAAAGCCGCCTGGTTTAATACTAAACCGGCTGCTACCAACATCAACATCATATAAGGTTTCTTTATCATAATTATATGTTACCCTTTTATAAAATACCTAGACAGGGCCTTTAGACCTAAATGAACCAGGAAAAAGGGCCTAGATGATGTTTTGCGTGCAAAAGTTGCTTGTTTTTTGTAAAATATTAATACACAATAAATTTGCCGTTGTTATGCCGAGATAGCTCAGCTGGTAGAGCAACCGCTTCGTAAGCGGTAGGTCCGGGGTTCGATCCCCCGTCTCGGCTTTTTTTATTGCCTTTTTGCGTCTTAGGCCCGTTTTCAACTTTAGCAGAGCCGTCCATTTTTACCCCACTATACAACCCCCCCGCCGCCGGCGGGGGGTTAAATTATTTACTGGGACTACCGTATTTAGCGTTGCGGGAAAGCGGCCGCCACCCGTTTTTCCAAGGCGTCTATACGCGGGTCATTGCGCATTTTTTCAAGCCAATGCGGCTGGGTGACGCCTTCCGGCCCGCGGCGGTAAGCGGCTATCCAGGAGCGGGCCTCGTCGGGCTGGCGCTGCAAAATGGCTGACTGGATTAAAAAAATGTATGTAGCCGGATTAACCGGGTCTAACAACAAAGAATATTTAAAGCTGGCTTGGGCTAAATCCATATTTTTTAAAGCCTGTTCTTTGTATTTATTGTATTGGGCCACGTCTGCCGCGTGGGCTGCCATATCCGAATATTTTAACGCGGCCGTATAATAAAACTCCCCATACGCCTGATGTAACAAGGCGTGATTGGGAGAGGCCGCTTTTACGACGGCTAAATCTCTTAATACCCTTTCATAATCCGTCGCCGCAGAGGACTCGTCTCCTTTTTGGGCGTTAAAAGTTTTCTCAAAATCCAACCGGCTGGCCAGCATTGTACCGCGATATTGCCGGTAGGCTGTATTGAACGGATTGGCCGTTATGGCCTTTTGAAAATACGACAGGGCCCCCTCATACTGGTTACGCGCCGCAAAACCGGTGGCAACGCCGTAATAATGGTCAGCCAGAAAACCGTTAAAGCCCCAATACCCCACTGCCGGTACAATCAACAATACAACCAACGCCCCAACCCGCGTATAACCTGCCGCCGCACGCAACGTTACGGCGCACACCCCTAAAGAGGCAACCAAAAACACTATCCACGCCGCCGCCTTTAAACAAACCTCACCAAAGCTTTCCCCGCTCATCACTTGTGTAATAGAACTAAAGCGCCCTATCAACACCACACATACATACAAAACACTCCCCCATACTAATAGCCGTAATATCCATACAGCCGGGCCGGGGTTAGGCTCCGGGGCCGGGGAGGGGCCGTCCCCCACCGCCAAGGCCGTGCAAGAGGAAGTTTCCTGCGGGCGGGAAAGCGCCGTCACTATCCCCAAAAACAAAGCAAAAAACACACCGCTGGAGGCAAAGCGTATGCTTACGTCCACCTGGTTGTGTATCAAAATACCCGCCAGCGCGCAGGCATACCCCCATAACCAATAGTTTTGGGGCTGGGTTTCCCCTCGGGCAGCTTGCAGGCGTTTATGCGCGGCAAAAAACACAAACAGAATCATCCATAAAAACAAAATTAACCCCACCGAACCCACCGTGGCCCATTGTTCCAGTATTTCATTTTCAGCGTGTTGGGTTTCCGTATTATGGGCGTTTTCTATAAAAAAGATTTGGGGTTTTTTATAGGCGGGATAAATGGTTTTGAAACTGCCCACCCCGCTGCCCAATACCGGGGAATCCTGCACCATAGAAAAGGCAGAACCCCACGTGTACAAACGAAAGCCTACCGAATCCACCCTTTTTAACGCATATATCCCCGCCAAAACCACCACCCCCGCCAATACGCAGGCCACCGCTATATTTACGCGTTTGCGGTACACCGCTAAGCGAGAAGGAAAATAATTGATGTACGCCGTCACCCCCGCCGCCGTCACCGCGCCAAAGGCCAGCCAAGCGCCTTTACTTTGGGTAAAAAACAAATCCACCACGCTTAACCCCATTAACACCAGCAGGCTTTTTTGGCGCGTGCGTAAAAACTCCGCCCATACTACAAAAAAAGAAAAGACCAGAAAATCCCCAAAAAAGTTGGGGTTAGCCAAGGTGGAGAAAATACGCTTGCCAAAAAATGCACGCCCAGGCATAAAATCTACCCCCGGGAAAAACCCGTCCAACACCTGTAAAAACCCATACCCGCACGCAATCCACGCCGCCCACACAATACAACGGCTCAACACCCGTGCAGAAAAAAGCCTAAACTGCCCCAGCGCCATCAAAGTTAACCCAAAATACACCGCATAACGGGTAAACTCAGCCCACCCTTCCGTGCGGTACGGGGCCCAAACCATAGACAAAAGCGTAAAAGCATAATACCCCACAAATACCGCATACCACGCCCCGGTTTGCTTGGTTAAAAAGAAGCGTTTTTCCTGCACCAGCAAAGAGGCCCACCATACAATCAACGCACCGCCGCCACACAATAAAAGCGTATTTTTGGCTTGGGCGGTATCAAACGTACCAGTAAAAATAGAAAGGGTAATAAATAAACACAACAGCCCGCTCCCCCACGCTAAGGCTTTACGCACAAAGCTGGAAACGGGCGAAAATACCGCTAACGCAGCCTGTGGGGCCGCCGCTGATTTTTTAGAAGAAAAACGTTTTTTAGACATATTCATATCTTAACAATTTTTTGTACTTTGCGCGTGTGGGAGCTGTGTTGCTTTTTGCAGGTTTTTTGCTATACTATGTATGTATAATTTATTCTAGAGTATAAGGAGATTTTGATAATGAACACAAAAGGTTTTACGCTCATTGAGCTGTTGGTTGTGGTACTCATTATTGGGGTGTTGTCGGCAGTGGCATTGCCGCAGTACACAACCGCTATTGAAAAATCCCGCGCGTCTGAAGCGCTTACGCTTTCCGGCGCATTGCGTTACGCGGCCGAACGCTATTACCTGCAAAAAGACGTATGGCCCACCCAGGCTGATTTAAAAAAGCTGGATATTGAACTGCCCCAAAACGCCAAATGCGGCGGATACGGCGGCAAAAACTTCTGCTTAACGGTTAGTTCCAACGGAGGAACTTTTGTCATTAACGCTACCCGTACGGTTGCACCGGTGTACACCATTGAAACCAGCACCTCTGACGGAGTAAACTGGTTTCGCAAATGCAAATACGGTGCAGATGACGAAAGCGCCAAATTCTGCTACGCTATTGCCGGCAGTAAAGATGCCGCCGATAAGGGCTTCTAGCCTTTGGGTTTCCACTTTAAAAAGCCGCTTACATAAGCGGCTTTTTTTATGGCTTGTTACAACACGCTGCTGTTCTAGTCCTTCTGTGGGTTAAACACAAAAATATGCTTGTAAAAAGCCCCAACAACCATTCTTTATTTTTTGGATATTTTTATGTTACGCCCCACACAAGCACGCTTTATATTTACCCTCTTTTACAGTACACCTAACAACGGGTATTAGACCATAAAATACTTTAACCGGCAAGCCAGAAATTTTACGTAAACTAAAACAAAAAGCCCCTGTTAAGCAGGGGCTTTTAAATACAAAAAACCGGGCCTTCACCAATGGCCCGGTTTTTATAAATTAATGCTGCCAGCCGTATTGGGCTTTCATATCCAAATAGGTTTTTAAAGCCGCCGGGAATAAACGATACCCTACATAATTGCGGAAGAAATCATCCGCATAAATGTAACCGTCAATCCCACCGGCAAACAGTTCCGTGGCGCGGCAGTCTTCTTCCCGGTATTCGCTCATAGCAATAATGGGTTTGTTATAGCCGTTTTTGCGCAAGTAATAAGCCAAATACTGGCCACCGCCGCCCGGTACCAATAAATCCGTGATAATAAAATCATACTCTTTGCGGGTTTTAAGTAAAGCATCCGCCGTTTGAAATACTTCCACGGTGGCGCCTTCGCCAAAATATCCGGCAGAGGCCCAGTTTTTAAAGGAAGCCACCATAGCGGGGTGGTCGTTTACTAAAGCGATGTTCAGATTTTTAGGAAGCGCATTGGCAATAGGCATTACCAATTCTTTCGCCCCGCTGGACATAGGCTGATAGTCTTCCCACTGCACGTCCCTCCATTGGCTTAAAGACGGGTCACGCAAGAAAAACTGATCCGGCATAAAAGGCCTGTCCGTACGGGTGGCGGCTGTGGTTTTTTTAAATATACCAAAATAAGCCGGTTCCAACGTTTCCAATGCCTCCACCAAATAATCATAGGCTTGCTGCAAGGGGCGGTCATCTTTCAATAAAAATTCCTTCTGGTATTTCACACGGGAAAGCAACTCGGCCGATTCACGCACCAGTTGCTTCTTTTCCATAGGGGAAATGGCATTTAAATTTTTGTACAGTTCCAAATAAAAAACCCGCGCTTCCCAGTTGGATTTAAAAGACAGGAAGTCTTTCATCAAATTTTGATAGCGGGTAATGGTACCCTGTGTTTGTTCGGGGGTAAGGCGATAGGCATTAATTTTTAATTTATCGCTGGGAGTAGGAACAATGGGGGTATGTTCCGTAAGCGGATGATAACTGCGCGCAGCCTGTGCAGCCGCCTGCAAGCGCATATTTCTTTTTATTTCACGCTCTTCCCGGGAAGCTTTAGCCCGCTGCAACAGCTTTACCTGCGCCTTCTTGGCTAAAACCTGCTCTTGGGTCAGTTTACGCACAACCTGGCGGGAAACCTGATGGCTCCCCTGCGCATAAATACACGGTGCAGTGCCCACACACAGCACGCATAAAACCAAAATATTTTTTTGTAATCTGTTTAGCATACTTATAGGATACCCTTTCCCCTTGCACACAACAAGAGACTTTGGGCCTATAAGCACCTGGGTCTTTGGCCCTAATTTAAGGTGGATTTAAAGTTTTTATAAGCGCACGTACACAACACCACACAAATAACCGTCAGCCAAAAACAATTAGACCAAAACAGCCCCATATCCCCGCCTTTTAAAATTACCGCGCGGAAATTGGCTACCGAATACATCATCGGGTTCAAATAACACATCCACCTAAATACGCCCGGTATATTTGCCACCGGGAAAAATACCCCTGAAAGCAAAATACCCGGCAACAAATACAACATACTGCCCATCATAGCCTGCTGCTGGGTGGACACCACTGTACTAATAATCAGTGCCACCGCCAGGGCAGACAGTGCAAACAATCCTCCATTTACCCCCACTTGCCATAAACTCCCCCTAAACGGTATTCCAAACCACGCCACCCCCACAAATAAAATAAGCCCCACAATCACCAACCCTATTACAAAATACGGCAGTGTCTTCCCCAGCATAATTTCTTCCACCGTACAGGGGGAAGAAATTAGTTTTTCCATAGTGCCCGTTTCTTTTTCTTTGGCAATGGCCATCCCGCATACAACCAACAGAACAATAAAGGTGGACATTACCATCAAGGCCGGTATCATATAAGAAGTAGTGTCCAGATTGTGATTAAATAAAACACGTTCATCCAACTGTATCACGCCGGAGGACACATCATACCCCCGCTGGGCGGCTACCTCGGCCACTATTTGCTGGACGTAACCGTTTACCTGCTGGGCGCGTTGGGCGTTGGTGGCATTTACAAGCAATTGCACAGGTTCAGAGCCGCGTTCCAAAGCTTTTTCAAACCCTTCTTTCGGGGCTATTAATACGGCTTCTGCCCGGCGGCTTTCTATTAAAGAAACGGGGTCTGCGTGTTCAAAAATGTCCGCCACTTTAAACCAGCCCGAAGCCTGCGCACGAGCCCGTATATCCCGCGCTACCCGGCTGGAAGGTTTGGCTAGGACAGCTAATTCTACATTTTTAACCTCGCTGGTTAAAGCAAGCCCAAACATTACCGTTTGTATAAGCGGAATAAAGAAAATGGCAAACAACATTTTAGGGTCGCGCACAATTTGCGTGAACTCTTTTTTAAAAAATCCTTGTAATACTATGCGGCGTATTTTCATGGTTCCACATCCGTTTTAAATTTAAAAACAGCCAGTATAATCATCACGCAGGCAAACAGCCCTATCCCGGCAAAAGCAGGTGCAAGCGGGGCAAAACCGGCATCGCTTAAAAATAGCGTACGGCTGATAAGCAAAAACCACCGCTGCGGAAAAAGCGCCGTAAAATACTGGAAAAACAACGGCATATTTTCTATGGGAAAAATAAAGCCGGAAAAAATAAAAGAAGGCAGCAGCCCCACCGCAAACGCAAACTGTATGGCCGCCTGCTGCTGGCGCGTTACCACCGAAATCACCAACCCTAACGCCAACGCCCCCGTCACATACACCGCACACGCCAACATATACAGTAAAAAACTGCCCTCAAACGGTATGCCAAACACCGTTAAAGCCAGCACAAACACCACCAGTACATCAAACAAAGACAAGCAAAAATACGGTATCAGTTTGCCTAATATAATTTCCGCCGGGCGAACGGGAGTAGATAACAAAAGCTCCATAGAGCCGTTCTCCCATTCTTTGGCTACCGTCAGCGCCGTAAGCATAATGGCAAGCAGCCCAATAATAACCGTACTTAATGCCGGCACAATAAACCAGCGGCTGCTAAGCTCCGGGTTAAACAAAAAGCGCGTGCGTATAAGCGAGGAGGCCCCCTCCGCCCCGCCTGTAAACAGGCTGGACGCCGCCTGCACAATCCCGCGCATATAAATTTGAATAATGCTGGCTTGCACATTGTCCGTACCGTCTGTAAGCAGTTGTGCGCGGGCGGGGTCGGCCGGGTCTAACGCTTTTACACGGCGCCCAAAGCCGGGCTTAATAATCAACACCGCGGGAGTATTATTTTTTTGCAAAGCCTCATCGGCCCGGGCTGGCGAGTGCAGGGGCGTTTGGTCAAAATAACCGGAAGAGGAAACTTCCTGCAAAAAACGGCGGGAAACGGAAGTTTGGTCATTATCGCGCACATAAAGGCGCATGTGTTTGTAATCCAAATCAATCACAAAGCCAAACATTCCCACAAAAATAAGCGGTAGCACCAGCGCCACCACCAGGGTAAACGGGTCGCGCAAAATGTGTTTGTATTCTTTGGCCGCTACGGAACGAACCCGACGGAAAAATAGTTTCATTTTCCCTCCCTGCCGCATACGGCTTTTAAAAACACGTCCTCTAAGGTGGGTTGCGCGGGGTGAACGTCAAAAATGGCTTGGTTTTGACGGGTGTATTTATCAAAACGGGCGGCGTCTTGTACCTCGGCGCGAAGGGCGTCCCCAAACATTTGGGCAGAAGCGATGTTCCTTGCTTTTAACTCCGCCCGCACACGGGCTTGTTCCGGGCGTTTAAATAGCAGCTCCACCGGCGGTTGCGGGAAAAACTGCTTTTTAAGCGCCTGCGGCGTACCCGCGGCAATAATTTTGCCGCGCTCCATCAGCACAATACGCCCGCAATATTCCGCCTCATCCATATAGTGAGTGGTAACAAAGATGGTTTTTCCGTTTTGGGCAAGGGTGCGTATCAGGCGCCAGAAATCGGCCCGCGTGGCAGGCGAGGTGCCGGCGGTGGGCTCGTCCAAAAAAATCAAATCCGGGTTATGCAGCAGCGTTGCCGCCAAAGCCACCACCTGTTTAACCCCGCCGGAAAGCAGTTTTACAGGCTCATCTAAATGCTGGGTAAGGCCTATAAACTGCATAAGCTCGGCCGCGCGCGTTTTAATTTGAGCCCGGGTTAAACCATACAAACTGCCGGCAAAAACCAAATTTTCCCGTACGGTTAAATCCGGGTACAGCGTAAATTTTTGAGACATATACCCAATATGCGGCTTTAATACCAAGGTGGAAGAGGATACATCCTTTCCATCCACCTCCACCACGCCCTGCGTGGGGTTTAACAGCCCGCATATACAACGTATGGTGGTGGTTTTACCGGCCCCGTTGGCACCCAAAAAGCCAAATATTTCCCCCCGTTCAACAGAAAAAGAAATACCGTCCACGGCTTTAAAATCACCAAACGCCACGGTTAGGTTTTCTACACGAATGATGGGTTTGTGTTCTTTGTTCATTTTTTTAAAAAAATATCCGCAAATTGCATCACTTCAAACCGCCGCATTAATGCTTGCGGCGTATCGGCAGCTTTTAAAACACCGCCGTCTAAAATGTGTACCTTGGAGCAGCGCTGCGCTTCATCCATATACGAAGTGCTTAGCACCACGGTGGTTTCCTGCCCGGCAAACCCGTACACCAGCTCCCACAATTCCTGCCGGCTGACAGGATCCACCCCCACAGTGGGTTCATCCAACAGCAACAAACGAGGGCGGTTTAATAAAACACACATTAAACCTAATTTTTTGTACATCCCGCCCGATAACTTCCCCGCCGGTCTCCCGGAAAAAGCACTCATACCGGTGGCGTCAAACAATTCTTTAGCGCGGGACTCAAACGCCTGGGACGGCAAATCATACAAATCCCTAAAAAATTCTAAATGCTCCCGGCAGCTTAAATCCGGGTACAGGCTGGGTTCCTGTGGGAAATACCCCGTCTGCCCCTTGGCTTGCGCGGCCGATACATCGCCCTGTGCATCGTAGTAAAACACTTCCCCCTGCGTAGGTTTTAACAGCCCCGTCAACACGCGCATTAAAGTGGTTTTACCCGCTCCGTTTGGCCCCACAATGCCGTGCACGCGCCCCGGCTCAAATACCGTACTTACCCCCTGCAAGGCCAATGTGTGCCCCAGGCGTTTGGTTACTCCCTCCACCCGTACGCCAAGCGCAGGCATTAACGGGCCTCCTGCGGGAAGGAGACTTCCAGCGTCATACCGGGTTTTAAAGTTTGTTTGGCATCGTTTTCAAAACGGGTTTTAACGCCATACACTAGGCGTTCGCGTTCACGGCGGGTTTGTACGTTTTTGGGCGTGAATTCGGCTTCGTCGTTAATAGACAAAATAACCCCCTGAAACGTTTGGCCCGTTTCCGGCAAGAAACCTTCCACTTTCATACCAATCTGCAAACGGGCCAGCATATCGTGCTCCACATACACCCATACATCTAAGCGGTTTAAATCGGCCACTGTAAGCAATTTGCGCCCGGCGGGGATAAATTCCCCCGCTTCGTAATATTTATAGAGCACCTTGCCCGTTAACGGGCTTTTGATAAGGCACCAGCTTTTATGCAGGGAGGCTTGGTCAAACTGATGTTTTTTAAGGTCATAATTTTCACGCGAGCCGGCCGTGGTTTTTAACAACTTTTCCGCCCGTTCAAACTCTTTTTGGGCAATGGCGTATTGTAAGGCCACGTCTTTACATTCCAAACGGGCCAGTTCTTCCCCTTCTTTTACCGGGGAGCCTTCCTGCACGGGCAACGTTTCAATCGTATCGCTTAAACGGGCGGGTACATCCACCTCTATCGCTTCCACCACCCCGCTGTACGCAAACGGCGTATGCCGCCAAAAAATTAAACACGCCCCCACCAAAACAAACAAAACTACCGCCGAAACGGCTATTATTTTTTTCATCATTATTTTCTCCCTAAATTATCCATTACAGCCAAGCTGTTTAAACGTTGTATGTATAAATCCGACAAGGCAATGCGGCTTTGAAGCAAAGACAGGTTGGCGTCGTCCACTTCCAAAAACGTGACGGAACCGGCTTTGTATGCCTCATACGTAAGTTTAGCCGCCTGCTGGGCAGTTGTAAGCAATTGGCGGGCCAAATCTTCCTCTACGTCTAATGAAGCCAGCCTGTCTTTAGCCGCATAAAACACGGCCTGTAAAGCGTCTTCCAATTCGTTGCGTTTTTCCTGAACCGATTGAGCCGTACTGCGCTGGGCTTGGGCTTGTTCTTTATTTTTGCCCCCCTCAAACAATGGCAAACGGATGGATAGCCCCGCACGGCCTAAAAACACGTCTTCCTGTAAAGGGCCGTTGGGGTACTCCCAATACGCCCCGGCGCTAAAACCCGCCCGCGGCCACACAGCCGCCGCATAAGACCGGGCGGCGTATTCATACTGTTGCGCCAAAGATTGCATAGAAACCAGCCTAGGCGTATTTGCATCAAATACCCGCTGCGCCGCACCGGCCAAGGCTTGTACGGTTTGCTCCGGTGATTGGGCCCGAATAACAGCCGTTGTTTTACCCGGCAGGGCTTCTTGTACGCGGGCGTCTAACGCGTAGGCGGGGTTAATGCCGTAGTCGGTTCCGGTTAATTTAAACAGCTCCCGCAAATGCGTACCCAACGCCCCGCGCGCCGCACTAGCCTGCTGCGCCAGGCGAAGGGACTGTTTTTGCGCCATCAAAACGTCCAGCCGGCTTTTGGCCCCGGCCTGATAAGCGTTTTGCACGTCCGCCAGTTGCTTGCGGGCTACTTTTAATTGCTCGGAAACTAAATAAATGTTTTCCAAGTCCCGCTGAACCGTAAAATACGCTTGGCGCACGTTTAAAAGGGCAGTATCCCGGGCGGATTTTAAGTCTTGCACGGCCGCCTCATAGGCCGAATACCGCGCCTGGCTGGCCCAGGAACGGGCGCCGTTATCAAACAAAACATATTCCAGTGTGGGGCCTACTTTGCCGCCCCATTCACTGCCAAATTCAAAACTCTGCGGGCCCAGCTGAAGAGAGGGAATTTCGGACACCCAACTTCCCTGCGCGTCCACATACAAAGACGGATACAACACCGCCTTAGATGAGCGATACTGCGCCTGCGCCGCCTGCACCTGCGCCTGTGCCGCCTTAACAGCCGAAGAATAGCTCAAAGCATCCGCCTCGCACGTCTTTAACGAAAGCTCCTGCCCTTGCACAGTCTGCCAACTAAATAGGATTAAACACAACCATATACATTTTTTCATTGATTATCCCCCAATACCGCCTGCAGCATAAAACGGGCCCGGCGCAAGGTGTCCTGCGGGCTGGCCACCTCCACCACCTGCCGGTATAAAGCAGGAGGGAAACTCTTGCCCATACGTTCTGCCAACCCCAACACCGCTTGAGATAAAGGCACCTGCGGCAACAGCAACAACAACGCATCCCGTACCGATTGTGTACGCAGCTGACCTAACTGCTGGGCACGTTTTAATTCGTTAATCAAAACCGATACGTGCTGAGAAAACAACTGCGCCACCAGGTTAACTATCTGGCGGTCAGCGCTGAAGGAGTCTCCTATCAACATCGAAATAAGCCGCCTGTTCTTACCCGCAAAGGCATACACCGCCCCCAAAACGGCTTCTATATTTTGCCGGGGTGCATGCGAGGGGAGAACCTCCACATTAATGGCACTCATCATTTCCGCATACAAACTTTTTAAAACGGCTGCGTCAAAGGTTTCACGCGTTTTAAAATAATAGTGAAACATACCCAGGTTTACTTTACTGCGGGAACAAACCTCCCGCACGGTAAAGTTTCTAAGCCCCTTTTGACGGGCCAAATAAACCCCGGCGCGGATTAACTTTTCATCCGTATTAGAAGAAACACGGCCCATAAAACCTCCAAATTATACAACTGTATAATTATTATACGCCTGTATAATTATTTTGTCAACGCTTCTTTTTATTTAGTTTCCCCTCCCCAACAGCCGGGGCCAACCCAACGCAGCCAGCCCCAATACCGCCCTTACCTAGTATATTTACGCACTTTTAAAAAAGAACCAGAAAAGGTAAAATATAAATAGGAATTTTTCTTACATTAAAAAGGAGACCTTATGAACGAAAAATTAGTACAAGCTTTTAACGCGCAAATTAATGCGGAGTTGTATTCCGAATATTTATACCTGGCTATGAAAGCCGTGTTTGAAGAACAACACTTAACCGGTTTTGCCAACTGGTTTAACGTACAAGTGCAGGAAGAACACGCCCACGCACTGGGATTATACGATTATGTACACGAACGCGGCGGAAAAGTAACTTTAGATGCTATTGCCAAGCCGGAATTTAAGGAAGGAAGCATTGTGGAAATTTTTGAACAAGTGTTAAAACACGAAGAGCTGGTAACTTCTAAAATTAATGCCTTGGCCGACGAGGCCGATAATGCCAAAGACCGTGCCGCCGTTTCTTTTTTGGATTGGTATGTAAAGGAACAAGTGGAAGAAGAGGCCTCTGTACGGCAGATTATTTCCAACTTAAAACTCATCGGGGACGACAAAAAAGCCCTGTTAATGTTAGACCGTGAACTGGCCACCCGCACCTTTGTGCAACCGGTCATTGGCTAACATAAAAGATCCCAACCGCTTATATAACCCAAACGCCCCGTACAAACGGGGCGTTTGAGTTATTTAGTAAGACAAGTTTTATAACTGCCAACACCTGCTATGCCACAATGCAGCCCGCAACAACCAGGCCCAACATCAGCAGAGGAAGAACAGGTGCTATTTTTGCAAAATGTGTACGGCAAAGCCGCCCATTTCTTTGGCTAAATACACTACACGTAAGGAGCCGTCCTCGTTATAGCCGGCGCTGTCCCAATTAAACTTGGCACCCAGTTTTTGTAAGTAATGGGCGGCGCGGGCAGCGTCGTTAGTGGAAATGGCAATGTGGCCGTTATGGCCGTAAAATTTCTTTTTCATTACTTCCACCACTTCGCCGGAAAAATAAGCGCCGCCGCGGTCTGTGCGGGTAAAACCAAACAGGCTTTCAAATTCCCCGGCGGTACGAGCAGAAGCGTCAGCATCGGGCTGATTGATGCCTATATGGCGCAGGTCAAACCCCAACATATTGTTGACCGCTTGGCGGGTACGGCGGACAAACGCCTCAAAATACGATTTTCCGCGCCGGTGCGGCATTTGAAAATCCGGGCAGAGGCAGGGAGAGACTTTCCCGCTGGAAAAATATTTCCCCAAGTTATCAAAAAGTACGCGCGATAAAGGCGGCAATACAAACACCTCTTTTTCTGCCAGCAGCGCCTGTACTTCCGGCTCAAGGCCTATGGCAAAAACCACCTTGGCGCCGGCTTCTATGGCAAGACGTGCGGAAGCCTCGTCCTGCACGCCGCAGGCGCAGATGATGAAATCTTCCACCGCTTGCTGCATAGCCCGGGCTTGGGCTACGTCTTTGCCGGTTTTAATCTGTAAAGCCGCCGCCTGCACACCGCCCATAGCCAATGCGCGGGCTAAATCCCCCGCTTCTGCCGGGCTAACTTTGCCCACAAACGGCACAATGCCGGTTAAATATACTGTATTTAAAACGTCCATATTGTCTCCCTTTATTTAAGTTGTAAATCTGCCTGAACGGCCTCACACAATAGTTCCAAGGCTTTGGCGGAAGCCTTGCCGATGTTGCGCTCCCTAACGGAAGAAAACACAAACTTCCGCGCAAAACTGCCTTTAGGCCCCGCTACGCCAATCCACACCGTGCCCACCGGTTTCTGTTCGCTCCCACCGCCGGGCCCCGCTATACCGGTGGTGGATACGGCCCAATCCGCCCCCGTCACCTTACGCGCGCCTTGGGCCATTTGCAGGGCAACAGGCTCGCTAACAGCACCAAATTTTTCCAAGTCCGCCGCGCTTACGCCCAACACATTTTCTTTGACGCTGTTGGCATAAGACACAATGCCGCCTAAAAAATAGTCCGACGCGCCGGGCAGCAGCGTAATTAAATGCGCTATGTTTCCCCCCGTGCAGCTCTCGGCCGAGGCCAACGTAAGCCCGTTTTTTGTAAACAAACCCGCCACCTCTGCCACATTAGAAGGATTCTCCCCTTCTGTAAAACGCAGCCCCTGCAAAAAAGTTTTTAAAATCTCCGTCTGGCGTGCTAACTGTCCAAGCCCCTCTGCGCGCGCGGTAAGACGAAGTTTTACCTCATCTACCGACGGCAAATAAGCCAGCCCCACCCCGGCCGGAAGCTGCTCCTCAAACGGACGCAGGCGCATAGCCAGTTCCGCCTCCGGGATGTTGTATATATGCAACAATGTGTACTGCAACAAAGACGCGCCGCACTGCTGTTTTAATAACGGCAATACTTCCGCCTGCATTAAATATTCCATTTCAAACGGAACCCCCGGCAGAGAAACCGTTATTTTGCCGTCTTTTTCAAACCACATACCGCTGGCCGTGCCGCGCCGGTTGCGAAGCACCGTGCACCCCTGCGGCAACAGGGCCTGGGTTTTGTTGTAGGCGTTTACTTCCCCGCGGCGGGGCAGGAGCATTTCCTCCAGCCAACCATATACTTGCGGGTTGAAAACAAGCGGCATATTAAAAAAATCCGCCAGGGTTTTTTTGGTTAAATCGTCTTTAGTGGGGCCGAGGCCGCCGGTAATAATGACCAAATCCGCCCGGCTAAGCGCATTATGCAAAGCCTGCACAATGTCTTCCCGTACGTCCGGCACGGTGTACATAAAACGGGTGTCTATACCCAGGCAGGCCAGTTCCCGGGCAATAAAGCGGGAATTCGTGTCCGTAATCTGCCCTAGCAAAATTTCATCTCCAATCGTAATAATAGCGGCGTTCATAGCTTTATTGTATGATTTTTTTGGGTACGCAGGGCAAATATACGGCATACCAAAACAAAATTTAATATAATATATAAATAAAATTCAAACTTATACGCGCCGCAAAACGGCGCTTTTTTTAAGGATTATTTTAAGCAATATATGAACCCGCAAACCAATCAACCCCGCCCCAATGTGTGGGCCTTAGTGCCGCTGGGCGTGTTTTTAATTTCCTATTTGGTGGTGTCTATCATCGCCGGGGATTTTTACAAAATGCCCATCACGGTGGCGTTTGTAATATCGTCCGTAGTAGCTGTGGCGATGGACAGAAACGGCCACCTGCATAAACGCATAGAAACCTTCTGCCAAGGTGCGGCCAACCCCAATATTATGCTGATGGTGCTCATTTTTATTTTGGCTGGGGCTTTTGCCCAAACTACAAAGGCTATGGGCGCGGTGGACGCAACAGTCAATTTGGCGCTCTCCGTTCTGCCGGGTAACGTGTTGGCGGCCGGGGTGTTTTTGGCCGCGTGTGTGATTTCCGTTTCCGTAGGCACGTCCGTAGGCACCATTGTGGCCTTGGCTCCCGTAGCCGCCGGGATTGCCCTTAAAACCGATATGAACCCCGCTTTAATGGCCGCCGCCACTGTGGGCGGAGCTATGTTTGGGGACAACTTGTCTTTTATTTCCGATACCACCATCGTGGCTACCCGCACGCAGGGGTGTAAAATGTCGGACAAGTTTAAAACCAACTTTAGAATTGTTATGCCCTTTGCTATGCTAGCCACCATTTTGTACGTACTCTTGGGCAGTAATGCCAGCGCCGCGTTTGAACCGGGGCAAGTGCAGTGGCTGAAAGTGCTTCCGTACTTGATTGTATTGGGAGCGGCGATTATGGGCGTAAACGTGATGGTGGTGCTTTTGCTGGGGACGGTGCTTTCCGGCCTCATCGGCCTGTTGCTGGGCAGCTTTAGCATTTGGGAGTGGACGGTTTCTATGGGCGCAGGCATTACGGGTATGGGAGAACTGATTATAGTAACCATACTGGCCGGCGGTATGCTGGAAATGATACGCACCGGCGGCGGGCTGGCGTGGATTATCCAAAAGTTAACCTCCCACATCAAAGGCCGCAAAGGGGCGGAAATGAGCATTGCGGGCCTTATCAGCTTTGCCAACTTGTGCACCGCCAACAACACCATCGCCCTGATTATGGCGGGCCCTATTGCCAAAGAAATTGCAGACCGGTTTAAAATTATGCCCAGCCGCTCGGCCAGCTTGCTGGATATATTCTCCTGCTTTGTGCAGGGCATTATTCCGTACGGGGCGCAGCTGCTTATGGCGGCCAGCTTAACCAATATTTCCCCCCTGCACATTATGGAATATTTGTACTATCCGTATTTGCTGGGTATAGGGGCGTTGCTGGCCATTTGGCTGGGCCTGCCGCGCAAATACCGCGCGAATTAAACACGCCTTCAGGCGGGCTAATATTCTCGCCCGGCGCATTTATTTAAAACAATAAAACCCCCGGTTGTGTACCGGGGGTTTTTATCCATAAATACAAAAGAAATTTTATTTTCCCGTCGGGTTTTTTACGGGATAGGGCATAAAAACAAAATCACCTTTATAAAGTTTCAATTCCCCCCATACAAACTGCCCGTTTATTTTTAAAAGCGCGCTTACACGGTAAATCCAAGACGGGGGCACATCGTGCGGGATAGAGGCAAAATCTCTCCACCCTAATTTTTTAATATGAAAAATTACCGGGATATAAGTGTCCCAATCCTCTTCTGTAAAAATAAAATGCAGTGCGTGTTTGGGGTTATGGGCCGCATAAATGGCTTTGGTACCGTCCGGATAGGGGTTATTATCGTAAGCGGCAAAATTTTCATAATGGGATTTGGAAACTTCCATCCCGTTTAACATAATGTAACGCAAATCTTTTCCGTCGGCCTTTAATGCCATACCGCGGTACATTTCTTTGCTGTTTGATTCAAACGGAAAGGGCGGCACCACTTTTAAAGAAGGCAAATCCACCCGGGCCGGGGCAAAAGCCGCCAAAGAAGAGACTTGTAAAAGTTTTCTGCCAGTATTTTGCGGTTTTACCAATAACTCCGCCTGCCCCAACCGGGCCGCGCGAAAAATAACAGATTCCACTTTTCCGCGCAAGGCAAAGGCCGTGGTCTTAATCTGCTTGGCTGAAAGCGCTTTTTTAATGCCTTGCCATTTTTGCGCCTGCACGCAAGGGGAAAGCGTAAATAACCCACACAATAATAAAAGGCTTAAAAACTTTTTCATATACTTTATAATAGTTTTTTAGGGTACATTTTACCTGGGCCCTTGGGCCTATACAAGCTTGCTTTTTGGGCCTATATGTTTTACTGATGGGCTGAGTATATAGACAGTATTGATAGATTTCGTCCAAACGCTTGAAATGAGGCATTTTCCGTACGGCGTATAATTTGCTAAAATAAAAAGGAAAGAACGTTTTGCGCGCTCGTAGTTCAATGGATAGAGCGTCAGCCTCCGAAGCTGGAAATGTGGGTTCGACTCCCGCCGAGCGCACCATTTTTCGACGATACTGTAGTAAAAAATGTAGTAAATTTTAAAATCCTCGGGCTAAACCCGGGGATTTTTATTTTGTCTTTTTACAAATATACACCTATCATTAAACCCATACGCTTGCGGCCGCCATATAGGCCAACCGTGGTGTTTTTAAGAAGCCCCGTCAAATCGTCCAGCCTGCGGTCAACAAATACATATCCTTCCAAATCCGTGTCCAGGCCTAGTCCGGCCCCGTACCTATCAAAATACACCAAGCGCGCGCCAAGGCCGCCTTTTAACTCTTTGCCCACCAATCCCTGCACCGCAGGGCGAAAGGTAAACCCCGCCCGTTTTACAGTTATTTCTGCCGCCCCTTCCGTGGGTTGCACCACCTCAGCGCGGCCTTCCGGCGGTAGGTATTTAACTTCCGTTTTAACACTCCCGTCCGCCTGGCGCACCGTGGCCGTTAGTTTATTATCTTTGACCACCACGCGCGCGGATTGGCTGTCCGGCAGCGTGCCGGACTGGGCTGCCAGCTTATCTATCTGCCGCCCCTTATGCCAATTTGAAAACAAAAGCCCCGCTATTACTAGCAGGGCTATTAAGCTAATTAACTTTTTCACACTCAATACCCAGGGCTTTTTCGGCGCGGTTTAGTACAGCCTTTTTGATAGCTTCATACCCAATTTGGGATAAGGCCAAAATAGCCAGGCCGATTAACACAGCCATAAGCGGGTTATGCGCGGTAACATCGGCACCGTACACGGCCAAAAAGCCGCAGCCGATGGACGCCACCAGCACGACCACAGACCATACCCACCCAGGAACGGTTAAAAACTTTTCAAGCAAGTTCTTAAGCCATTCAATAAGCCCCACCACCGCCACGGCGGCCAGGCACAGCAATATATATAGGTTCATTTCCATTCTCCTGTTTCCATAATTTCGGCCAGTTCCACCGCGCGGCGGCCCACCTGCACCGCCCATTTACTGTCCAGCATTTCTTTGGCGGCGGTTTGATAGTTGCCCGCTTCGGCGGCGGCCAAAAACTTTTTAAATTTTAAAAGGCCAATAAGCCCCAGGTTATAGCACATATCCACCAGCACATATTGCCGGGGCTCATTTAGTTTTAAGTACCAAATGAAAGAGTTTTTAACGTTCTTTTCTGCCCGTTCAATGTCCTTTTTTAGAAGCAGTTCGGCCGTTTCCAGGTCTATGCCGTTGGCGTCTAAATTATGGCCATAACCGATGGTTAAATGCCCGGTGGGGCATTGGTATGGGCGAGGGGAAAAGCCCTCGTATTGTTTGATTCTTTCTGCTATGTTTTTATAATCCATTATTCACCCCCCGCGTGGCGCTGAAGGATAAAACCTTTAATGGTTTTGACGTCGTCTAAAATAATGTCTATTTTTACGCCGCTTTCCGTTAAGCGCCGCTCGTGCTGTTGTACGGTTTCTTCCAGCTTTTGTACCCGCGGCGGAAGGCCATACATCGTAAAACACCAAAACAACACCGCCCCGGCCACGCCGGCCAAGTACAGCCAGGCTTTTATTTTTTCAGGAGTCATTGGTCAGTCTCCCGCAAGGGTGCGGCCAGAGCTTCTATTTCCTGCGCTTGCTGTTTTACGTAATCGCTCGCGCCGGAGCCTTCCGCCAGTACCAGTTCCCGCACCACGCGGGTAAGGCTAGTTTGTGCCTCTAACGCCTGCACCTTTTCTTTTGCCGTAGGCTCTACTGGGGCAGGATTAGCCACAACAACATATTGCCCGTCCTTCTTTTCTATATGCCTGTCCCCCGTTTGGTTGCAGGCTATGGCCGCCTGCGTGTAGTTTTCTAAATCAACAATTTGTCCTATTTCAAATTCCATAATTAAGCTCCTTTACCACAGGCTTGCCAAAAACCTGTTTGTCCATTCCAGTCACTTGTCCAACCATTTGCTACAACTGAAAAAGCAGTTGTTTTTTTGGTCTTAGCAATAGTTAATGTTCTAGACAAGTTATATTCGTGGTCATCGGCCTTTCCAGTTGCTTGTATAGAATAGTTTAAGTTTGCAAATGGTTTTAATAATGTTATTTCTAAATTTTGACCAGTAGTTATTCTTGGTATTAACCCGCCTTGTTCTACCCAGCCGCTTTTATACACGCGGTACCAGTTGCCGGCGTCGTCCATATAATGGGAAACCACGTAATCGCCAATCAGGCTCTGGCCCGAAAGTAAAGAGCGCACCCAAGCGGTGGTGGCGGCATCGGTGCTATTAGAAGAAGACTGCGGTGTGGGCACCCTAACATTGGTGTTTTTCTCAAAAGACACTTGAGAAACCCCTGCGGGGCTATAAAATAGGCTTATTATATCCCGGTATGTACTGCTGCCGGCGTTATTTTGCCACATTCTTTTTATGTATTGTATGTTGCCGGTTGTATTGGCATAAGTATAATCAACAACCAGGTCTTTATTGTCCTTATCCCGCCAACGTTGAAGGCCTAAATAAACGTCTTTTTCAGGCACGTCACCCTGTGCAAAGGAGGTAGTTTTTCTAAAAAGCTCCGTATCTTGCAAAGTTAAGCTGCCGGTCATTGTGCCACCGGCCTTAGGCACGTAGGTGGAAGGATTGATGCTAGAAGCACTTTGGGCTGCCTCTTGCGCGCTTTGCTGCGCGGCAGCTTGGGCGGATTTAGCCTCCTGTGCCGCCGTTTGGGCCGTTTGGGCGTTTTGCTGTGCACTGTGCGCCGAAGATACTGCCTGTTGGCTTTGCTCCGCCACTGTTTGGGCGGCCGCTTGTACGGAAACATCCGCCTGTTGAGCGGTTTGGGCATAGTTCTGCGCTTGGGCTTGCGCAGTTTGCGCCTGTGTTTGGGCTTGTACGGCCGCCGCTTGGGCAGACTGCGCCGAAGAAACATATTGTTCCATCTGGCCCTTAACGGCTTGAGCTTCTTGTACCGCTTGCGAGGATACAAGCTGAGCTTCTTGTGATGCTTCTTTAGCTTGGGCGGAAATTTCCAACGCCTGTTGAGAGGTGGTTTGCGCCTGCTCTTTTAATTCTGTAATCGCCGTAAGATAAGACTGGGCGTCCGTATCATCGAGCTGGCTATGCACGGGGAATTTAAGCGCGCGGGATAATTCTTCCGCCAGTTCCTGCTGGCGCATAACGGCCAAATCGTGTGCATCTTCCCAGGTTTGTAAATCCAGTGTTTGCTGGCGTTTGATGTCCAACTCCTGCGTAAGCGGGGTGGCGCGCTGCAAGACAATGTATTCCCCTGCCGGCGGAGCGGGTTCTTCTTCCTGTGAAAGTGGGTAGAGCACTTCTTTTTCCTGCATATCCACTTCATAGCCGGAAGTTTTCAACACGGCTTTTCCGTCCGCTCCCACGCGCCAGAGGCGCAAGTCCTGCGCGTTAAATAGCGGGAAAGTAAACGGCCAAGTAGTTCGTTTGCCGTCTGCAGGATAAACGTGTTTGGTATTAGTACAAGTAACTGTCATAACATTACCTCATAAAAAATAAACATCACGCAGCTTTTTTAAAGCCGAAAGCTTGGCGGTAGAATCCCCGTCTTGGGAAAATACCGCATATTTAAAATCGTCCGCTTCTGCTGGAGTCAGGTTCTCTTTTCGGCACAAACGCTCAGCTGCCGCCCATAATAAACGCCTGGCACGGGCGTCCTCCCCGCCTTGAATAGAGGCTCTTTCTCGTTTAAGAAGCACGTAATCACGCCCGTTCAAGCGCCCGGAAGAAAACTCCTCCTCCAGCTTATTCTCTTTAAAATCCGACTCTCCCAGCTGTTTATACAACCGGTTAAAAACCCCCGCATTAGACGTTTTAGCCGGGTTGCTTTTCCATTGGCGCACAGCGGCATTTAGCGTTTTTTCTTCCTGCGGGAAAACTTGCGCCAATGTGTATAAAGTTTGGCAAAGCGCTTTGGGATTATCCTGAGTGTGTGGTTGTAACACTTGCCCCAAAAGGGTGGCTTTTTCTTTTTGCCTGTTGGTGCGTGCTTCCCCGGCGGCCGCCCGCAAAGCAAGGCGGGTTTCCTCCATCACGCCGGGCGGCAAATGAGAGGCCGCCTCTTGGGTTAATGTTTCTACGTCTGTGTCGTTCCAATCAGCCGGGCTTTTTCCGCCCTGGAACGTTTTTTGTATGACAGTTTGGGCGGCACGCTCCCCCGCGCTTACTTCTAAACGGCGGGTGGCGCCTTGGCGCGCTTGCGGGGGTAAATAGTCCCCCAAGCGGGCTAATACATCGGCTGCTTGCGGGGTAAGCCCTTGCGCCAAAGACGCACTAATATAATTACCCACCGCACGGGCACACAAAGCGGCTTTGTTGGGAGAAGAGTCAAAATTCTTTTTGATAAAACGTTCCAATTCCCCGCTGGATGCTGCCAACGGCGCAACCGCCTGCGCCAAAGCCTGCCGGCGGGACTCTTCTTCCTGTTTTTGTACCACGGACGCCTGTTCTTGTGCCTGCACAACGGCCGAAGCCAATAATTGCTGTGCGCCTGCCACCCATTCCGCTTGCCCCGTTACAGAAGAGCCTTCTCCTGCCGAGGCTGGCAAGGGGGCAGAAACGGCCGATGATTTTTCAGCTTTTTGTTTTGGCTTCGTTCTCAGGCCTTCCAGCAGGGCGCCCGCGGCGGAGGCGGAGGCAAGCCCTTGTGCAAGTTGGGTATAGTGATTGTGGCTAAAAGCCTGCTCTACCGGACGGGCTACTTCCCCGGCCGAAGCCGAGTTTACACGCAAAACGGTTTGCTTTTCATAAACGGGTATTCTCATAACTGCTCCTAATTGGAAAAAACATTAAACAAACGCTGTAAATACTGGCTTAAAAAACTGCCGGACAGCTGGCCGCTTACACGGCGGTATTGGGAAGCCTCCTCTTTCTTTGCCTGTACCCCCAGCAAGGCGGAAAGATTATTTTCATACAATTCATCTGCCGTGTTTTGACGCAGATTTTGCTGGTCTGTCAACAAATTCCAGCGGCTGTCTTGCATAATTTGATCCACCGTGTAAGACTTACCCACCCCGTTCGCCGCCAAAGCCGCCTGTTGCGCACTCTGCGTAGCGGTATATTGGTTTTGCAAGCGGGTGTTCTCCTGCGCGGCTGAGCGGAATATGTATTCCGACTGACGCTTAGCCGCCGCCTGTTGTAAAGCGGCTTGTTTATCGGCCGCTTGGGCCAGCGCACGGTAATATTCCCGCTGGGATTTGTTCTGCCCCGCAATGGACGCCGCACCCGCTATTAAACTGCCTCCTATATTTACTGCTCCTCCCATAACTGGTTCCTCCTAAATAAAAATAACTGAAATTCTCTTTGCCCCGCTTTTTGTTTCTCTCCCTGCGCTTTTCCCCCCACCAGCTTTACAAAACGCACTGCCTGCGGGTAACTTAAATCCACATAATTGTACAAGAGCGGATAAAACCCGCTAAAAAACTTAACTACCCGCCGCGCCGCTTTTACAAAACCAAGTGGAAAATGCTCCACCCCCCTAGCCGTCACCAGCCACACACAAGCACGCCGCCCCAGTAAACTATCCGGCACTATGCCGGTTAACCCCACGGCACGCCCCTTGGCGCACAAAGTAAAACAGCACAGGCTTTGGCGGCAGAAACAGCGCAATAACCCCGCGCCGGATTTGCCGTGTGAAGCCTGTATTTCCGCCCGGTCTTTTACACGCATAAAACGCGCCACACGCCAAAAATCAGCTTTACAAGTACGGCGCAAACTAATATCATTTGTAATAGTAAATGCGCGCTTTTGCGCAAAACTTACATAAGGAGATTTTATGGGAATAGTATTTGTCATACTGGCATTTTTAATTTTGGCCGCTTTCATATATGGCATCTTCTTCTTAATTTTTAAATTAGGGTGGATTATCGCCGGAAGCAGCCGCAACAAATGGCCGCTTATTTTGGCCGGGGTAGCCACGGTGCTGCTGTTTGCGGTAACGATTATTTCTACTATGGTGGGTGTTAATAAGTACATTATGCCCATTATGCCCGTGGTGGAAAAAACCATACAAAAAACCGATATTACCACCGGTATCCGCCCCTATACAGACCAGCAGTACGGCTTTAGTATAAACCTCTTTGGCGGAACGGAAATGACCGAGTGGATCAACATAGACAAAGATGAACACTTTGTGTTGGGGTTTGATACCAACATAGGCGCCGTAGCCAAAAAGAGAAACCCCACGGATAATAATTCCGTGCCTCCCATTTCCGGCTTTGTGGTGTATGTACAAAAAGACGAACCTTTAGCCAGCGTGGAACAATATTTACAAGAACAGGCCGACGAGTGGCTAAGCGTACAAAGCCCGCAAGTGAGCTTTATGTCTGCGCCGGATTTCTCCGTTCCCAATACTGTATTTTTGGAAGGAGAAGGCTCTACCGACCAAGGCCGAAACTTTAGAATTTACGTCACCATCGCCGCGCAGGACGATCTACGCTACGCCGTTGTAGGTTTTGTAACCGGTAACCTGGCTTACTACCAATTAGCAAAAGACGAAATCCGCAGTTTCCGCCCTGCCGGTATGCCGCCTGCCCCGCTGGTGCGCAATACGGCTTTTACCGTTCCCGCCCAGGAGCAGCAGCCCGCACTTCCTGAACAACCGGCTAACTAAAAACGGTTTGCTTTGTACAGGGCCCTTGCTAAACAAGGGCCCTTTTTTACAGTTTTAAACGCCCTCACAGTTATTACTAAAACAAAACGACTTTACAAGACGCCTTTAAACTACTATCATTTGTAGGATTATTTTTAATACATAAGGAGATTGTATGGTACTTATACTTGCCCTGTTGGCTATGTTAATTATAGCCGTTGTTGTGTATGCCGGATTCTTTCTAGTTTTTAAATTAGGCTGGATTATTGCAGGCAAAAAAAGAAACAAATGGCCGCTTATCTTGGCCGGGTTAGCCACCGTATTGTTGTTTGCCGTAGTGGTAGGTACTTTGATATTTGGCACAAACAAATACGTTTTACCCGTAATGGAACTGGTGGACAAAACCGCCCAAAAAACTACCCTTACCACCGGTGTCCGCCCCTATACCGACCCGAAATACGGCTTTACCATTAACTTAGCCGGCGGAACGGAAATGAGCAAGTGGATTAAATACAAAAAGAACCAAGATCTATTAATAGGACTGGATACTAATATGGGGATTCTACTAAGACAACAAAAACAACAGCCCTCTAAAGACCGCCAACTGCCCCCGATGTCCGCCCTGATTATTGCGGTAGATAAAAGAAAACCGGTGCAAGACGTGACGAAGTTTTTAAACTACCAAGCCAATAAATTCATCAAAGCCTCCGGCACCAACTACACCGTTACGGCTGAGCCGGACTATTCTATTCCCAACACGGTCTTTATGCAAGGCAAAGGGGAAGCTGACGGGCAACCGTTTGTTATTTACAACTTAGCCACCGTGCAAGGGGATCTCCAATACCGTATCTGGGCCCCGGCCAACGGCAACCCCGCCTATTTGCAAATGGTAAAAGATGAGATTCGCAGTTTCCGCCCCGCCGGCGTGCCGCCCGCCCCGCTGGCCAGTCAGGCGCCGGCCCCTCTCCCCGTGCGGGAAAATCTCCCCTTCCCGCCCATACTCGGGCTGGAACGTATTATCAACAAACACAAATAGCCTTTTCTAGGGCCCTTGGCAACAAGGGCCCTTTTTTATTTAGCAGCTTTTAACTATGATGTTTAGCAAAGTAACCGGTAAAGGTTGGGTTTGTTTAAACTCCACCCCTTTTAACAGTTGATGGCTGGAAGAGAATACTTTTTCGCACAAAACATCCTGCAAGGAAGGTTGGTGGGTGTAATCGGTTTGCGGGGCATAGACCAGCTCGTCCAATTTTCCACCTTCCGGGCCAACAAATCCGCCGCGGCTGTCCGCCAGTAACAGGCTAACGCCCACGGCACGGCGTTTTCTATCGCGGGAAGTTCCGTCCGTTAAGTTTAATTCCAACGGTAAAGTTACCAATTTTGCCTCATAGGCTAACCCAACATACACCGTTTTGGCGGGGTTTGGCAGGGTAACATAGCCGCCTGAGACAGTAAACGGCCCCTGTACTAAGCCATCAGCCAATGCATAAACCGCCTGCCCTTCCAAGTGCTCTAGCCCTGCCAACGTGCCAATCCCCTCGGAGGAGGAAAAACACACGGCAGAATCTAAGAATAATTGTTCTTGCGGCTCTTTGGTAGCCAAGCGGGGCGAAAGTTTTTCTATAAACACGCCGCCCGGACGCTGAATAGCAAACCACATTTCATCATAACCCGAAGAAGGCATACAGCAAAGGCTTAGCACGCGGCCTTGGGTTTCCTGCCGGCCCCAAGCGCAAATTTTCTGTCCGGGTAAATAAGTAAGCGTTAAAAGAGAGCCGTCTGACATCAAACACCAAATTAAAGCATCCGGCTCCTGCTGAAAGCAGAGGGCTTTTATTTCCCGGTTAAAAAATAGATGCCGGGCCAGCAGGGTGAGGTCGTCCCCGGCGTAGGAGTCGGTGGAATAGTCGTACACAAAATCCCGCAAAACGCCGCCGCGTGCCTGCACAAAAAGTACCCTTCCCCCCGCCAGTAAAGCAGGCACTGTACTGCCGCCGCGCTGGCTTTGCTGGGCGGCTGTTACATTGTACGCACTAAAAGCGCCCGAAGACGAAACCGTCCACTCGCTGCCGGACGTAAACACAAACAACTTGCCCGATACCGCCACCGAGCGGATGGAATTAAGCGTTTTACCGTTTAAGTTTAGGCTAAAGCCGTCCGCTTCCTGCTGGGTACGCAAATGCCCAAAATCCTCATACTGAGACGTTTTGGAAAACCACAACGTTTGCGGTTCGCTTTGGGTACAGGCAAAGCCTAGGCGGTCTTGGTAAAAAAATACACAGGCGGGATAACCGGCCTGAGGGCTAAAACTGCCCTGAGCCCAACGGCTAGACCAATCCTGCGAGGCCGCTTGCTGGCAAACTTCTACCTCCATTTTGCGGGAGTTGATGTAGGTTTTCAACTTTAAAACCGCTTCTTGGATAAATAAATCGCTCCACATTTCGTATTCCAAGTTGCCGCTTATATTCTCGGCCCGTAAACGAAGTAAATACAGCTGGGAAGAGGCAGACAAAGAGCCAAACTCGTTTAAATGCTCCCCGTTTTCCTCGCGGGAGAAATGTTTTACGGCACTCCAGGTAAGGCCCCCGTCGCTAGATTTTTCCAATACGGCGCTTCCGCTCCAGCTGCCGGCTGTTTTAAAGCGCCAGTCCCCTCCGCTTTTAAGCTGCTGAGACGTGCCGTCATATCCAATAGAGCCGGTCACATACTGGCTTTCCACCTCGTGGCGAAGGCTAAAAAACCCGCCCGCCAGGCTGGGGACAAAAAAGTCAAAATCGCTTTCCAAAATCTGCTTTGTGTCCTCCTCCCCCACTAGAGCACCGGCATTAGCCCCCCCGCTAAGCCGGTAAACGGCCACTTCCTGCGGGGGATGTCTAATACCGCGCCAG
>CALUUY010000010.1 GCA_944324095.1 uncultured Elusimicrobiales bacterium
GTTATGCTCAGCCGGCGGAGCTTGTAAGGCAGGAAGCAAGAGCCAAAGGTTTTACCGATTGTATCCGCCGCCCGACGGGTGGGGGAATGGTGTTTCACGAAGACGATTTAACCTTTTCCTGCCTGTTTGAAAGCGCCTTGCGCCCGGGTGCTATTTATGCCCGTTTGCACGGGGCGGTTAAAGAGGCCCTTCAAGTATTGTACCCGATAACCAGTTGGGGAAAAACAGATCCGCAGGCGTATGCACCTGCACATAATGGCGCGGCGGGGGCCTGTTTTATAAACCCGGTGGAAAACGATTTGCTGGCGCAGGACGGGCACAAAATTTTGGGCGGTGCTATACGGCGTTTTGATAGGGCCGTTCTTTATCAAGGCTCGTTACAGATGCCCGGCGCGCGGGAGAACCCCTCCTTAAAGCGCGCGGTTATTAACGGGGTGGAGCGTTGTTTTGGCGTGCGTTTAGCGCCGCGGGCGGCCAGTGGGCCACTGTTGGAAGAAAGCCTGCGTTTAGAACGTTCGTGTTATCTGACCCCGGAGTGGAATGATAAATTTTAATGCGTAACTTTATCAAAACCGTCATAGCCGTTTTGTTTTTGCCAACGCTGTTTTTTGTGGCGGGGCAGACGGCTCGTTTGTTGTATGCCGGTTTTGGGAACCTACAAACGATGTTGTGTTTATTGGTTGGCGGGGCGGTGTATGCGGGGATTCATTTTTGGTTGTATAATTTTTCCTGTATGTACGTATTGGGGCACGAACTAACCCACGCCGTAGCCGCCGTGCTTTGCGGGTGCCGGATTAAAGACATTTATGTAGGCAAAGACAGCGGATACGTGAAACTTACCCAATGTAATGCGTTTGTGGCGTTGGCGCCTTATTTTGTACCGGCGTATAGTGTGGCGTTAGGGGTGGTGTATTGCGGGCTGGAATTATGGCGCGATATGACCCCATACCGCTTGTTTTTTGTATTTGCGTTGGGGTTTTTTACTGCTTTTCATTTTATACAAACGTTTAAAACTTTGTTTGAAGCCCAGCAGCCAGATTTAAAATTGGCGGGCGGAAAGGTTTTTTCTGCCGTGTCTATTACCTTGGTTAATTTGATGGTGCTGGCGGTAATGTGTAAGATTTTGTTTCCCCAACAGGTGTCTCTTACGCAAGCGTTATACAATGTGTGGGGCGGAACCTATAATACCTGGAGAATTTTAGTAAACTATATAATAGAGCGTACTTTTATGTAAACAACGGTATTTTTATGGCGGCAAAAAAGAAACGGGACAAAAAAACATTTTGGTTGTTTAGGTTTGTGATGGCCTTGTGCACGTTGAGTATGCGCACGGTGCTGTTTACTGTAATGTTTCTTTTGTGTGTGCTGTGTGCCGGATGGCTTTTATTTATTAAATTTTTCAATGCACAATATTTAAGTGAAGAGATAACCCGTCATTTACAGGTAGCGCTTAACCGGCCGGTTATTATTACGTCTATGGATTTGCGGCTTTTTAATACACTGGAACTGAAGGGGTTTTCTGTGTTGGACAGCGAGGTCGCACACGGGGAAGCTTTGGTGTCGGCCGAATCGGTTTTTGTTCATTTTAAATTGCTTCCTTTATTAGACAAACAATTGATTATTGATGAGATTACCTTTAACCGTCCGCGCGTAAACATTGTACGGGGGGAGGACGGACGCTATAATGTGCCGAATGTAAATGTTTCTGCTTCTGCCAGCCACGTGTACCGCAGCTCCGCCGGAGAAAACTTAACCGTCAGTATGGAAGACTGGACGATTAAAGACGGGGTATTTAGTTATAAAGATTTACAAAATAAAACCACGCACGCCGTATATGGTGTAAATTTGCATTTTGAACGGCTTCGTTTTGATGAATTGTCCCGCTTTCAGATGGATTTTGTATTGCGTAATAAATGGAAGGACAACATTTCTGATATTGATATTAAAGGCACCGGTCACGTTAATTTTGCTAATTTTAATTGGAAGGATTTTGCTTTGCGCAGCCTGCGCGCGCAGGTGTTTGTGTTTAGAAAACCGGTTTCCTTAACGGTGGATTTGGATAATTTATACACGCCGTATTTTAATATCCGCGCGCAGGTGCCAGCTTTTGAAGGAAAGGACTTGTCTTTATTTCAAGACGATTGGACTGAGTTTTATTTGCCAGCGTCTTCGTTGCGTTTAAAAGGTTCTTTGTCTAACGGGTACCGCAGTTTAAACTTAAGCGAAGGGTTGGTAATAGCAGATGATGCGAATTTAAACGTTACGGGCGGGGTGGATTTTTCTCAAACACCGTGGACGGCCAGTGCCAGTTTGTCCGCCAAACCGCTGGACTTAGCGGCTTGGAGCAAAAACTACCCGCGTTTAAAACCCTATCAGTTAACCGGGAAAGCCGGCTTTGATGCGGAGCTGAAACGGGAAGACGGAAAATGGAGCTTGCCTAAATTAGACGCTTCCCTGCAAGAGGTTTCTGGGGAGTTTTACGGTTTCCCGGCACAGGGCGTTAGCGGGGAAATTTCCACCAAGCAAGATTTTACCGATTTATACGCCAAATTTTCTTCCGGTAAAGTAACCGTGGACAGAAGCACTTTTGACCAATTAAATTTGTCCGGCACGTACCGTAAAGGCAACTTGTATGCCAACATCGCCTCAGGCAATGTTAACGGCGTTCCGTTTAAAATGAATTTGAACGTTAACCGTTTAAAATCCCCTAAACGCCGCATACGCACCAATATTTATTTAAAACATTTTGACCCGATGGCCTTTATTGAAATGGTGCGCGATTTTGTAACCGTTATTACCCGCAATAAACCCATAAAAAACAAAGCTTTGGCCACGGGTAAGCTGGCCTGGCTGGAAAACTTTCGTGACCGGCTGCCCAAATTTATGCCCAATTTTGTGGGCACATTGTCTGCGGATACTTTTTCCTCGCAGGTTATATCCGGCAACAGCTTTTATGCGGAGTTTGATTTAAAAGGCCTTTTGCCCGGTATGAAGCGGTTGGACGGCACACTGGATGCACGTATGCAGGATGGGGTTATCCATCAAATGGAAAAACTGGCCGAAGAGCAAAAAGCGCTTAACATTACGTTTACTCCGTTTATTTTAATGCACCGTATGGAACGGGCCGGAAGTTTTAAGGTGGGGCAGGTGCTTAGAGACGTGCCGTATGAAGAGCTGGCCGTCTCGGCCGATTTTGCCGGCGGACACATGACCATCAACAATGCCTATACCCAAGGGCCCACCATTTCAGCTGCGGTACAGGGCTGGGTGAACTGGGTGGAAGAAAATTTTGATATTATTATATGGACGATGTTTAACAATACTTCCCGTTCGGGCGCATTGGCGGAGAACTTGACCGACGAGTCCGGCAACCCGGCTTTAGCGTTTAAAGTGTCTTCCTCTATGCTTAAACCGAAGCTGGAAATGTTGCGTGCCAAGCAAACGGGCGCGCAGATAGAGGCTGCCCGTCAGCGCGGGCTGCGTACGGATTTTAAAACCAACCGGGATTTTATTAAAGGAGACTTCCATGCCAAGAAATAATTTAGACGTGTTATGCCTCTTGCAGGAGCACGGTGCCATTATGGAGGGGCATTTTGTAATGCCGTCTGGCTTTCATAGCCAAAGCTATATACAAACCTCTTTATTGTTGCAGCACCCGCATTTGGCGCAGCGCATAGCGCAGGCGATGTCGGATAAATTTGCCCAAAAGGCAGATGTTATATTGGCGCTTACGCCGTCCAACTCGGTATTAGCGCAAGAGGTGGCGCGTGTGCGTCAGGCGCGGGCCATATTTGCTTCGCGCGATGAAAGCGGCAAAATGGTTTTAAAACACAACTTTGTATTAAAACCCGGCGAACGCGTGCTGATTGTGGACGACGTAACCGTAGGCGGGCGCAAATTAGCCCAAGCTATTGAATTGGCCCAGGCTGCGGGAGCCCACGTGTTTGGTATTAGCGTGATTGTGGATCGTTCTATGGGGTATTTGCCTCTTACTATTCCTATGCGGGCGCTTTTATCGTACCCGATGGAAACTTTTACCGCGAAAGAGTGCCCTCTCTGCGCGGCTAAAATTCCGTTTACGGATGTGGAAAAATTAAACAAATAAAACGGGCAATTTATTGTACAAGGATAAGATATGATTGAAATTAAACTAAAAGCAAAAGAAGAAAGAAGGTTGGCGGCGGGGCACTATTGGGTGTTCTCCAATGAAATTGACGGGTTGGATACATCCATTGAGCCTGGCACGCTGGTACGCGTTATGACGCACGACGGCCGCCAAGCGGGGATAGGTTGTTTTAACCCGCACAGTTTAATTTCAGTACGTTTGCTTAAAAAAGGCGAAGGCGAACTGGCCGATGATTTTGTGTTTGAGGCGCTGGATACGGCCTATGGATACCGCCGGGAAATTGGCCTTCGCAAATATGGGCGTATGTGTTACGGCGAGGCGGACAATATGCCCGGGCTGGTTATAGACCGCTACGGCGATGTGTTGGTGGCGGACGTTTTAACGGCCGGTATGGAAAAATTAAAACCGCAAATCATATCCGCCTGCAATAAAATCTTTAAACCCAAAGGCATTTTCTTTCGTAACGACAGCGCCTTCCGCGCTTTGGAAGGCTTGGGCGGTACGCCTGATATAGTGGGGGAAGTGCCTGAAACGGTGGAAATAGAAGAAAACGGCATTAAGTACGAGGTTCCCGTTCGGGTAGGCCAAAAAACCGGTTTTTATTTTGACCAGCGCGAAAACCGAGAATTCTTAAAACCCTATTTTAAAGATAAATTGGTGTTGGATTTGTATTCATATATTGGTTCTTTTGGTATTACTGCCGCCAAAGCCGGCGCCGCCCAGGTATGGGGGTGTGATTCGTCTGCCGTGGCGGTGGAATTTGCTCAAAAGAACGCTAAATTAAACGGGGTGGAAGATGTGGCCGTGTTCCACCGCGATGACGCCGAACGCTTGCTTAGCGCTATGAAAAAAGGCGAGCTTCCCGACCAGCCGGATATGGTGCTGCTGGATCCGCCCGCTTTTGTAAAAAGCCGCAAAGCACTGCCGCAGGCGGTGGGGTTGTATGTAAAATTGGTTAAGATGGCTTTGGAAGGATTAAAAACAGGCGGTTACTTGGCGTTTTCCACGTGTTCGCACCATATTTCGCGCGAATTGTTTGTGGACATCATCCGCCAAGGCGTCAGCAAAGCCGGCAAACGGGCTGTATTGTTGGAGCTTCGCGGCCAAGCCAAAGACCACCCGGTTCTTATTGGTATGCCGGAAACGGAATACCTGCATTTTGGTTTGTTGCAAGTGCGTTAAGTGTTGTTAACTTTATAAAAAAGCCCCGCTTAAATTTTAAAGCGGGGCCTTTTTGTTGATATAAAACTAAAATATTTGGGTGGACGTACTCACTGCCAGCAGTTTTTATACATAAAAAACCGCCTATGCAGCGGAATAAAAAAAGAAATGCCGAGGGACAGGATCGAACTGTCGACACCTGGTTTTTCAGACCAGTGCTCTACCACTGAGCTACCTCGGCATTACCTACATATAATACAAAATTTCTGCGTGTTGAGCAAATTTATTGTTTTTCCCTATACAAATGATGTTTATAAATGACTGTATCGGGCAAATAAATCGGCCAATTGTTCCAAAAAATGTTGGTCGGTTTCATCAAAACGGGCTTTTAGGGGGGAGTCTATGTCCAGCACCCCCCACAGTTTCCCTTCTTTGATAATAGGAACTACTATTTCACTGTTAGAGGCTGCATCACAAGCAATATGACCCGCAAAAGCGTGCACGTCTTTTACCAGCACGGTTTTTTGTTGGGCGGCCGCCGTTCCGCAAACGCCTTTTCCTAAAGCAATGCGCACGCAGGCTGGCTTTCCTTGAAACGGGCCCAGTACTAACCCGGTTTGACGCAAAATGTAAAACCCGGCCCAATTTAAATCGGGCAGCGTGTTAAACAGCAGCGCAGACAGATTGGCCGCATTGGCAATGGGATCTGTTTCTGCTTCCAGTAAAGCGCGTGCGGCTTGTAATAAAGATTGGTAAATTGGTGTTTTATCCATAGCCTTATTTTAGCAAAAACTTAGGTTGTATTATTGCACCGCAGGTTAGAAAAGAAATATACTTTAATTATCAGGGAACAACCGGGCCAACCCTGGGCCCACAGGAGACTGTATGCCAAGAATTGAAGTGGACGCCAACAAATGCAAAGCCTGCTATTTGTGCGTAAATGCCTGCCCCAAAAAATGTTTGGGCAAATCTAAAACAATCAGCAAGAAAGGATATTTCCCGGCGCTGCAGGAGCGCCCCGAAGATTGCATCGGGTGCAAAATGTGTTATTTAGTCTGCCCCGATGTGGCCATTACCGTTATCAAGTAACGTTTTCTGCTTTTTAAGAGGAATTTTATGACCGAAAAAACATTACGTAAAGGCAACGAAGCCTTGGCCGAAGGTGCTATTCGCGCCGGGTGCCGCTTTTTTGCAGGATACCCCATTACCCCGCAGAATGAAGTGCCGGAATACATGTCTGCCCATATGGCGGATGCCGGCGGCGCTTTTGTACAGGCGGAAAGTGAAGTGGCTGCCATTAATATGGTGTATGGCGCTGCGTCTACCGGTACGCGCAGTATGACTTCTTCTTCCTCTCCGGGCATTAGCCTTAAGCAGGAAGGGATTACCTATTTAGCCAGCGCGGATTTACCGTGCTTAATTGTTAACGTGATGCGCGGCGGGCCCGGTTTGGGCAGTATTTCCGGCGCGCAGGGGGATTATTTCCAAGCTACGCGCGGCGGCGGAAACGGGGATTATCACATCATTGTACTGGCGCCTAACTCTGTAGAAGAATTGGGCAATTTCCCCAAGCTGGCTTTTGAACTGGCGGAGAAATACCGTATGCCGTGTATGATTTTGGCCGACGGTATTTTGGGGCAGATGATGGAAAGTATGTCTTTTAATTTTGATCCCATAGACCCCAACCAGTTGGGTAAATTTGACTGGGCGGTGGACATCAACAAAAACGGCCGCAAGAAAAACAATGTGTTTTCCTACAAAGGGGACAATTTGATTGCGGACGTGGTGGAACGTGCCAAACGTTACGGTTATATTGAAAAAACCGAACCGCGTTTTGAAGCTCGCCAGACCGAAGACTGCGATGTATTGCTGGTAGCGTATGGTTTGTCTTCCCGCGCGTGTATGGAGGCCGTGGTAAAAGGGCGTGAAGAAGGTTTAAAAGTGGGGTTGTTCCGCCCCATTACGTTGTGGCCTTTCCCGTCCAAAGCCTTGCAACAGGCTGCCCAAAATGCCAAAGCGGTTGTGTGTGTGGAACAGAGCTTGGGCCAGTTGGTGCAGGATGTTAAACTGGCGCTTAACGGGGCTAAACCCGTCTATTTAAATGCCTACCCTGCCGGCGGCCAGCCGGACGGCGGAACCATTCTTCCGGCGGTAAAAAGTGCGCTTAACGGCGGTACCGAAGGGCTGTTTGATTTGCAACGCCACGCCGAAGGGTTCACTTATGAGTGCAAACGTGATGCGTCTTTAGGCATCCAGGGCGATTGGAAAGGAGGCAAATAATTTTATGACGATTATTGCTCAAAAACCTAAATCTTTGCTAGACGTGCCTATGCACTATTGCCCGGGTTGCGGGCACGGCATTGTACACCGCTTAATGGCAGAAACTTTTGACGAGCTGAATATTGCCGAGCGGGTAATAGGGGTGGCCCCGGTGGGGTGCGCCGTATTTGCCGACAGCTACTTTGCCTGTGATATGGTACAAGGCGCTCACGGGCGCGGCCCGGCTATTGCTACGGGGATTAAACGCTCCAAACCCGGTGCTATTGTGTTTTCTTACCAAGGGGACGGGGATTTGGCTTCCATCGGTATGGCGGAAATTGTGCACGCTGCCGTAAGAAGCGAAAATATTACCGTTATTTTTATCAATAACGCTATTTACGGTATGACCGGCGGCCAAATGGCGCCTACTACTTTGGTGGGCCAGGTAGCTACCACGGCCCCTAAAGGGCGCGACCCCAAACTGCAGGGTTGGCCCATTAATATGTGTGAAATGCTGGCCCAAATTACCGGGTCTAAATATTTGGCCCGCGTGGCGGTGGATTGCCCGCAAAACGTGATTAAAGCCAAACAGGCTATTAAAAAAGCGTTTGAAAACCAAGTCAACGAGGTTGGCTTCTCTATGGTGGAAGTCATTTCCCAATGCCCTACCAACTGGGGCGCTACGCCTATGCAGGCGTTGGAATTTGTACGCACCAAAATGATACCGCAGTATCCGCTTGGCGTATTTAAAGACGAGGGGGCCAAATAATATGTATCAAGGTATTAGAATAGCCGGTTTCGGCGGGCAAGGTGTAGTTTCTGCCGGTATTTTACTGGCGCAGGCCGGCGTGGAAGACAAAAAAAATGCCAGCTGGCTTCCGTCTTACGGGCCGGAAATGCGCGGCGGAACCGCTAACTGCTCGGTGGTGATTTCAGACGGTGAAGTTTATACGCCTATTGTGGCCACTCCGGATACGGTCATTGTAATGAACGAGCCCTCTTTGCCTAAGTTTGAGCCGCTTATTAAAAAGGGAGGGCTGCTCATTATTAATAGTTCGCTCATTAACTCCCGCCCTACACGTACGGACATCAAAGTTGTTTGTGTTCCTTGCAACGAGATTGCCGAAAAAATAGGGATGGACAGAGTAGCTACGTTGGTGGCTATTGGTGCCTTTTGCAGCTTAATGGGTGCCGTAAGCGTGGAAAGCGTAGTGCGCGCAATGAAGAAAGTTTATAAACGTGCTAAGCCGGAAATGTTGGAGCTGAATAAAAAAGCATTAGAAGCCGGTTTTGCCGCTGTAAAATAGTTTCAATGAAGCACAAAAACCCCCGCATTTAATGCGGGGGTTTTTTATTGTTTGGTGTAACTGAAATAATAGTTCGGCTACAAAATAAACATTGGGTTGGTTTTATACCCTGCCTTGTAAAACAGTTTTGGGTGGCATTAAACGAGTTAGTAAAAACCATTTTACCGGTTTACTGCTATGGGCGGCACGCTTATAGGTGTTTGTTTTCTAGGTAATATTCTTTTAAATGGCCGGTTTTGCGGGCAAAACGGGCCGATAAAGCCGTAAAAAGACAAGCGGGAATAACGGTGAGGGTGCAAAGTAAAACGGCCGTTTTAAGGCCCCATAAATCAGAAGCCTTCCCCAGTATAACGGGGGAAATAGCATCCCCCAGTGCGTGGATGATAAAAATATTAATGGCAAATGCCATGGAACGCACCCGCGTGCGTGTAAGCGCCACAATGGCTGCACTGATGGGCCCCATAGGTAAAAAGATGAACACCACTGCCACACAAAAGCAGGCCACCGCCCAAAAAGTTTGTTTGCAATACACGCCCAAAGCGGCAAACGGAAGCGCCAGTAAAAAACTGCCAAAGATGGTAATAAAATAGGCCAGGTGGGTTTTTTTCAATAGAGAATCGGCAATTTTCCCACCCAGAAAAGTTCCCAAGGCCCCGCATACCACCACCATAATTCCAAATATTAATCCCGCGTGGGCCACGCTAAAATCAAAAAAACGGTGGAAATAGGTGGGCATCCAGGCGGAAAGCCCGCCTAAAGCAAAGGTGCCCATTGCGTGAGCCAAACACAAAAAGATGAATGATTTGTTTCTGAGCAAAATTAAATAATCCACCGTGCGCGCGCGGTCTCTTTCATTTTGGGTGGTGCGCAGGGTGTCTTTTAACTGTGTAAGCGCCATAAGCCCTAAAAATATGCCCGGTATGCCCACCAGCATAAAAGCGGCGCGCCAGCCCCAGTGCTGCCCCACAAAGCCGCCGGCCAAGTAGCCAATGGCGCTTCCGGCCGGAAGCGCTAAAGCAAAGGCGGATAAAACGGTGGCGCGTTTTTCTTTGGGGTAATTTTCAGCCAAGAAAGGTTGTGCAATGGTGGTGAATCCGGCCTCTCCAATACCAATAAACCCGCGCGTAATTAACAGAACCAAGTAGTTCTTGGCCCAGGCGCAGGCCATAGTGGCTACGCTCCAAATAAGGGCACTGGCACCAATCCATTTTTGGCGTTGGGTACGGTCGGCAAAGTAACCCACCAGCGGGGCATAAAGCATATATATAATCATAAACACAGAGGCAAGGGTGCCTAGCTGGGTATCTGAGATTTGTAAGTCCGCCTGTAACAACGGGAAAACCGCAAAAAGCACTTGCCTGTCTATATAGTTAAACAGGTTTAAAAGAAATAAAATCCAGAATAATTTTTTTACGTTCATTAGGCTCATTTTATAAAAAAAACTAGCCTCGGGGGCAAAAAGAATTATACTATAAGAACATACTTGTAATTGCTATAATATGGCATTAGGAGGGTTTAAAAATGAAGAAAGGTTTTACGATGATTGAGTTGTTGATTGTAATTGTGATTGTGGCTTTGCTGGTGGCTGTAAGCGTGCCGAAATACAAAACCGCTATGGAAAAATCCCGCGCGCAAGAAGCTATTACCAATTTGAATTTGGCGGCCAATTTGGCCAATGCGTATTATTTGTCTCATAATGCGTCGTATGATGGGTTTAGCCGCACTGCCGATCAAATGGATAAAGCCAAAAGCGTGTATTTTAATACGGTTACGGTAGCTGCTGCTGGCAATACTGCCACGATAACTGCGGGTAGAAAAACAGGCGCTTATTCTTTAGTATTAACGCTTACGGATGGGGAAGTAACCGGACGCACGTGCGTAAGCAGCAAGGCAGATTTGTGTGATGCTATTGGTTGGGGCGTTTAAGTATTGTTTTGATATGAAACCCCGCCTGCATTTGCAGGCGGGGTTTTTTGTTGGAAAAGGCTGCTCAAACCATACGGCCCGAAGCCCGTTTTATAAAAATGTTTTTTGGTTATAAACCACTTGAAAAAGGTGGCTTATAGGCAGCCTTGATAATGAAACTATTATTTTTTGCTGGTTTGGCGTATAGCCTCAAACAGCGTAATAGCCGCCGAAGACGACAAATTGAGCGAACGCACCGGCCCCGGCATAGGGATGGTATAGAGGCGGTCTTTATATCGTTCATAAAAATCTTTAGGAAGACCGCAGGATTCCGCCCCAAACACCAGGTAACTGTTGGGGGAAAAGTGGGCGTCCCAATAAACTTGTTTGCCTTTGGTGGAAAGGAAGAACATATCCTGCACGTCAGGGTGATTGACTGCTAAAAACTCCTCCCAATCCGCGTAGCGGCGGTAGTTTAGGTTGGGCCAGTAATCCAGGCCGGAACGGCGGATTTCTTTAGATTCTATTTTGAACCCCAGTTTCCCAACCAGATGAAGCATTGTTCCCGTAGCCACGCAAGAGCGGCCAATGTTGCCGGTATTAAACGGAATTTCCGGATTAACAAGTACAATATTTAACATACATTCCTTCTTAAATACTGCCAGTAAAAAGGACGGGTTGCCCCGTCCTTTTTACTTGGCTTATAACAGAGTTAGTCTTCCCAGCGGATGTAAAGCGGAGTTAACACGTTGGGAATATCGTTATTAGCGGGTAAAATGCGCAGGGCATAGTCCTGCCGGCCGCTGTTTAAAGGAGATACCTGCACTTCATAAATGTAAGCGTCCCCTTCTTTGCCGGTGCAGTTCATGTCCACGGCGTCTTCTTTTACCATATCGCCTAGTGTACCGCGTTGGCCCAGGTATAATTCCACCTGAATGTCTTGCGGGGCCAAATCTCCCAGGAATACACGGGCTTTAAAGTTTACTTTGTCGCCCATTAAGATAGCCGTTTCCAGCTTGGGGGTAATGTCCACCACGTTTACGCGGTACCAGTTTTCGGCAATTTTGCGCCGCCAAGCGGCAACGGCTTCTGCCTTGCCGGGAGCGGATAAAATACCAAAATAGTCGTTAGCCGGTACATAGAAGCGTTCGTAGTATTCTTTTACCATACGGTGCGTGTTAAAGAACGGCGCAATGTGTTTGACGGATTCTTTCATCAAGGTCAACCACGGCAGAGAAATGCCGTCTTCCCCTTTGGCGTAATAAGCGGGGGCAATGTCCTGCTCAATTAAGTTGTAGAGGGATTCCGCTTCCACGGCGTCTTGTTCCGCCTCGGAGGCATACTTTTCGGCCCCGCCGATAGACCAGCCGTATTCGCACGGGCCTACTTCATCCCACCACCCGTCTAATATGGACAGCGTCATCGCACCGTTTAATGCCGCTTTCATACCGCTGGTGCCGCTGGCTTCCATCGGGCGGCGCGGGTTGTTGAGCCACACATCCACCCCTTGCACCATATAGCGGGCGGTGTTCATATTGTAATCTTCCACAAAAACGATTTTGCCTTTAAAGCGAGGGTCGTTTTGGGAGATATTGATGATGGTTTTAATAAATTCTTTACCTTGCGTGTCAGCCGGGTGGGCTTTACCGGCAAAGATAAACTGCACCGGCTGTTTGGGGTTGTTGACAATTTTGTCCAACCGGTTTAAATCCTTAAACAGCAGGGTGGCGCGTTTATAGGTGGCAAAGCGGCGGGCAAAGCCGATGGTCAACACGTCTTTTTTAAGCACTTTACCAGCTTTGTTCACGCTCATAACGTCCAACCCTTGGCGGGTAAGCTGGCGGCGTAAACGGCCGCGGGCCATATCAATGAGTTTTTCCTTGCGGATGTTGTGCACTTTCCACAGTTCCGCATTGGGTATTTCGTCCATTTTCTCCCACATTTTAGCGTCGGAAGGATCTACCTCGCCGGTTTGATCGTTATTAAACAAATACTTGCGGTACAAGTCGTTTAATTCGTGCGAAATCCAAGAAGCGCTGTGAATACCGTTGGTAATGCTGGTTATCGGCACTTCGTCCATCGGCAACGTGGGCCAGAGGTTTTTCCACATTTCACGGCTTACTACACCGTGCAGTTTGGCCACGCCGTTGGCAAAAGCGGTTAAACGCAGGGCTACCACCGTCATACAATACGTGGTGGAGGAAGGGGTTTCTTTACCCAAGTTTAAAAATTCTTCCCAAGAAATACCCATTTTGTTGGCGTAAGATTCCATATACTTACGCACGAGCATCGGGTCAAAATGTTCGTTCCCGGCAATAACCGGCGTATGTGTGGTAAATACGGAGCTTGCCCACACAATTTCACGCGCTTGGGCAAAGCTTAAATGCTTTTCCTGCATAATTTCAATAATGCGTTGGAAAAGCAAGAACGCGCTGTGCCCTTCGTTGATGTGATAGACGGTGGGTTTAATGCCCATAGCGGCCAATGCCTTTACACCGCCGATGCCGAGCACCACTTCTTGACGGATGCGGTTTTCGCGGTCTCCGCCGTAGAGTTTTTCGGTAATTAAACGTTGTGCGGGGGTATTTTCCTGCAGGTTGGTGTCTAATAAATAAAGGGACGTTCTCCCCACCGGTACGCGCCAAATGCAGGCTTTAACGGTTTCTTGCCCCAGCTCAATGTCAACGGTAATTTCTTTGCCGTTGGCATCGGTTACGCGTTCCACGGGCATATGGGCCCAGTCGTTATCGGGATATTCTTCGTTTTGCCAGCCTTCGCGGTTGAGAATTTGGCGCACATACCCTTGTTTGTAAAACAAACCTACGCCAATAATAGGCATACCCAAATCACTGGCGGATTTCATATGATCGCCCGCCAGCATACCTAAGCCGCCGGAATAGATGGGTAATCCTTCACCAATGCCGTATTCCATAGAGAAATACGCCGCTAGCAGGTTGCCTTGTTCCCGCCGGTGCTGATGGTACCACGTGTTGGGGTTGTTTTTATAATTATAATAGGCTTCTTTTACCCGGTTTACGTTGGCTACAAATTCCGGGTTATTGCTAAGTTCTTCAAAGCGTTTTTGCGGCACGCAGCCCAAAAACCATTTGGGGTTGCGTTTAGAGGCCGTCCACAATTTAGCATCTACTTGTACAAAAAGCAAAATGGCCTGCCAATTCCAGGTAAACCACATATCGTTAGCCAATTCTTCCAGAAATTTAATGTTTTCCGGCAAGTTGGGCTGTACATTAAAAGAATGAATTTTCATTCGAACCCTCTCTCCCTGTTTATTTAATATCTAAAATTATATAAAAAAAAGGCGTGTTTCACTGGAAATAATCAAACTTTTTTAAATTATAAAAAACGCCCGGGTTTAAGCGGCCCGGGCGGTATCGTTTAAGAAAGGCTGTTTTATTTCATTACAGCGCTTAAGATAACAAAAAAAGCAATCAGCAGTACAGCCCCTACACCCACGGCGTGTTTGGCCCATTCTTTGCTTTTTATGCCCAGTTTAGAAGCGCAGATAATGTTGGGAATGTTACCCGGTATAAGCATCCCGCCGGATACAATTAAGCTGATAAGCAGGAAGGTGAGTGAGCGGGTGCTGATGTCGGGCGTAACTTCAATGGCAGCCATCGTGGCGTTATCCAATACGGCGGAAAGCATATTAATCCAATACAGCCATTCTGCGGACAGTTTAGAAATGGTTTGCTGGGCCAGCGGTTTTAAGCCGTCTCCTAAGAATACCAAAGCCATTACAAACAGGTAAACTTTACCCGCCCGCACGGCAATGCTTTTTACGCTGTGCTCATCGGCTACAGCGGCATCTTCTTTTACGCCGGGGGCGTTTTTAATGGTGTTGGCGCGTATAGCGCTGGCTAACAGAGACACAAACGCTACCCCGCCTAAAATATACCAGCCCAGGTGTTCCACCAAAAACCAAAAGTCTGCATTATGAGGCTCGCCGGACAGTTTGGATAATACCACCGTGCCCAACGGTTCCCCGATAGCCGTTAACACGGCCCCCATACCAATGGCATAGCAGGCAAAAACCACCACGCGGGTGCGTCCTTCGCGGTTTAACGGCAACATCATTACAACTTCGGACAAAATAAGCGCTGCAATAATGGCCGTAATTAAGCTAGACAACATCCCCAATAAAAACACCATTACAAACAGGGTGGTTCTAAGCCCCAAAAACCCTACGGCTTTTTTGGTGGCTTTTTGTAAATGTTTATTGCAATATTTGAACAATAACCCGGCAAAAAATACCGCCAGGGTGATTTTGATGGGGTCTTCCAATGCGGTAAGAACCAACCCGCCGCTCCAACTTTTAGACACCGTTACAGCAAAAATGCCGCAGCAGAACAAAAATGCTTCCAGGTTTTCTTCCACTTTGTGTACTGTAAGCGGCAGTAATAAGACAACTAAAATAAGCAAAGACAAAGATGCCGTTTGCCAAAGAGCTAATTCCATATAATCCCTCTTGTTTTGCGGGAATTCCCGATATAAAAGCTGTTTGTAAACAGCCTTATACAAATTATATAAAAACTCCGCCCCCTTTAAACACAACCCAAACAGAGGTTTTCTGTTTGCAGCAGGCCAAATATGCTACAATTTATACGATGTCCCGTTCGTCTAGTGGTCCAGGACGCCGCCCTCTCAAGGCGGAGATCACGAGTTCGAATCTCGTACGGGACGTTTTTTATTGCTTTTTATTTTTACCCCGCCCCTCGTGGCGGGGGTTTTTGTTGGCTTCTTTTTAAGCCTCTTTTCCTGGCGGCAATTTTTTAAAGATAATTATCATTTAAATTGTAAGGGAAAATGTGGAAGACGGGGTTTGTTTTAAAGAGGAAATAGCGTTCAATAAAAAACCGGGCTTTTAAGGCCCGGTTTTTAGTAAAGCGTTTAATACATTGGCTGTAAGGCTTGTGCCACAGCGGGGTTAGCATTGTATTGCTGCGCCAAGGCTTGGGCCGTCCAACCATTAGGGGCCCGGTAATTGGGGTCCGCCCCGGCCTGCAACAAAAGTTGGATGGTTTCCGGGCTGTTGGCAGACATAGCACAAAACATCAGCGGAGTCATACCGTTTTCGGCCACGCTATCCACTTTTGCCCCGTGGGAAAGCACGGTTTGAGTGATTTTAGGGCTTATGGCACAGGCGGCAGCCAACAGCGGGGCACCTTGCGCGGTAAGGGCGTTTGCATCAGCGCCGGCGCGTAAGAAAGCGTCCACCGTTTCCGGGTTGGGGTATTTGGCTTGGGTAAGGTAAATGACAAGCGCGGTTTGGCCTTGTTCATCGCGGGCGTTCGGGTCGGCTCCTTTTTCTAACATAGCGGTTATTTCTTCCGGTTTTTGGGAGGCAACAGCTGCCAAGAAGCTTTCATTGTCCACCCCTGCTAAGGATTGTTGGCGGGCAATGGCTTTTTGGGCGGCTTCAGGGGCCAGCTTGTCGGAAAATTCCCGCAAAGGTTTTAAGAAGCCGTCATCTCCGCAGGCGCTTATTAAGGGCAGCAAGGCGGCGCCGAGTAAAAGGTATAAATATTTTTTCATAAAATAACACTCCGTCAGGGTATTTTTTATTAGTATAGCAAATAAAGTTTAGTCTTTTTAGCTAAAAGGGCAAATGGCTGCGGGAAATGCTAAAATATACTTATTATTATCGTTTTGAAGGAGATTTTCCATGGAAATTGGCATTGTAGGTTTGCCCAATGTGGGCAAGTCCACCTTGTTTAATGCGCTTACGCAGGCCGGCGCTGAAGCCAGCAACTATCCTTTTTGCACCATAGAGCCCAATGTGGGCATTGTGCCCATACCGGACAAACGCCTGGATGCTTTGTTTGACTTGTTTAAACCGCCCAAGAAAACAGCCGCTTTTATTAAATTTGTAGATATTGCCGGTATTGTAAAAGGCGCCAGCAAAGGGGAAGGATTGGGCAACAAATTTTTAGCCAACATCCGCGAGGTGGACGCCGTTATCCACGTGGTGCGTTTATTTGAAGACGAAAACGTGACCCACGTAATGAACTCCGTTGACCCGCTGCGCGATATTGAAATCATCAATACGGAACTGATGTTGGCCGATTTGGAAACCGCTACCAAAATTTGTGATCGTTTGGCCAGCAACGCCAAAAGCGGTAAAAAAGACGCCATCGCCGCGTATGAAACGATGAAGTCTATTAAAGAAGCGTTGGAAAATGGCAAGCCGGTTTCTTCGCTGGGGTTGGAGCCGGAGGTTTTAAAAGAATATCAATTCTTAACGGCTAAACCTGTGTTGTATGTGGGCAATAATTCTGAAAAGCGCAACGTGGAAAATGCCGAAAAAGTAGCCAAATACGCCCAAGAAACGGGGGCCGGATTTGTGGAGCTGTGTGTTAAATTTGAAGCGGAAATAGCCGAGTTTTCTGAAGAAGAAAAACACGCTTTTTTGGAAGAAACCGGCAGCGATTACACCGGGCTTGAAAAAATAGTGCGTGAAGGGATGAAACTGCTTCATTTGTGCACCTATTTTACAGCCGGCAGCGAGGTGGAAGTACGCAGCTGGTTAATCCCGGTGGGGTGCACGGCGCCGCAGGCGGCGGGTAAAATCCACAGTGATTTTGAGAAAGGGTTTATCCGTGCCGAGGTATATACTTTTGACGATTTAATGCAGTACAAGAGTGAAAAAGCCCTCAAAGAACACGGGCTGGTTCGCTCGGAAGGGAAGGACTATATTGTAAAGGACGGCGACATCTGCCTGTTTAAGCTCAATGTCTGATTTTACTTGCAAACATTTTAAAGAGTGCGGCGGCTGTGCCTTGCTGGATTTGCCTTACGAAAAGCAAATTGAAAGCAAAAAAGAACACCTGTCCCAGCTGCTTAAGGATTATTGGACGCAGGACATCCCTGTTACACTGACCGACTGCCCACGTTATTTTCGCAATAAAGTGGAGCTGGGTTTCTGCCATCAAGTTAAGTGGGATCCTAACTACAACAAAAAAGACCCCGCCAACAAAACTCGTCCGCTGGAATTTGAACAGACGCTGGGTTTTAAGTTAAAAGGCAAGTGGGACAGAGCCGTTGACCTGGAAGAATGTTTGCTGTTTGATGACAAACTGATAGATTTATTGCGTGCGGTGCGCCGCTGGGCGGCCGAGCAGAATTTGCCGTATTATGACCAGCGCAAACACACCGGCGTGTTGCGGCATTTAATGGTGCGCGAAGGGAAAAATACAGGCGAAGGGTTGGTGGTGTTGTTTGTAACCAACGATTTTGATGAAAAATCCTTTGTGGGCGCGGTGGAAAGTGTGTATCCGGGTTTTAGCATTATGTCTGCCGTTAATACAGGTTTAGCCGATACAGCCGCACCGGAAAGCTTAAAAGTATTAAAAGGCAAAGACTATTTTGTAGAAAAAATCTTGCTCACAAACTCTGCCGGGCAAACCGAAAGGGAAGTTTTGTTTAAGCTGTCTGCCCAGTCTTTCTTTCAAACCAATACCAAAACCGCGCAGAAAATGTACTCCCGCGTGCGGGGGTTGGTAAAAGAAATTGCACCTAAGATTATTTACGATTTATACGGCGGAGCAGGCAGTTTTAGTCTGTCTTGTGCGGATTTGTGCCAAAAGAGTATTTGTGTGGAAAGTGTAGCCCCGGCCATTTATAACGGGCTGGAAAACGCCAAACTAAACCACGTAAACAATGTACAATTCTTCTGTTCCCGTGTGGAAGATTTTGTAAAACAGCATACCATAGAGAAAAAAGACGCCTTGATTATTTTGGATCCGCCCCGCGGCGGTATGCACCCCAAAGCGGTAAAAGCGGTGGCCGAATCGGGCGTAAAAAACGTGTTGTACATTTCCTGCAACCCGGTGGCGTTGGCGGCGGAATTAAAAACCTTAACGCAAACCTATCAGATTGTAGGGGTGGAAGCGTTTGATTTTTTCCCGCATAGCCAGCACATAGAAACATTGGTTCAGCTTAAGTTGAAATAATAATTTATATGCTTATCCGTCCCGAAACTCCTGCGGATTACGCCGCCGTGTATGCTTTTATTCAAAAAGCGTTTGAAACGGCCTGCGTCAGCAACGGGGAGGAACAATCTTTTGTAGAGCAACTGCGCCAAAGCCCGCGTTACCTGCCGGATTTGGCACTCTTGGCCGAGCAGAACGGCCGCATTGCCGCCTACATTATGCTTACCCGGCTTATGCTGGCAAGCCCACGTTTGGTAAAAGGCCTTTTATTGGCGCCGCTGGCGGTGGAGGAAGAACTTCGCCGGCGCGGCTTAGGTGCAAAAATGGTGCAAACGGCTTTACAGAAAGCCAAGCAGCAGGGGTATGAAGCCGTCTGCTTAGTGGGAGACCCGGGATATTACGGGCGTTTTGGCTTTAGCCGGCTGGACAGTTTATCCGCCTCTTGTAACCGGCAGATACCGGCGGCGTATGCACTTGGGCTAGAGTGGGTGCCCGGGGTGCTGGCCGGGGCGGAAATTAATTTTTTAGGATAATCAAAATGAGTTTAGAAGAAGCTTTAAAATCGTTAAATCCTCAGCAGTTGGAAGCCGTCAATTATGACGGCGGCCCTTGTTTGATTGTAGCCGGTGCGGGTACCGGCAAAACCAAAACGCTTACCACCAAAATTGCCAAATTGATTGCCGATGGTTACAATCCGGCCCGCATTTTGGCGGTTACGTTTACCAATAAAGCTGCACAGGAAATGCGCGAGCGTGTGGAAGCGTTGGAACCGGGTGCCGGCAGCCGGGTGTGGATACACACTTTCCACTCTATGGGGGTGCGTATGCTGCGCCAACACGCCGAAAGGCTGGGCCTCACGCGCGATTTTGCCATTTATGATGACAGCGACCAGAAAAAAGTGGTTAGCCTTATTTTGGAACAGATGGGCATTAAAGACCCTAAAAAAGAAATCAATCAAATAGTGTCTTTAATTTCCCGCGCCAAAGACGATTTGGTGTCTCCGGACTCTATGATGCAATCCGCCACAGCTTCGGGTTTGGATTACAAAATTCGTGCGGCGGAAGTGTATAAAAAATACGAGCAACGCTTAAAAGCGGCCGGTGCGCTGGATTTTGGGGATTTGTTGGTAAAAACCGTGGAGCTATTTAAAAACCACGAAGACGTAAAAAATTATTACCAGGATTTATTCCAATACGTATTGGTGGACGAATACCAGGACACCAACCACACCCAATATATGATTACCCGTCTGTTGGCGGCCAAACACCGCAAACTGTGCGTGGTGGGTGACCCGGACCAGAGCATCTATTCCTGGCGTGGGGCCAATATCCGCAATATTTTGGAATTTGAAAAAGACTTCCCGGACGCTAAAACCATTACATTGGAACAGAACTATCGTTCTACAAAGGTGATTTTGGACGCGTCCAACAAATTAATTACCAAAAACAAAAAACGCAAAGACAAAAGCCTGTTTACCGATAAAAACGCAGGCGATCCTATTGAAGTGCGTGAACTGCTTACCGAAGGCGAAGAAGCCCGCTGGGTCAGCCAGCAAATTAAACAATTGGTGGAAGAAGGCGGCGCCAGCTTAAAAGACATAGCCGTCTTTTACCGCACCAACGCCCAGAGCCGCAGTTTTGAAGACCGCTTCCGTCAATATCAAATCCCGTACCGTTTGGTGGGTACGGTTCGCTTCTATGACCGTAAAGAAATTAAAGATATTTTGTGTTACGCGCGCATTTTAATTAACCCGGCAGATAATGTGAGTTTGCTGCGTATTATCAACACGCCTACGCGCGGGCTGGGTAAAGTGGCGCAGGATAAGTTAAGTGCGTATGCGGAAGAAAAACAAATTTCTTTATTTGACGCATTGGCGCAGGCGCCTTATGTGGAGGGGCTTAGTTCTGTGGCGTGCAAAGCCGCTATTAATTTAGCCAAGTTGTTTAATGGTTGGCGGCAGGATATGCTGCTGACAGATCCGGCGGACATTTTTAATAAGATTATGCAGGAATCGGGCTATTTGGCGGCAGTGCGCGCAGAAATGGAAAAAGACCCGGAAGCAGAAAGCCGCCTGCAGAACTTGGACGCGTTGGTCAACGCTGTAAAAGAGTACGAAGAACGTTGTGAAAAAGGGGAAAAAGAACCCTCGGTGTCGGATTTCTTGCAGGAAATTTCCCTTTTATCCGGGGAGGATGACTCCGCCGCCGGTGAAGGCGGCGCCGTTACGCTGATGACGGTGCACCTGGCCAAAGGGCTGGAGTTTAATAATGTGTTTGTAACAGGCTTAGAGGAGGGATTGTTCCCTATCTCTAAAGACGATGAGGACGAACTGGAAGAAGAACGCCGCTTGTGTTACGTGGCTATGACGCGCGCGCGGGAAAAGTTATTTATGTCTTACGCGCAAAGCCGGCGTAAATTCGGGCAGACTTACACCAATGTCCCTTCCCGCTTTTTGTATGAATGCGGCTTGTTAGATGAAAGCGAGCGTGAAGAGCACGAGGCGCGCCAATCCCGCTTTACGGATTTTAAAAGCAAATACGGCCTTTATGGCGGCACTGCCTCTGGCGGGTACAACGGCGGCCATTACGGCAATGGTTATTGGAAAGGAAAAAACAACTTTGGCGGGGGCCGCTCGGACGGATTTGAAGGCTATGCTTCTGCCAGCCGCTTTCAAAAAAAGTATGATAGCCACGGTTATGAAATAGAAGATAATGATGATTTGGATTATACGTCTTCTTACCGGGGTTCTTCGGGGTTGGGGTCTTTGTATTCCCGCCCGGCGGCGTCATCACGCCCGGCGTTTGACCCGCCCTCTCAACAGAAACCGCCCGAAAAAAATGCCGACGGCGTAGCCGTTGGCGGGCTTGTAAAACACGGCGTGTTTGGGCAAGGCAAAATTGTACAGATTGCCGGCTCCGGGGAGAGCGCTAAAATAACCGTTTTATTTGGAAACGGTGTGCGGCGCACCTTTATGCTTAAATTTGCCCCGTTGGAAATTTTGTAGCGGTATATTGAAATAAAAATCCCCGGGCGTGCGCTCGGGGATTTTTGTTTAAAAGTTTGCCATCTGGCTAGGCATAATTGAATGTTTGCGGCCTGCCGTTACCATTATGCGGCGGCTAAAATAGCCCCTAATGCCGCCAAAATGGCCCCGCCAAACAAGAAGATAAAAATAATGGGAAGAATGGCAATAAGTATGGTTAGCCAGCTAAACGCGGCAGACCAAGCGGCCACGGTTTTGGCTTCTGCTAATAAGTCGTTTTTTGCCAAGTCCTGCGCCCGCAGCGAAAGTATCAGCGCTGCCAGCGCCACCGCTATGGAGAAGAATCCTCCTACGCAGGAAAATACAATGGCCACCAAGGCTAAAGTAAAATGAGTATTAATGTCGTTTTTTGCTTTAGCCGTGCACGGGCAGGCGCCTGTTTGAGAGGCGTTCTGCGCAGTACAGCAGGACGAGCTTTTTTCTTCGTTCATAACCAAACCCCCTTGCCGTGGCGCAGGGCGTATGGAGCTCCTAGCCAAGCGGCCCCATTATTATATAAAATATACTTTCTAGGAGTGCACAAAACTATGGAAATAACCAAAAAAGACGTTGAACTTTCCGGCAAATTGGCCAAAATGCAGGTAAGCGGCCAGGAAGCCGATATTTATAAAGAACAGTTGGAAGCCTTGTTTAAATGGGTGGCAGAATTACAGGCCGTAAATACAGACGGGGTGGAACTGACTCAAACCGCTTTAGCGGCGCATTTGCGCCAAGATAACCCGGTGGAAGACCCCGCGCTGTCCCGTACCCTTATCAGCGCTTTTAACGAAGAAAAAGACGATTGTGCCAAAGTAAAAAAGGTGCTTTAATTATGATGACCGTTTGCGAAATTTTAACCGATATTCAGTCCGGCAAGCGCACCGCTGAGGACGTTACCCGCGCCTGCTTGGAAAAAATCAAAGAACTCAACCCCAAAATTAACGCGTTGGTGGAAGTGTGGGAAGAGGACGCCTTAAAACAAGCCCAAGCTGTGGACGCTAAAAAAGCCCGTGGTGAAAAATTAGGCGCGTTGGCTGGTGTTCCCGTGGCTATTAAAGACAATATTTTATACAAAGGCCATAAGGCTACCTGCTGCTCCAAAATGTTGGAAAATTATGTAGCCCCGTACAATGCCACCGTGGTGGAAAAATTGTTGGCGGCGGATGCGGTTATCATCGGCCGCGCGAATATGGACGAATTTGCTATGGGCAGCAGCAACCAAACTTCCGTTTATGGGCCCGTGCACAACCCGGTGGATTTGGAACGCGTACCGGGCGGAAGCTCTGGCGGAAGTGCCGCGGCCGTAGCCAGCGGAATGGTTCCTGCGGCTTTGGGTACGGATACGGGCGGGTCTGTCCGCCAGCCGGCCGGTTTTTGCGGCGTGGTGGGTATGAAACCCGGTTACGGGCGTATTTCCCGTTATGGGGTAATTGCTTTTGCTTCCAGTGCCGATCAGGTGGGTGTGCTTACCCATACTGTGGCCGACTGCGCCAAAGTGTTGGAAGTGTTAAGCGGAAAGGACGCCAATGACTCTACCTCTTTAGATGCACCCGTTCCCGAATATGAAAAATTGTTTACGGATGGGTTAAAAGGCGTACGCATTGGTATGCCCAAAGGCTTTTTGGACGGGCTGGCCCCGGCAGTAAAAGAAAAAATTGAGGCGGCTGCTCAGCGCTTGCAAGCCAAAGGGGCTGAACTGGTGGAAGTGGAAGTGCCGTATGCTAAATACTCGGCCCCGTGCTATTATATTATTACCAGTGCGGAGGCTTCCTCCAACTTGGGCCGTTATGACGGCATCCGCTATGGTTATGCCGCCAAAGACGCCAACGGTTTAAATGATTATTATGAACTTTCCCGCGCTCCGTTTGGGCTGGAAGTGAAAAAACGTATTATTATTGGTACGTATGCTCTTACGTCCGAGCGTTATGAGGAATGCTTTTTAAAAGCAATGAAAGTGCGGGAGTTAATCCGCCAGGACTTTAAAAAAGCGTTTGAAAAAGTAGATGTAATTTTGACGCCTACTTCACCCACTACGGCCTTTAAATTGGGTCAGAAAGAAGAAGACCCTCTTGCCCTGTACCTGGCGGATTTATATACCTGCCAAGGGAATATAGGCGGCTTGGGCGGCATTAGCGTGCCTTGCGGAAAAGACGAACAAGGCTTGCCGGTTGGCGTGCAGTTTTATGCGCCTATTTTGAAAGAAGAGGCAGCCTTAAACGTGGCGTATAATTTTGAGAAAGGTTTATGATTGTATCCGAATTTTCGTGCGGCGGCGTAATTTTAGACGGGCGCAAAGTGCTTCTGGTGCAGGTAAAAAATATGAAGGGGAAAAAGATTTGGACTTTCCCCAAAGGCCATATAGAAGCAAACGAAACACCCCGCCAGGCCGCCTTGCGCGAAGTGCTGGAAGAAACCGGCTACAAAGCGGTTATTGTCCGGCCGATGATTCGGGTACGGTATGCGTTCACTTTTCAAGGTAATTACGTCAAAAAAATGGTTCAGTGGTATTTGATGAAAAAGCTGGGCCGTATTGGCAAGCACGACGCGTCGGAAATTATTTCTATACGTTGGGTTTCGCTCGTAAAAGCCCGGGAGTTGGTGCAATATCCCAGCGATATTCGCTTGGTGGACATGCTGCTGGCTTCTTTACATATTGAACCTACGGAAGAACCGGAAACAGAACCTGCGGACGAATAAACGTCTGTTTTTTCCTTTTACCCGCCCGGCAGTAAACCGGGCGGGTTTTTTATGGCCTATAAACGCTTTGTATAAGGGGATTGGGTGTTTTATCAGGTTATATCCGTTGCTAATCTATATAAAAGGCTTGGGGAGGGAAAATGGCGTTGTGTTAGGCCTTTTTTATCCCCAAACACAAGTATTTTAAGGCAGACAAAAAGAAGGAGAAAAGCGTTGTAATCGTTTTACAATGTGTCTTAAAAATTACTTTAGGTGTTGTTTAGGCAGAAAAAGGGGGAGTATAAGAATAAAAAGCGTTTATGGGCGGAAAAGGTGCTTGGGAAGTTGCTAGGCCCATTTGAGCGGTTTTATCTCGGGCGTCCAATCCGTAATATGTTAAAGTAGCCCGTGGAAAAATTTTGCGAGCCATAAAAAACCCCGCATAAAGCGGGGTTTTGTTCAGCAATAGAATGTTTATTGAATACCGTTCATCCACTGGATGATTTTCTTTCTCAGCAGCATTAAGATACCGCCGCCGATTAACGGCATAACCACTAACCAACCAAAGAATTGAACATTGCTGATGTGTCCAAAATAACCGGAGTAGAACCCGGCAGTAAAGTTGGCCGCGGCGTTGGCCAGGAACCAAGTACCCATAAGTAAAGAGGCAAAGCGCAAAGGCGCCAATTTGGTTACCAGAGACAACCCCACAGGGGACAAGCACAGTTCGCCCATAGTGTGAAACATATAAGCAAACGTAAGCCAGAAAATACCCACTTTAACCCCAGTGGTTTGAATGACGTAAGAAGCCGCCACCAAGATTAAAAACCCAAACGCCAAGGACATAAAAGCCCAAGTGAATTTGGCCGGGGTGGACGGTTCCACCCCTTTTTTGGCCAGTTTGATCCACAATTTGGAGAACAAAGGCGCAAACAAGATGATGAACATCGGGTTTACGCTCTGGAACCAAGAGGTGGGCATTTCCCAACCGAAGATGTGGCGGTCAGTAAATTTTTCAGCAAAGATGGTTAAAGAAGCCCCGGCCTGTTCAAAAGCAGACCAGAAGAAAATGCTGAAAAACGCCATAATGAAAATAACCGCGATGCGTTGTTTTTCTTCGGTGGTTAAAGGAGCATTGGGGTGGGCCAATTTTTCTTCTTTGGTCAGTTTTTTGGGTTTTTTACCATTCCCTTGCAGGAATTTTTCTTTTCCCCAAATAAACGTAGCCAAGCCCAGCACCATACCAATACCGGCAGCGGAGAAACCCCAGCTAAAACCTACTTTTTCAGCCAAGGTTCCGGCTACAAAGTTGCAGATAAACGCGCCCAAGTTAATACCCATATAGAAAATGGTAAAACCGGCGTCACGGCGGGGGTCATTCTTTTCATAGAGTTCACCCACTAAGGTGGAGATGTTGGGTTTAAACAAACCGTTACCCAAAACAATTAAGGTAATACCCGTGTACAGGAACATCAAAGACGGATGTGCCGCAATGGCGAATTGCCCTAATGCCATCAATATACCGCCGCAGATAATAGCCCGGCGCTGGCCCCAGAAACGGTCGGCAATATAACCGCCGATAAGAGGGCTCAAGTAAATCAAGCTGGTCACGGTGCCGTAGAAGCGGCTGGCGTGGCTTTCGGAAAATTCCAGTACTTTAATGAGGTAAAGCACCAGAATGCCGCGCATGGCATAGTAGCTGAAGCGTTCCCACATCTCCGCAAAGAAACAGAGGTACAAGCCTGCGGGCTGCTTTTCCAGCTTGGCAGTTTTAGAAACTTCTGAACTCATTATTTTTCTCCTTATTTTGAATCAAAAGGGTACTCCATATTTTACAAAATATCTATACAGCCGGCGGGATTTTTTAATAAGGCATTACCAGGGGGGATGTGAACATCTGCTGCATTAGTACAAAAAACTGCCAGCAGGCGTAACACAAATATACGGTAAACAGCAAAATAACCACACAATAAATAGCTTTGGCGGCCGTGCTAAGTGTTTTGGACAAAAACACCGGTATTAAAGCAAACGGCCCCAATACCAACATTAATAAAATAATGCCGGAGTGGGAATACCAAAACCCGGTGCCGGGTTTTAACGGCTTGCCGCAGCTGCGGCAGAAGTTGTCCAGCTCGTCAATTTCTTGGCGGCATTTGGGGCAGAAGGGCATTAAATGTCCACCCCCTTGCTGCGCAGGTAGCGTTTGATGTGGCTGCGGGCTCCGGCCGTGCGGGCAAACTCCAGCCAGTCGCGTTTAGGCTCGCTGTTTTTGCGGGTGATAATTTCGCACACGTCTCCGGTTTTAAATACATAATCCATACGCACCATCCGTTTGTTTACCATAGCGCCTACATAGTGGTCGCCAATATCGGTGTGAATAGAATAGGCAAAATCAATGGGGGTGGCGCCTTCCGGCAGGGATTTTACGTCCGCCCGCGGTGTAAACACAAAAATTTGCTGCAGGTTTACGTCCGTTTTAAATCCTTCCAAAAATTCACGCGGGGCGGTTAAATCCCGCTGCCATTCCACCCATTGGCGTATCCAGTTTATTTTTTCGTCAAAGTTTTTGTCTTGCTTTACATTGCCCATTTTGTAGCGCCAGTGTGCGGCGATACCGTATTCGCAGGTGCGGTGCATGTCTTCGGTGCGGATTTGCAGTTCCACAATGTCTCCCGTAGGCCCCAGCACCGTGGTGTGTATGCTTTGATACATATTGGCTTTTGGGGTGGCAATGTAATCCGTAAACGTACCGGCAATGGGTTTAAAGCGGGAATGCACAATACCCAGCGCTTTGTAACAGTCCTGCACGGTTTTGGTAATAATACGCACGCCCAGGGAATCTTGTATTTCCTGAAAAGAACACTGGTGTTTTTGCATTTTGCGGTAAATGGAATAATAGTTTTTAGCGCGGGAAAGCAGGCGGTATTCCAAGTGCTCTTCTTGCAAGGCCGGTTCCAGCTGTTTTTTGAATGCGTCTAACGCGGCTTGCCGGTCTGCTGTGCGGGCTTCTACCTGTTGTTTTAAATTGGTGTATTCCTGCGGGTGCAGGTATTTAAAAGAAAGGTCTTCTAAATCCGTCTTGATGGTAAACATACCCAAGCGCTGGGCCAAAGGCGCATAAAGGGTTAAGGTTTCATAGGCTTTAAATTTTTGTTTTTCCGGGGGCATTACGTCCATTGTACGCATATTGTGGGTACGGTCGGCCAGTTTAATGAGAATAACGCGTACGTCTTCGGCCACGGCTATAAGCATTTTGCGCCAGTTTTCCACGGTTTCTTCGTCAGTGGAGGAAAACTTTAAATCGCTTATTTTGGTAACCCCTTGCACCATATGCGCCACTTGTTTATTAAACTCTCTTTTTAAGTCTTCCAATGTAACATCGGTGTCTTCCACCGTGTCGTGCAGAAGGCCGGCGCAGATGGTGTCTTCATCCATTTTAAAATCCAGCAGAATATCAGCCACGTGGTAACAGTGGGTAAAGTACGGTTCGCCGCTTTCGCGTTTTTGATGTTTGTGCGCTTTTTGGGCAAAATGATAGGCCTTGGCGATTAATTCGCCAGAGCTGTTGGGATTGTATTCTTTAAATTTATCTAAAAGCGCTTGTAATTCCATAGTCTAGTTCTTTAAATCTTGCAAAATGTCCGCCGCGGCGCGTTGGGCCACTCCTTTTTCGCCCAAAGAGGCCCGTAGTTCCAGCAATTTGTTGTGCATTTGCTGTAAGCTGTTCGGGTTTTGAAACATAGCAGATGTTTCGGCCGCCAATGCTTCAGCCGTGGCATCTTGCTGAATAAATTCTTTTACAAGAGGTTTTTCTTTAGCCAGCAGATTTACCAGCGAAATGTAATTTACCTTAATTACCATTTTAGCTATTTTGTAAGTGGGCCAGGAAAGTTTATACGCCACCAGCATCGGTACGCCTAAAAGCGCGCTTTCCAGCGTGGCCGTTCCGGAACAGCAAAGCAAATAGTCCATCTGGGCGCGCTGGGCGTAGTGTTCGTCCCGTACGATGTGAAATTGCGGGTGGGGTTTTTCGCCCAGTAAATCTAAAAACAGCTTATCCGGTAAAGACGGTAAAGCAAACAAATAGGCCTGTGTATTAGGAAAAGTTTTTAAGGTTTTTTTGAAGGCTTGATACAACACCGGGGTCAAGCGAGTAATTTCACCCATACGGCTGCCTGGCAGCAAGCCCAGTTTCCAGGGGTGGTTTTTAGGGTCTTTAATCGTGGTGTAGTCCTTGGGGTGGGCTGGGGGCATAATGTCTAAAAGCGGGTTTCCCAAAAAAACGGCGTTGCCACCAAATTTTTGATGAAAAGCCGGTTCAAACGGATAAATAACAAACATTTTACGGGTTAAAGCCGCTAAACGTTTGGCGCGGTATTGGCGGCTGGCCCATACCTGCGGCGTTACGTAATAATAAGCCGGAATGTTGCGGTGGGCCGCTAAACCTAGCACCTGGTGGTTGAAGCCGTAAAAATCCACCACAATTAACGCGATGGGGTTTTGGGTTTCCATATATTGTCGGATGATAGAGAGCAGTTTAATCCACATCGGCATTTTTTTAAGCGGTTCCACAAACCCGCTGGCCCCTTTGGAAGCCAGGTCAAACAAAAATACATCGGCCTCTTTTTGCATTAACTTGCCGCCGATAGCCGTTACTTTTACTTCCGGGTCTTGGGTTTTTAAAGCCTTGATTAAGTTGGAAGCGTGCAAATCGCCGGATACATCACCGGCTACAATAAGTATATTTTTTACAATAGGGGTAATAGTCATAATTAATTTTCTCTTTTTATGTTTCCCAGGGTTTCGTCCAGCATAATTTGAGCGGCGCGTGCCACGTCCCCCACCATTTGCAGCGGTTTGGGTGTGTGCAGGTGGGTTGTTTTAGGAATGTCAAAACGGTTGATTTTATCGGTTATTTTTAAAGCCAGTTCCAAGGCTTGGGAGTCCTTTTCTCCGCTGGGGGCCGGGGTGCGGTTGGTGCGGATACAATGAATAAAATGCAGCAGTTCTGCCGTGAGCGGAAGTTGTTTTTCTACTTTTGGATATTCTACGGTTATGTCCTGCATACTGGCGATAACCGGTTTCTCTTTTTTGTAAATCTTAACGCGTGCGTTCATAAAATCCACCGATACATACGCGTCCTTTTGAAATAAATGCATATAGCGCGCCCGTTCAAAACTGGCGCGGCTGGCGGTCACGTCCGCCACGGCGCCGTTAGCAAACCCAAAACGAACGTTAGCGATGTCTTCGTGTGCAGAAAAAACACTTAGCCCCGTTGCTTCTATGGAGGTTACCGGGCTGGGTACCAAGGTAAGAAGCAGGTCAATATCGTGAATCATTAAATCCAGCACCACGCTGATGTTGGACATACGCGGGTCATACGGGCCTAAACGGTTAATAGTAATAAAACGGGGGTCTTTAATAAATGGGCTGGCTTGCACAACCGCCGGATTAAAGCGTTCCACGTGGCCAACCTGTAATACTAGTTCCTTGCGTTGGGCTAGGCGGATTAAGTCGCGCGCTTGCTGCATAGTAGTAGCGATGGGCTTTTCCACCAGCGTATGCAGGCCGTTTTCCAAGCATTGCATACCCAGTTTATGATGTAATTGGGTGGGGGCGGCAATAATGACGGCATCTATTTGGGGCAGCAGTTCTTCCGGCTTAGAATAAGGCGTACAATTATGTTGCCAAGCCACCTTTTGGGCCCGCATAAGGTCAGGGTCGCACACGCCAACCAAGGTGGCGCCTGCGTCTTTAAGGCCGGCCAAGGTGCGTGCGTGAAAAGTGCCAATTTTGCCGGCTCCCAATATGCCAAAACGAATGGTTTTATTTGTTGTCATATAGCCCCCGTCTTGTTTTATTTATTATACCAATATCCGCCGCAAATGGGGTAAAGGTTGTGGTTTTTGAACGCCCGTTGACTTACGCTTTTATATTGGTATAATGTTTAAATATGAGATATATGGAACGCACACTGGTACTTATTAAACCTGATGCTATTGAAAAACGCATCAGCGGTCTCATTTTAGACCGGCTTGATCACCTCGGCCTGCAAATGACCGGGGCAAAAGTGGTTTCTTTAACCGAAGAGTTAGCCCGGGCCCATTACAAAAACCTGGAAGGCAAACCCTTTTTGGAAGAAGTCATTCAGTATATGATGGGTGAATTTAACAACGTTCCCAATCATAAAATTTACGCCTTCGTTTTCCAGGGTGAAAACGCCATTGCCAAAGTGCGCCAAGAAATTGGCAGCACCAACCCGGAAAAAGCCGCCCCGTGGACAATCCGCGGCAGCTTTGGGCGCTTCATCGGGGATGTTATGCAGAACTGTGTGCACGCTTCCGGCTCACCGGAAGATGCCGAAAAGGAAATTGCACTGTGGTTTAAACCCGAAGAGGTTTTGGACAGATAGAATGAAAGTGTATGCTTTGTTATTGGCGGGGGCCTTGGCGTTATGGGGGTCCCTGCCGTTATCTGCCCAGGGTATTGAGGGCCAAGCCGTTACGTTAAACACGTCGGACGGGTGGGCCCTTTCTGCGGTGTATAAAGCGCCTAAGGACAATGGCCCTGTGGTCATTCTTTTGCCTGATTTGGGAAAAGACAAAACCGCTTTTACCAAGTTTTCCGCTTCGTTAGCTCGAGCGGGGTACGGGTACGTGGCGTTGGACTTGCGCGGCCACGGGCAAAGTATTAATCAGGGAGAATATACTACTTTTGCCCGGGAAGGTTTAGATAACGAATTTAATAAAATGCCCCGCGATGTGGACGCAGCCGTTTCTTTTTTGCAAAAAAAAGGAGTGTCGGCCCAAGATATCGTGCTGCTGGGTTGCGGGCTGGGCGCCAATGTGGCGGCTAAAAGCGTCACGTTTACGCCGGAGATTGGCTCTTTGGGTTTAATCAGCCCCACGGCCAATACGCGCGATGTGTTGGCTATACCAGCTATGCGTCTGTATCAGGGCAATGTGCTTATTGCTGCGTCGGCCGATGACAAAAAAACTTTTTTGGAAGCCAGCGTAATACGCAATGTGGCGTATTTGACGGCGGAGAATGCCGGCAAGGAAGGAACCATAACGTTTTTGACGGCGTATGATTTGTCCTCGCACGAAATGCTGGATAAATATTTAATTCCGTCTGTATTGCAGTGGCTGGCTGTGCCTGCCCGGCCGGAAATAAAGCCGGATATCGTACCGGAAACCGAAACGGAAGTGGCCGCGCCCGGTGTATTGGTGGTGGGCCCGTCCGACACAGAAGAAGCCTTGATTCCGTCTGTATTGGAGTAATGGAGAAGATATGAAAGTCGCCCGGATTGTTTTCCCTGGTTTTTGGTTTGGAGAGAGCGATTTGTCCACCGCTAAACAATTGGCGCATATGGGCGTGGGCGGCTTTTGCGTTTACGGCGGCACGGCAGAGCAAACGGCGGATTTCGCCCGCCAAATGCGGGAGGCTTCCCCTTACAATTACTTGCTTATTTGCGCCGATATCAACGAAGATTTAACAGAAATAATTCCTGACGCCCCGGCCTTGCCGTCTAATGCGTCTTTAGGGGCGTGCTCTTCGGCGGAGGGGGCTTATAAAAAAGGGCACGTATTAGCTTTGCAGGCGCGCAGCTTGGGGATAGACTGGCTGCTTGGCCCGGTGGTGGACTTGGGGTATGCGTCACCGTCTTTTAGTGAGTCGCCTTCCTGTGTTACCCGCTTGGCGGGTGATTTTGTGGCCGGGCTTTCCAATGGGGGGGCGCTAAACTGCATTAAGTATTTCCCCGGGATAAGCGGCGCGTTGAAAACGCTGGCCCAGATGGAAGATGCGGAATTTATGCCTTATAAAAGTTTATTCCGCCGGGCGGACGCGATTATGCCTTCTGATATGACGTTCCCCAATATTGATGGGGAAAACCAGGCGATGCTGTCGGACAAAATTCTGCGCGGTTTATTAAAAAAACGCCTCAATTATAAAGGTTGCATACATAGCTTTCCGCTTTGGAAAGCCTATGTGCGCTATGAAGCGGCGGCAGCTTTAAAAATGCTGCACTGCGGTGTAGAAAATATTTTGGCACCGGCAGATCCGTTTGCGGTGATAGAAGCCATTGAAAAAGAAGTAAACAAAGGGTTTTTGGTGGATGAAATTATTCATTCCGTTTCCAATCACGAAATGGCCGTCAGCAAAATTATTTCTGCCCCGGTTATGAATACCAAAGAAGCGTTTGCGCTAGCTAAAGATTTTTGCAATAAAAAATAATTTTCAAACCACAAATTTTTTATACCCCGCCTAGTGCGGGGTTTTTTGCGGTTAGTTCGCAGCTAAACGTGTAGATGTTTTTTTAAGGCGGTTTATAAAGAATCATTTTTCTTTAAAGCCACACTTCCCTTAACCCCGTTTGCTTATGTGCGTAGGCGGAGGGTGTTCGGTAGGACAAATAAAACCAATGGTACGTTGGGAAATTTATTCGGAAACACACCCAAACAGTGTGTTTAGAGCAAGCGGAAAGTTGAGGGGAGAAAAACTGGTTTTGTTTGGACGCAATAAAAACCCCGCCTGTTAGGCGGGGTAAAAGGTATTAGTCTTTTTTGAATTTTTCGGTTAATTCTTCTTTACGTTTGTTGAATTCTTTGGTTAGTTTTTCTTTTACGTCTTTGGCTTCTTCAGTTAATTTTTCCTTTACTTCGTTGGCGTGCCGGGTTAATTTTTCTTTTAATTCGGCTGCGGTATCGGCGATTTTTTCTTTTTGTTCTTCATATTCTTCGTCGGCCCAGTTTTTAATTCTGCGGCGGGTGGTTTCCCCTTTAGCGGGTGCAAACATAACCCCCAAAGCTGCACCTACCACAGCGCCCAACAAGAAAGAAGCCAAACTAGCTCCTGCACAATTGCATCTATCGTTCATAACCCCTCCTTTTTACAGCTAGATTTGTATAATATATATTGTACAACAATTGGGTTGTATTTCAATTGTTGCTACAGTTAAGTATAATACATATCCACCCTGTTGGGGTAGGTTGTTTTTATGTTAGTTGAGAGGTGAGTTATGCCCAATCCGTCCGCGCCGCGTCAAGCCGGCCAAAACCAAGCACCCGAAGTAAGAAAGCACAATTTCGACGAAGTAACCAAAACCTTCACCAAAGAAGAAGCCCTGGCTGAGGCCGAGCGCTGCCTGCACTGCCAAAATGCCCGCTGTCAGGCCAATTGCCCGGTGGGGGTACAAATCCCGGCGTTTATCGCTTTGTTAAAAGAAGGCAAAGTGGGAGAGGCCGCCAGCAAGATTATGGAAACCAGCTTACTGCCTGCCATTTGCGGCCGCGTCTGCCCGCAGGAAAAACATTGTGAGGGTAACTGCGTATTAAAAGCCAAGTTTGGTTCTGTAAATATTGGTATGTTGGAGCGGTACGTGGCGGATACAGCCCGCAAAGAAGGCTTGTTAAAAGCCCCACAAACGGCTGCACCTACCGGTAAGAAAGTGGTGTGTGTGGGGTCTGGCCCGTCTTCTATTGCGTGTGCGGCGGAGTTGAAACGTTTAGGGCACGATGTTACCGTATTGGAAGCTTTACACGATTACGGCGGTGTGCTTAGATACGGAATTCCTTCTTTCCGCTTGCCGCGCGAAGTGATTAACCACGAAATTGAAACCGTTAAAGCGATGGGTGTACAGTTTAAGACGGACGTTTTAGCCGGTGTTACCATACCGGTGGAAGAATTACGCAAAGAATACGATGCCGTTTACATCGGCAGCGGCGCGGGCCTTCCCACAATGACCGGCGTTCCCGGAGAAAACGGTGTAGGCGTATATAGCGCCAACGAATTTTTAACCCGCATCAATTTAATGCAGGCTTATAAATTCCCGCAAACGGATACCCCCATTACGGTAGGTAAACACGTGGTGGTGTTGGGTGCCGGAAACAGCGCGATGGACGCCGCCCGCTGCGCTATGCGTTTAGGGCCGCAGAGCGTAACCATTGCCTACCGCCGCAGCGCTGCTGAAATGCCCGCCCGCGCGGCTGAAGTGGAACATGCACAGGAAGAAGGCGTAAAATTTGAATTTTTGGTAACTCCCAAAGAAATCCTGCAGGATGAAAAAGGCCGTGTAACCGGCGTGCGCTTTACACGCAACCAACTGGGTGAGCCGGATGAAAAAGGCCGCCGCCGGCCGGTGGAAATACCGGGTTCTGATTTTGTGATGGAAGTGGAAACGGTGATTGTGGCCATCGGCCAGAAACCCAACCCCATTTTGCCCAAACACACCCCCGGTTTAAAAACCACGGAACGCGGTGTTTTGGAATTGGATGAAAACGGCTCTACCTCTTTACCCGGTGTATATGCGGGTGGGGATATTATCCGCGGCGGGGCCACGGTGCTTTTGGCCATGAAAGACGGTCTGCAGGCCGCACACCGTATAGACAACTATTTAAAAGGGGAGAAATAATATGGAAGAAAATACCATTTTAGTAAAAGAGGATTTGAGCGACGTCGTTTCCAAATTTGTTATTTATAAACCCTTGGTGGCCCAAACCGCCAAAGCCGGGCAGTTTGTTATTTTGCGCGGTTGCGAAGGGGGGGAACGCATTCCCGTAACCCTGGTGGATTGGGACGCCAAAGCCGGCACCATTACCGTAATTATCCAGGCCATAGGCAAATCCACGGTAATGTTTAACTCTTTTAAACAGGGCGATAAATTTGCCAATGTGGCCGGCCCCTTAGGTACCCCGGTGGAAATAAAAAATTACGGCACG
>CALUUY010000011.1 GCA_944324095.1 uncultured Elusimicrobiales bacterium
CGGCCGGTGGAAATACCGGGTTCTGATTTTGTGATGGAAGTGGAAACGGTGATTGTGGCCATCGGCCAGAAGCCTAATCCCATCTTGCCCAAACACACGCCCGGTTTAAAAACAACTGAACGCGGTGTACTGGAACTGGATGAAAATGGTTCCACCTCTTTGCCCGGCGTGTATGCAGGCGGAGACATCATCCGCGGCGGGGCCACGGTGCTTTTAGCCATGAAAGACGGCCTGGAAGCCGCCCGCCGTATAGACAGCTATTTGAAAGGGGAGAAATAATATGGAAGAAAATACCATTGTACTCAAAGAAGATTTGAGCGAAGTTGTTTCCAAATTTGTCATTTATCAACCGCTGATTGCGCAAACCGCCAAGGCCGGGCAATTTGTTATCTTGCGCGGACGTGAAGGGGGGGAACGTATCCCCGTTACTTTGGTGGATTGGGACGCCAAAGCCGGCACCATTACCGTGATTATTCAGTCTATCGGTAAATCTACGGCTATGTTTAATTCGTTTAAACAGGGCGAAAAATTTGCCAACGTAGCCGGCCCGTTGGGTACCCCGGTGGAAATAAAAAATTACGGCACGGTGGCTGTGGTAGGCGGGGGCGTGGGTATTGCGGAAGTATATCCCATTGCGCGCGCTTTTAAACAGGCCGGGAACCGGGTTATTTCCGTCTTGGGGGCGCGTACCAAAAGCCTGCTTATTTTGGAAGATGAAATGCGGGCGGTTTCGGACGTGACCGTCTGCGCCACGGATGACGGTTCCCACGGCCAAAAAGGTATGGTTACTGACGCTTTGAAAAAGATTGTGGAAGACGGCGAAAAAATACAAGCCGGTTTTATTATTGGCCCAATACCAATGATGAAATTTACCTCCCAGCTTATGGATAAGCTGGGTATTGAGCCCCACGCCAGCTTAAACCCCATTATGTTGGACGGTACCGGTATGTGCGGCTGCTGCCGGGTAACGGTGGACGGCAAAGTGCGCTTTGCCTGTGTGGACGGGCCGATGTTCCCTTCCCGCACGATTGATTTTGACGAGCTTATTCGCCGTACGAGTGAATATAAACCGCTGGAAGCCGCCAGCTTGCAACAGTATGAGAAAGACCATGTTTGCAAATGCGGTTTACATTAACAGGTATTTTATAATTAAAAACCCGGGTCTGTTTCAGGGCCCGGGTTTTTTACGCATTCTAAAAACCGAATAGCTCGGAATAGTATTTCTGTCGCCAATCGGAATGATTGGATAGCGAGAGACCAAAAGCGAAGGTCCCTCACTCAAGGTTATTTTTAATTGTTTACTTAAGCTAAAGCATGTCTGCTAGGGAAAAAAATATTTTTGATATATTAAGGACATAGTGAATTTGGCATACCTTTGTGCTGGTTTAATTATTTAAATATTTTCATTGACAAGATTTCTTCTCTTAAATTTAAAAGGGCTTGATTTGTTTTTTTTTTTTGATAAATTTGATTAGAAATCAAATTTAATCAAAAAAAGGAGCCGAGAATGAAAAACGTTGTAAAGGGGCAATTAAGTGGGTTTACGCTTATTGAGCTTTTAGTAGTAGTATTAATAATTGGTATATTGGCCAGTGTAGCATTGCCGCAATATGAACGCGCAGTAGAAAAATCCCGCGCGGCAGAAGCTTGGACAATTATGAATTCTATCAGTACCGCCATCAAGGTGCGCAATTTGGCAGCAGGTACACAAGACCAGAATTATCCGTTTGAGGAGCTGGATGTTTCTTTTACTGATGAAAATGGGAATACGGCTACGGGCACTTCTTTTAATACCAAGGAGTTTAGCTATTTTTCCCAGCAAGGTTATGCAGCTGCTTGTTCTCGTAAAAAGAGCTATTGCTTAAGCCTGCATAATGGCAAGCGATATTGCTTTGGATATGGAGGTACATCACAAGCTTGGTGTAAGTCTATGGGCTTTAACAAGACAGGAGGAACAAACTGTGTTTCTTATGTTAATGGATACATAGTAGGGGGCTCTTCTTGTTGGGCGGAATAGAGAATCTGTACATTTATCTTTTTACAAAACCCCCCGGTTTGGCCGGGGGGTAATTTTATTAATACAAAAAGTCTTCTTCTGTGAATTCTGGCGGATCCAATGGGTTGATGCCTATGTACAGGGCCTCCACAATGGTATTCCATTGGGTAGAAATGTCCGCCGTGGACTCTTTGCCATATTTGGAGGACAGCTGCTGTATGCTCTGATCCAATTGGAGCTGCAAGTCCATATTGTTGGGGCTGGATTGAGCCTGTTTCCACAAGGTAACCAGCTCTTTAACGTCTTTATCAAAAGCTTTTTGTTTTTGTTCGGCTTTTTGGCGGTACTCTTTTAAATAGGGGTTTTCTCCTACTTGAGAGGCCAGTTCTTCATCGCCAATTGTGTCGCTAGAGCGCGTGGCTTTGTTCCATACCCAGCACATACCATCCCAAGCGGCTTCAAACGGCAACAGGAGGGAATTACCAGCAGCTTCATCATAGTTCATAATGGCATTCCCCACGTTTTTAAAGTATTGCCCAACGTGCGCGTAGAAAGGAGCTCCTTCCGGCGCATTTTGATACTGCCCGTCTAAACCTTGGGAAATGGGTTGAGTGAGCACATCTGCCACGGCAAAACCTCCCATTACTGTGCCGATATTGCCCACGTATCTTAAACCACCCTCACCCACATTGGCCGCGGCCGAGGTAATCATACTGCCGGGGGTGGTTACTGTTTTGAGTAAGTCTTTGCGGATGCTCCCCGTTAAGCGCACTCCGGCGGCGTTGTTTACAATAAGAGAAGATTTGGACATATCTTTCCACATCGGCTCATAGGTAAACCCCAGTTTACCATCGGGGTCTTTGTACCAAACTTTTTTCATTCCAACCCCGCTTCTAAAGTTGGAAGCAGAAACCCGTTCCAAACCCGAAGCCAACAAATTTTCCGTGGCAATGGCTTCTTTATAAGCGGCAGGAGACGCCCCTTCCGGTATTTTGGTAATGTATTTGTCTGCCAGTTCCGTTACACTTCTAAGCGTTCCCTTTTGGCTGCCAGCTTTTACTGGTAAGAGAGGTGAGGCCGCAGTCCGGTTTATCACTTCCCCTTCAATATTAGTAACTTTTACTTGTCCACCCGGTAACCGCTGGGTAATTTGATAACCAAGCGTTTTGCCGGTGGGGTTGGTTTCCGTTAAAGCATTTGTAACATAAGAGGTGGGGCCTTCTTTAGGTTTAAAGCCCATTTTTTGTTTTAAGGCACCAATTTTTTGGCCCAAATAGGACGGCTTTTTCACCGGTACTTCCACTATACGTTCTACCTTTACCCCTATTTCAGACAATTCTTTTGCGGCCTTTTTGGCTTGGTTTATCTGTTTTAAGGTTCCTTTAAAGAAGGCAATACGCTGGCCGGCCGGCAGTTTGCGGGCTTTATTGGCCGTGCGGGCCACACAACCCACATAAGAAAATCCTTTACCAATTAAACGAATAGCTCCGCCAAAGGCCACCCAGGAGAGGATAAAGCCCATCGCTTCATTAGAAAATTCCTGCGCTTGTACTTTGCGGTTACGTGTTTGCACATTGCGTACATAGCAGGCTTCCCGTTTCATTGTGCGGCCGTCATCGTTAAGCTGTACAAAGTTGCCCTGTGCATCTTTGCGTACGCGGTTGTAAGCGATGGCCAGTTGTTCCGCCATTTCTTGCATTTGTTTGGAGTCTAATCCGTAAACGCTTTCGATAGATTGGTCTATGCGGCAGTAAATGGCTTTGATGCGGTCTGCCACCTGATTGGCTGTCTTGGTACTGATAGCCAAACCGCCTTTGGCGCCTTTATCATACCCTTGGCCGCGCGTCCATTTAGGGGCGGTTTCGGCATACAGGCGGGTCAGTAAGTCCATAGCCAATACTTTTACCGGGGCGGAGCCGTGGTTGGTGTAATAAATTAAAGTATTAACCAACAAGGCTTTTTCATTCGGGTTCATAGCCGTTTCCCGGCTGGAAATTTGCGGCACATAAAAGTAGGCCAAATAGTCAAAAGCGCTTTTTAAGAACGGAAAGTTATATTGATCTAAACGATTTTGACGTTTTTCTCCCTGTAAATTGGTGTTGTCTTCGTCAATGTAGTCCACTACGCGTTTGAACCCTTCTATCCCGTCGTACGTAATTAAGGCAAGGGCTACATAGTCGGCGTTTAAGACGCGTTCGCTGTTAATGCCCATTACGCGTTCTCTTAAGGTGCGGGTATAATCCAAGCTGTGCAACAAACGGTCTTTTTGGGTTTTATAGAAAGCTTCGTCCTTGGCGTCCGGTGTTAAGAAAGAATATTCTCCCATCTGCCACATAGCATTTTCTTGTTCTTCTAAAGACGCACGTATTTGCGGGTTTTGGGTCAGTTTGTACAAGCTGTAAATATCGGCCAAAACCAAGTTTAATATACCGCGCAGTTCTACGCTTTGATAAGATTCAGTCTGTGCCGGGGCCAATGCCTGTACCAGCCGGTGACCGGGGGTAACAGCCCGGTTGGTTTGGGGGTTGTCATAGGCATTATTTAAACGGTTGATAACGGCTGCTTGCACCGCAGGAGTAAAGCCCAAAACGGTGTATATGGTGGCCGGATCTTTAGTCAGCAAGGCTTGCTGATAAATGGCGTTAAGTACGGCGGCAGAAAAGGAAGCCACTTCAGCCGACGGGGCAGCCAGTAACGGAATAAAGTCATCTATCTGCAATTCTCCCCGTTCGTTAAGGGTGTTTAAATTTTTTAACGCGGCTTTGGCGGATTCTCCAGCGGCCTTTTTTAAATGTAACCCCGGGACGTATTCATTCATCCCAATTTGGTAATCGTCTTGCGGCAACTCGTTCTTGGTCAGCCATTCCAACAGCTGATCTTTAGGCGCATTGGCTAAAAATTGGCGGATGGAGGCATTTTCTGTTATAAGACCGCGTTTAATTCTCTTGGCGTCTGTTTGGGCGTCATAGTCAATCGGGCGTCCAAGGACGTCTTCTTTGGCTTCTTGTTTCTTCAGGTCAGACAATACGGAATACGCTGCCCAAGGGCTGTCCAGCACCGTTTCTTGCTGGGCGGGCATAAGGGGAGCATTGGCCGAAGAGGACTCTTCTACAAATAATTCGTCGGAATACTCGTCCCCATAGCTTTGGGCGAAAAGCAATGTATCCGGCAGGAGTATATTGCAGGAGAATGCAACTATCAGTACTTGGCAAATGAAACGGTTCATAAAAATCCCCTTGTATTAAACTAAGAAGCCTCTTACTTACTATTATAGAAAAAAAGCGGGTTTTGCCCAGGGGTCAATAGTCCTATGGTATATAGGCCAAAAGGCCCACCCGAAGGTGGGCCCTGGCTGTATGTTTACGGTTATAACAATTTGGAAGCCAAATCCGCCAGGCGGCTGCGTTCCGTTTTGGTGAACGTAATGTGCCCGTGGCTCTTTTGGCCTTTTAACCGATCTACCAAATAGGTCAGCCCGTTGGATTCCACATCCAGGTACGGGGTGTCTATTTGATACGGGTCACCGGTTACCACTACTTTGGTGCCCTCGCCCGCGCGGGTAAGGATGGTTTTCATTTCGTGCGGGGTAAGGTTTTGGGCATCGTCCACAATCATATACTGCCCTGGCAGTGAGCGCCCACGCATATGGGTAACGGAGGCAATTTCTATTTTACCGCTGTCCAGCAGGTAGTGGGCTTTTTCTTCGCCTTCATCGGGGTTTTTGCGGTCAGCCAAGAAGGCCAGGTTGTCGTAAATGGCGCCCATCCAGGCTTCCAATTTTTCTTCTTTGGTGCCGGGCAGGAAGCCTAAATCTTTCCCCACAGGTACAATAGAGCGGCATACCACCAAGCGGCGGTAGGCGTTTTCGTCCATTGTGCGTTGTAAGCCGGTGGCTAAGGTGATGAGCGTTTTGCCGGTGCCGGCAGTGCCTACTAGGGTTACTATGTCCAGGCTGTCGTCCAGCAATAGTTCCATAGCAAAACGTTGTTCTTTATTTAGCGGTTTAATGCCCCAGGCCGTAGGTTCCGGCTGGCTAAGCGGGCGGATACAAAATTCTCCATTATTGGCTACGCGCCCCATGGCGGATTTTTTGCTTCCGTCGTTAGCTTTTAAAATAATAAACTCGTTGGGGAAGTATAACTTGGGATCGGCCGGCAGTTTTTTATCCCGGTAAAACGCGTCTATTTGCTCGGACGATACTTCCATTTCCGCCATACCGGTATAAAGCTCATCCACGTTTACTTTATCGGTGGTATAATCCTGTGCGGCCAGGCCCAATGCCTCGGCTTTTAGGCGCATATTGATGTCTTTGGTTACCAAGATGACGGGGTTGGTGTTTTTTTTGTAGCTGCCTTCTTTTTTAGAAAGCGTATAGGCAATGTTTAAAATGGAATTGTCTGCCTTGTTAAAGGCTAAGAACGGGGGGAGAATGTTGGGTTTATCCAATTCAATTTTTAGCGTGCCGCCGCTTTTTAGGGCAACGCCTTCGTTTAAATGGCCCAAGCTGCGCATCTCGTCCAATGTGCGGGAAACCATACGGGCGTTTTTGCCGCGGGTGTCTCCTTCGCTTTTAAAGCTGTCCAGCTCTTCAATAACGGCCATAGGGATAATGATGTCATTATCCTCAAAGGCGTGCAGACAGTTTACATCGTGCAGTAAAACGTTGGTATCCAAAATAAATGTTTTTTTCATAAGCGCACCTCGGCACAACGGAAGATAAGTGTCTTCACTTTAAGTATAAGGCTCCGTCTGTCCATTATCAAGGGCTGGTTGGGCGGAAAGAGCGTGTGCATATTTTACCATTAATTGCTATAACATATATATGAAATATCTTTGCATTCACGGACACTTTTATCAACCCCCGCGCGAAAACGCCTGGTTAGACGAAATAGAAATCCAGGAAAGCGCCGCGCCGTATCACGATTGGAACAGTCGCATTTGTGCGGAGTGTTACTCCCCCAATGCCTTGGCCCGCGTATTGGATGGCAAACAACAATTAACGGATTTAATTAATAACTACGCCCGCATTAGTTTTAACTTCGGCCCCACCCTCCTTTCCTGGATGGAAAAGAAAGAGCCGGAAGTTTACCGCGCTGTATTGGAGGCCGATAAAATCAGCCAGCAACATTTTTCCGGCCACGGCAGTGCTATCGCACAGGCGTATAACCATATGATTTTACCGCTGGCCAACCAGCACGATAAATACACACAGGTGCGTTGGGGTATTGCTGATTTTAAAAAACGCTTTGGCCGTATGCCCGAGGCTTTATGGTTGGCCGAAACCGCCTGTAATACAGAAACATTGGAAGTATTGGCCGAATGCGGAATGAAATTTGTTATTTTAGCTCCCGGCCAATGCGCTAAAGTGCGTAAAATAGGCGAGGAAAAATGGCAGGACGTGTCCGGCGCGAAGGTGGATCCCAAGCGGGCTTACCAATGTAATTTGCCCAGCGGGAGGCGCATAGCGCTATTCTTTTACGACGGGCCCGTCTCTCAAGGGATTGCGTTTTCCGATACGCTTAAAAGCGGAGAAAATTTTGCCGGGCGTTTATTGGGAACCTTTAACTCCGGCTCTGAAGCCCAGCTTATGCACATCGCCACCGATGGCGAAACCTATGGACATCATCAAAAATTTGCCGATATGGCTCTGGCCTACTGCTTAAAATACGTGGAAGACAAAACCGACGTGCAGATTACCGTCTATGGCGAGTTTTTGGCTAAAAACCCTCCGCAGTATGAGGCAAAGATATTTGAAAACTCTTCCTGGAGTTGTTTCCACGGGGTGGAACGCTGGCGGGCGGACTGCGGATGTAATTCCGGTATGCACGGCGGCTGGCACCAAAAATGGCGCAAGCCTTTGCGCGAAGCGCTGGACTGGCTGCGCGATGAAATGATTAAAACCTATCAAACCATCGGTGCCCAGTATTTTAAAGACCCCTGGACCGCGCGGGATGAGTATATTGACTTGGTCTTAGACCGCAGTTTAGACGCTCAACACCGGTTTTTCTTACAACACGCTACGGAAAAAGCCTGGAATGACCGCTGTGGCGCTTTGCGCTTATTGGAAATGCAGCGTTTTGCTATGCTGATGTACACCAGCTGCGGGTGGTTTTTTGATGAGGTAAGCGGTATTGAAACGGTGCAGATTATGCAGTATGCGGCGCGTGCGGCAGAGCTAAACAAACAAATCAGCGGGGTGGATTTGGAGCCGGAACTGATTAAACGTTTGGAAGCCGCCCCCAGCAATATACGCGATTTAAAAAATGGTGCTGTGGTTTACCAGCGTTTTGTGGTTGCGCAAAAAATGCCGCTTGAAAAAATAGCCGCCCAACACGCAGTGGCGGTATTAACAGACCCTACTTTAAACCCGGCCCGGGCGTATGATTGTGAAGTGCAGCATTTTTCGCCCACGCTGTTAAGTGCGCCGGCCAATCATCTGTATTATGGAGAAATGACGTTGTTTTCCACCATCACGCTGGAAAAACGCCAATTTGCGTTTGTTGTCCTTCAGCAAGGGGCTACTTCTTTTTTAAGCGCCGCTATGGACGTTCCGGCCGACAAAGACGCCTTATTTAACGGGCTTAAAACCGCTTTTGATGCTGGGCGCTATGATGAGTGCGCCAGCATCATCCGTGCGCGTTTTAAAGAGGTCTATCCACTGCTTTCTTTGTTTAAAGACGTGCAGCGCAAAGTGATAGACAGCGTAATGAACAAAGTGTATGAGGATACAGACCGGCAGTTTAGCCAAATATTTGAGGAGCAATACCCCATTGTACGTGGGTTGCAATATATCGGAACACCTCTTCCTAAACCCTTTTTAACCGTGGCGGATTTTGTGCTTACGAGTGATTTAAAGGCAGAGTTTCGCGCCAAAGAGGTGGACATTAACGCCGTAGAGGAGTTAATGGAAGACGTTAAAACACTGGGGTTGGACGTAAGCGGGGAAGACTTGCGCCGCGTGGTAAGCGACAAGCTAACCTTTTTGGCTTTTTCTTTTGCCCGTAATCCGTCTGACAGTGCCGCCGCGATGAAGGTGGTGGAGTTCTTAAACTATATGGAAATATTCGGTTTTAAGCCGGATATTACCAAAGCGCAGGAATTTGTGTTTTTGGCGTTAAAGGCTTTAGGAAAAGAAAAAATGAGTAAAGACGTATTAAAAGCCTTGGCGCGCAAATTGCAAATAGCTTTATAAATGCTTTTGGTATTCACCCAACACCGCCGCGGGAGTTGTTTCCCCGCCGCGGTGTTTTTGTTTTAAGTGTTAGGGTATAGTTAATGCCGAATAAAAAACCGCCCCATAAAGATCCGGCGGTTTTTTGCGTGATGTATGTAAACAGTGGGATATTAAAACATAGCGTCGTGACGTTCTACAATATGGTCTAATGTTTTTAAACGTTTTTTAGCGTGAGGTTCCCCTTGTACGGCGGCCAAAAGGTAATAACGGCGGGCTTTGTCTTTGTTTTGTTCGGTGCCGGTGCCGCAGGCATAAAAATCTCCAGTCATTACTTGGGCAAAGGGGCTGCCGGCGTCAGCCGCTTCTAAAGCCAAAGAGAAGGCTTTTTGCGGGTCTTTGGGGGTGCCTATTCCTTTTAGATAGCACACAATCAGGTTCATTTTCCCTTCGTAATTTCCTTGTTCGGCGGCGGCTTGATACCAGCGGAAAGTTTCTTTGTCATTTTGGGGGCAGCCGTCTCCGGCGCGGCACATAGCGGCGGTTAAAACTTGGGCTTCAGGGTGGCCGGCTTTAGCGGCTTGTTTAAAAAGAGAGAAGGCCTTTTCCCGGTTTTTGGGCAGGCCTTTGCCTTCGTAGTATTTTCGCCCCAGGGCTACCAATGCATCCGAGTCAGCCTGTTGGGCTTTGGCTTGTAATTTTTGTAGATTGCGGCGCGCGGTGTATTTGTAAAGGGCGTAAACCAGGCTTCCGGCAATAAAACAAGCGGCGGTAATAAAAAGAATAGGTGTATTCATAGCAGAGAAATTATTTGGTTTTTACCAGTTTGCGGTTTTCCAGGGTGTACACGTCAGTAGCGTAATTAACGGCGTGTACGTCGTGCGTGACCATCAGGATGGTTAGGCCTTCCCGGGCCATACGGGCAAAGTCTTCAAATACCTGTTCTTTGCGGGACGCGTCCAAATTGCCGGTAGGTTCGTCCGCCAGCAGCAATACAGGGTTATTGCGAAGCGCGCGGGCAATGCTGGCGCGTTGTTTTTCCCCGCCGGAAAGTTCACTGGGAAATTTGTGGGAAATGCCCCCTAAACCTAAATTTTCCAGCAGTTCTTGTGCTCTTTTCGGGTTGGGTTTGCCTTGCATAATGGCAGGAAGTTCCACGTTTTCCAAGAGTGAAAATTCCGGCAACAGCCCGTCAAACTGAAACACAAACCCCATCTTGCTTAAGCGCAGGGCGGAGCGGGCGGATTCTTTGCGCATATTGGTTAACTCTTTGCCTTCAAAGAATATCTGCCCGGAAGTAGGCTTATCCAACATAGCAATTAAATTTAAAAGGGTGCTTTTTCCGCTTCCGCTGGGGCCTAACAGCACCGTAAAACTGCCTTTAGCAACACAAAGAGACACATCGTCCAGCACGCATAAGTTTTCGTCTTGCTGGCCGTAAATTTTGGTTAAATGGGTAATTTCTATGATGTTATCCATAACGTATAGCATCCGTCGGGTTTACGCGGGAGGCTTTTGCCGCCGGGTACAGCCCCGCAAAGAAACAAATTAAATAACTTCCGCCCACCACGGCCAAGATGTCCGTCCATTCCATACGTACGGGCACTTTGGTTAGGTAGTAGATGTCTCCGGGCAGTTCTACAATGTTAAATGTGGCTATAATCCAGCACAGCAGGCACGCCAAGGCTATGCCTAAAAAAATACCCAGCGTGGCGATGGCCATAGCTTCCCACATAAATACTTTACGTATCATTTTGGGGCTGGCCCCCATAGCGCGCATAAGGCCAATATCGCGCAGTTTTTCAGTTCCCAGCAAAATCAGGTTCCCGGCAATGTTTAAAGAAGCTACGATAATAATTAAAAACAGAATAATAAACATCACGGCTTTTTCTAACTTTAATGCAGCGTACAAGGTGCTGTTTAACTGGGCGAATGTGCGCACGGCATATCCGTAACCGATAGCCTGGCGGATTTGTTCGGCGGCTTGGTCAGCCTGGTTTAAATTGTGTAATTTAACGGCCACCCCCGTAACCCCGCCTTTAAGGCCCAAAAAATCACTGGCGTGGGCGAGGGTGGTGTAGGCGATGGTGTTGTCAAACTCGTAATACCCGGTGCGAAGAAGCCCGCTTACGCGGAATTTTTTCATTTTAGGAAACATCCCTGCCGAGGTGGAAATGGATTGCGGGGAAATAAGCACCACGTCATCTCCCACTTCTGCCCCCAGGCTGTATGCCAGTTCCGTACCCAATACCAAGGGGGCGGGGGCGTCTTCGGGCCAGTTGGGGGTAAAGGAGCCTTCGGTTAACGAGTCGTTTAAATTATTAATCTTTTTTTCTTTGTCCGGGTCTAATCCACGCACCACCAGGCCCACGCTTTGCCCGTCATAAGACAAAATGGCCTGCCCGTAAATATGCGGGGCGGCCGCCTCTACCAGGGGGATTTGTTCAATAGCCTGTATATGCTTGGGGTAGCTAGCGGCGGACATACGGCCAAACACCAAAATATGGCTTTGCGCACCGATGACTTTTTCTTTAATATCGCTTTGAAACCCGTTCATAACAGACAACGTGGTAATCAAAGCCGCCACCCCCACGCTAACGCCCGCCACGCCTATAAGCGTGGTGATGATGGCAAATAAACCTTTGCGGCGGGTTAAATAACGCAGGGCTACAAAACGTTCAAATTTCATATATATATTGTACTTTATTTGCCAGGGGTACCCAATGCGCTTTTGCTGCCAAAGAAATTTAAAAAGGGGTTGCTTTGTTTTTTTTTTTTGATAAATTTTGTTGAAAACAAAATTTAGTCAAAAAAGGAGCAGGAAAATGAAAAATGTTGCAGTGGGGCGATTAGGCGGGTTTACGCTTATTGAACTTTTGGTAGTGGTTTTGATAATTGGCATTTTGGCGGCGGTGGCGTTGCCGCAGTATGAGGTGGCAGTGGAAAAATCCCGCGCGGCGGAAGCGCTGGCTGTTTTAAAAACCTTGCGGGACGCACAAGAGGTTTATTATCTGGCTAACGGCCATTATGCACAGGATTTAGATGAGTTGGACATCCCGGCCCCGGAAAGTAAAAACTTTAGGTATTCCAGCGCGTACGTTTTGGCTGTATATGCTACTTCCATTAAGAAAGGCTATTTGTTGACTTATCGGTTTTCTTCTGCGGTTAGTTTGGGGTATGCCAGTATTGCTTGTGGAACAAGTGCCAGTGCGGGAACGCCTGACTATGAATTTGCCCGAAAAATATGCGCTGCCTTGGGGGCAGACGTAAAAAACCCGGAACACGGGGAGGACGTCCGCTGGCCGCTGGTGCGTTAAAAAACCCCCCGGTTTTTCGGGGGGTTTAAAGTTAGAGCGGTGATTACTCTTCCAGCTTTTTAAGCGTGGGGAATAAGATAATCTCGCGGATAGAATCCTGCCCTGTTAACATCATTACAATGCGGTCTATCCCAATCCCCATACCACCGGTGGGCGGCATACCGTTTTCCATTGCTTCAATATAGTCCGCGTCCAAAATGTCGGCGTTTTCGGCGTCTTCGCCTTTGGCGGCGGCTTTTTCGGCTGCTTGGTCTTTTAAGCGTTGGAGTTGGTCAGCCGGGTCATTAAGCTCGGTATAAGCGTTGGCTAATTCCTGCCCGTTTACAAATACTTCAAAGCGTTCCACAATTTCCGGGTCGCCCGGTTTGGTTTTGCTAAACGGGCTGACGGCGGTGGGGTAATCCAACGCAATGACCGGGTTATGGTAATCGGCCAGCAGTTTGCCTTCAAAGAGTTCATCAAAAATGGAACCGTCGGAATCGTCCGGCCCGAATTTAACGCCTTGCTCTTTGGCTACTTCTTCCAGTTTGGCGCGGTTGAATTTGCGCCCGTCTAACACTTCGTGAATGTCCCGGCCGAATTTTTCCTGCCAGGCTTGCGGAATGTAAAGGCGTTTGTACGGGGGGCGCAAGTCCACATCATACCCGCGGAAGTGTACGGTTTCTGCCCCGATGGCTTTGGCTGCATTGCCCAAAATTTCTTCAAACAAATCGGCCATCGTATATACGTCGCCATAGGCTTGGTACATTTCCATCATAGTAAATTCCGGGTTGTGGGTAGTGTCTATCCCTTCATTGCGAAACATATGCCCAATTTCATAAATCTTATCCATACCGCCCATAATCAGGCGTTTGTGGTGCAGTTCCAACGCAATGCGGAGGTAAAGCGGCATTTTGAGCGCGTTGTGATACGTTTCAAACGGACGGGCAATAGCCCCGCCGGAAGAGGGGTTTAAAATAGGGGTTTCCACTTCCAGGTAGCCTTTTTCATCCAAGGTTTTGCGGATGGAAGAGATGATTTTGGCACGTTTAATAAAAATCTCTTTTACGTCTTCGTTGGCAATTAAATCCAAGTGGCGTTTGCGGAAGCGTACTTCCACATCTTGTAAGCCGTGGTATTTTTCCGGCATGGGGCGGATGGCTTTGGAGATTAAGGTTAATTTGGTTACTTTGATGGTGCTTTCGCCCGTTTTGGTTACGAACATGTGCCCGGTGACGGACACAAAATCCCCCACGGCTACGTGTTTTTTAAAAAACTGGTAGGCGTCATCGCCCAAGTTGTCTTTGGCTACATACAGTTGTACGCGGCCCGTAAAGTCACGCAAGTGGGCAAAGGCCGCTTTACCCATACTGCGCAGTTGCATAATACGCCCGGCGGTGGTTACTTCCGTCCCTTCGGCCGAGTTTTTGGCTTCCAGGCAGGATTCTTTTTTCTCACAGCGGGTGGGATAAGGTTCCACCCCTAACGCGCGGATTTCTTTTACTTCCGCATAGCGCTGGGCGATAATTTCTTGCAGGGCGTTGCCCTGTTCTTTGGTATGCTCTTGTGTTTGCGACATAAAAACCTCTTAAATGGTATTATCCTTATTTTATCAAATTAATAAGCGGCGGCGGAAATGCTAAAATAATGAAACAGGAGATTTTATGAAAAAACTGATAGGCCCTTTGTTAATTATTATCGTTATTTTGGGCGGCGGGATGTTGATGCGTTTCGGTTCGGATGGACGGGATGAACGCGGCGCCACCCGTTTGATGCGTTCCATAGAAAAAGAGGCGGACGGGCTGGAAACCCAAAAGCTGATTGCCCGTTCCAGCGATTTGGATGTGGAAGACAACTCCGGGAGGACGGCTTTATTCTATGCCGTGCGCCACAGCCAAAAGCCGGATTTGTTGGACAAATTGTTAAAAGAAGGCGCTTCCATCAATGTGGCGGACAATAACGGGCAGACGGCTCTTTTTGTAGCCGCGCAGGAAAACCCCTCGGCCGAAGTGGCGGAATTTTTGCTCGTTTCAGGCGCGCAACCCAATCTGGCGGATAAAGACGGCGTCACCCCGCTTATGCTGGCCGCCAAACACAATAATAAGGAAGTTCTCTCTGCCTTTTTGCGTGCGGGGGCGGATGTCCACGCGCAAGACGCGCAGGGTAAAACCGTTGCCCAATATTTACAGGAAAACGAACAGTTAACCGAACAAGAAAAAACAGATTATCGCCAAGCAATGCTGGTTTTGTATTTGTTAAAACCGTTAGAAAAAAACAAGCCAACAAAGGCTGTTAAATAAGATAAATAGAAACAAAAACTAAAACGCTCGTTTATCGGGCGTTTTTTTATTGGGTATTTGGCCTGTTTGGTTGTACTTTGTGGGAACATACCGTTTAAAAACAAAACCCCCTGTAAACACAGGGGAAATAAACCGGCGTATGCAAAAAGCTAGCGGGGGCTTTGCAATATTTTAAGCAGCTGAGTTCTGGCTTTTTGGGTTAATGAAAGTTCGTACGGATAGAACGCAAAGGAGCCGTCTTCTTTCGGAACAATCTGCCCCCAGCGTTTTTTGCCATTAACACGCAGATAGGCGCTTACGCGCACAATGTTTTCAGGCGGGATGTCTGTGTCGGTTGTCCAGATGCTTTTTCCCTCTCCCTGAAAACCCGAAATGTGCACCACCACCGGCACCCCCGGCTGTTGCGGGCAAGTGTAGATGTGGACGATTTGCGGGGTATTGGTCATAAATATTAAATTTTTTTGTGCCGCGGCGTCTTTTGCACTGCGCGAAACCAATAACCCTTGGGAGAAAATAGTTTTTAAATCTTGGGCCGGGTTTAACAAAAGCATACCGCGGGCTAAATCTCCGGGATACAATTCCAGCGGATACGGGGACGGCATTCTAACCGGGGGCATAAATTCTTTGAAATCTTTAATGATGACCGGCGGCTTTTTTTGCAGCTTGGGCACTTGGCACACTTTGGCCGCTGAGGCAATTTCTTTTTCTGTGAGTGAATTAATTTGTGCTGCCTGTTGGTGGCGTTGGATGGCTAACTTTTTGTTGTAAGCCGGCACCGCGCGGTGCATCTGCCAAAGGCCGGTTTTTTGCTGGTTGGTTATTTCTTTGAGCAAACGCTGCTGTTCCGTTGAAGAGGGCTGAAAACGTTTGACCGTGGAGGCGGATTTGTTTTTACTAAATATTTTTTTTAAAAACGTTTTTTGCGCGAAAGCCGGTGCCGGGCACAATACACAGCAAACCAATAGACCGGATACAATCCAGCGGGAAGCATAAGAACCAGGGCGTTGAGCGAAGTTAGCGTGTTTCATAAGGCGTAAATAAAAAATCTCCGGTAGGTGTTAAACTAATGTCTCCCCAAACTAGGGTGCCGTCCACCGGTAAAAGCGCACTAATACGTACAATTTGGTTCAGGGGAATGTCCCCCGCGGAAAGTACCCCCATTCCCATAGGATTCCGTTGGTGGGGAATGGTGTTTTTTACTTGGATAACAAGGGGCGTTTTTCCATCAATTTTAGAGCGCCGCAATGCGTAGCTTTCGGCTTGTTTGGCTTTGGAGATTAAACAAATGTTTTTGTTCTCTCCTATGGCTTGGTTGGCCATGTCCACCAAGGCTTTGCTTTGATAGGTGAATACGGCAAAATCGTTGTGATGGGTGCCCGAGTCTTGCGAGCGTAACCCGTTTTGAAGAATATTGCGCAGGCCGTCTTCATCTATGGAAATACCGCGGTAAAATACCCGGTAGGGATTATTGAAGGGATAGCTGGGTAAGTTTTCCTGAGCGGTAAAAGTGGGAAATTTCTGAAACAGTAAACTTGTTTCACTCAACTTAGGCATAGCATAGCGGGTGGGTTGGGCGCCGTGTTTGTATAAAATTTGCAGGGCTTTCTTTTGGGCCACGCCGGCCTTGGTCATTAAAGAGTAATAAAGGCGTTTATTGGCATCGCTCATCGCTTTTTTGGTAGCGGCGGGGGCTGCTTTTTGGGCAGACGTTTGCGAAATGACCCGCGTGGCGGCCGGTGTTTTTTTGGCTGCCGCTTTGGCGGTATTTTTTACTACGGGTTGCCATTGGGCGCAAACGGGTGCCGCTGCCAACATAAATACGGCAGTTAAAACGGTTAAAACAGCGTACGGCTTGCACTCCCAAGAAAACGTTTTCATACTAATAATATAAAGATTTTCCAAAAAAAATTCTAGGGCCTTTAGTCCTATATGAAACTTAGGACTTGCTGGGCATTGATGCCGGCTGCGCCGGGCGCAAAGGTATCGCGGGGCGGGACGGTTTCATTCCGGAAGGCTGGCGGGAAGGCCATTTAATACCGGTAGGGGGGCGGTAAAGGCGGGGGTCGCTCCCCGGGTTAACGGCCGAAGATCCTCCAGGAGCCATAATCGGGCGTACGGACGGGGCCGGGTTCATAGGCCGGAAAACAGGCGTGTGCGGTTTGCCCGGGCGAGGGCGGTGGGTGCCTGGCCGGTTGCCGGGGCGTCTGTTGGGGCGCGGGTATGCAGGGCGTTGGCTGGCCAATGGGGCACCACCTTCCGGCTCAGGCTGGACTGTTTGGGTGCCGCCTGCTGGGAAAAAGGGCACAAATTTGCCGGGTTGGGTAACCGTTTTTTTAGGTTTTTTGGCCGCAGGTTTTTGTTTGGAGTCTTCTTTTTCCTTTTTGCTTTCTTCGTATTCTTTTAAATACTGGTTTATTTTTTCTTGTAATTGTTCGTCTGTTTCTTCTGAAGCGTTTTCTTCATCGGCGGAGGAGGTTTTGTCATCGCCTGCGGACGAGTCATTATTCGGCAGTTTTTGAATAGTAATGGTTTGGGTGACCTGGGTGTTTTGGGGCAGGTCTGGTATGAAATTTTGGGCAAAAAGCAAACTGGGCGCGCACCCCAAAAGGGTGGCGGCGCAAAGACAATATAAAGTACGGTGTAAAAGGCTGTTCATCTTTACAGTATAGTAAGAAGCCTGTCTTTTGCCAAGCCCTTTTTATAAAAAGCATAGTTGTTTAACGGGAGAAGGGGTCTTCCTATATACAAAATCATAGGTGTTTGTGTTGGGCAGTTTAAACGTGTATGCAAAAAACCCGCACCTAGGCGCGGGTTTTAAATACTGCGCCCACCAGGACTTGAACCTGGAACCCACCGATTATGAGTCGGTTGCTCTAACCGATTGAGCTATAGGCGCTAAATATACGTTTATTATAACAAATTAATGCTTAGCTTGGGATATTTTTTAGCCTTTTTAAATAAAAGTTTACTCTTTTATAATAAATGTGCTAAAATATATCTGTTAATCCGGGATGGTGTAATGGTAACACGGATGCCTCTGGAGCATTAATTCTAGGTTCGAGTCCTAGTCCCGGAACCATTTATATAGGTAAAATGCTGACAGGTTTTTGCTTGTCAGCTTTTTTTAACGATACTTGGCAAGCGCTGTTAAAAACTGGTAGGATATAAGCAGATTTCGGGGCATGGCTCAATGGTAGAGTGCTCGGTTTGGGACCGAGAGGTTCCCGGTTCGAGCCCGGGTGCCCCGATTCTTTTTTAGAGTGCGCGTATGACTACGACCAATGCTGCCCTTCCTGTTTGGAATACACTGCACAACCCGGCGGAAACCAATGACGTAAAATTGGTGGACGGCGTAAAAACCGCCGTGTCGGATGAAATTCTTCCTCCTTTTGCTTTTAACTCGCTTGTGTTGTCCGTCAATTACCGTACCCAGACGGACGGTTTACTTTTGTTGGAAGTGCAGGTTCGGCAAGAGCGTGCGTGGAGCCATTTTTATAAAATGGGGCTGTTTTCTAAGGATTTTCAAAGCAGTTTCCCTCCTCAGCAAGACGCTTTTGGCCGGGTGGAGACAGATTGTTTAATTCTTAGCCCGCAGGCGCAGGGGTTTAGGTATAGGCTTAGTTTGTACGGGGATGTGGAAGTGACGTTGCTGGCTTCCTCTGTAACAAACGCGTTGCAGCCAAAACCGCTTGAGGGGCTTCCCAGCGGCTGTTTTAAAGCACAGGTGGAACCTATTTCCCAGATGTGTGTAAACCATAAAGACTGCCGCCGTATTTGCAGCCCGACGGCTCTAACTATGGCCTTGCGGTATTTTGGCGTTCAAACAGATGTTTTGCGCGTAATGAAGGAAGTGTTTGACCCGGCGGCCGGTATTTACGGGAATTGGATTTTTAATACAGCTTGTGCCGGCTCGTACGGATTGGAAAGTTTTGTGCGGCGGTTTGCTTCTTTGCGGGAACTGCCGGAATTTGTAAACGAAAACAGCCTAGTGCTGGCTAGCATTGGCTATAAGAAGGGGGAACTTTCCCACTCGGCCATTGCACAAACCCCGGGACATTTGGTAGTAATAACCGGGTATGAAGACGGAAAAATTTGGACGGCGGATCCGGCTGCCAAAACTGCCGGAGAGGTGCTTCGCTCTTATGACGCGGGAGAATTTGCCCGGGTATGGTTGGAAAATAAACAGGGCGTAGCGTATGTGGTGAGGAAAAAATGAAAAAAGGGTTGTTTGTGTTATTGTGTGCTGCTTTATTAACGGCGGCTTGTGCCTCTAAAGAGGATGTTTCTACCTTGTTGGTGGCTCATAAAGGGGAAATGCAGTCTATGGATCCGGTTTACTCATACGATGGGGTGACCCAAGGTATGATGTTAAACGTGTATGATACGCTTTTAAAATTTAAAGGTTCTTCTATGACGGAGTTGGAGCCTTCTTTATCTACTGCGGTTCCTACGGTGGAAAACGGGCTTTTGTCTGCTGATGGGTTGACTTATACTTTTCCTATCCGCAAAGGGGTAGTATTTCACGATGGTAAACCGCTCACGCCGGAAGACGTACGCTATTCTTTGTTGCGTTTTATGCTGTCTGATGTGGCGGGTGGGCCGTCTAGCTTATTGTTGGAGCCTATTTTAGGCGTATCTTCCACCCGTGGTGAAAATGGCGAATATACCGTCACGTTTGAAGAAGCCGCCAAAGCGGTGCGTGTGGACGGGGATAATGTAGTCATTACGCTTAAGCGTCCTTTTGCGCCGTTTTTGTCTATTTTAGCCCGGTGGGGGTATGTAGTAAATAAAGATTGGGCCGTTAAGCTGGGCGCTTGGGATGGAACGGCTGAAACGTGGAAGAAATTTAATAATTTTGAAAAAGAATCTTCTCCTCTTTTTAATGCAATGAACGGCACCGGGCCTTTTAAACTGGTGCGTTGGAATGTGGCGGGCAGACGTTTGCAGTTAGCGGCCAATGAACAGTATTGGGCCGGCCCGGCTAAGTTGAAAAATATTCATTTAATGACGGTAGAAGAACCCAGCACGGTACGCCTGATGTTGGAAGCGGGCGAGGTGGACGTGGCGGAAATTTCCCCCAAGTTTATTGCCCAGTTAAAAAACCGCCCTGGTGTGACCGTATATGATAATTTGCCCCGTTTGCGGACGGACCCCGTTATTTTCTTTACGCTGGATATTAATATGCAAGCCAATCCGGACGTGGGTTCTGGTAAATTAGACGGTAACGGCATTCCTTCTAATTTCTTTACGGATAAGGATTTACGCAAAGCTTTTATTTATTCTTTTGATTACGATGCCTTTTTAAAACAGTCTATGGAAGGCCGTGCGGAACGCGCCATAGGCCCCGCCCCGCAAGGGCTTATGAAGTATGATGATAGCTTTAAAAGATATGATTTTGATTTGGAAAAAGCTAAACAATACTTTAAAAAAGCCTGGGGTGGCCAAGTGTGGGAAAAAGGATTTAAATTTACTTTAACCTACAACACCAGCGGCGAGATGCGCCAAATTGCCAGCGAGATTTTAAAGCGCAATGTGGAAAGCATTAACCCTAAATTTAAAATTGATCTGCGCGGGGTAACCTGGGCTTCTTTCTTGGAAAAAACCGCTAACCGCCAAATGCCTTTGTGGACGCGCGGTTGGGTGGCCGATTATGCCGATGCGCATAATTTCTATTTCCCTTTCCTCCACAGCAATGGGCGTTATGCTTTGGCCCAAGGTTACAACAACCCTAAAGTGGATAAGTTGGTGGAAGAGGCCGTTACGCAGACTAACCCCGCCAAACGCCGCGAGCTGTACAAAAAAGCGCATAATTTGATGTATGAGGACGCTATGCAGATTTACACCGTCCACCCCACCGGCTTGTGGGCTATGCGGGATACCGTAAAAGGCTTTGTGGACAACCCGGTTTATATGGGTATTTATTTTTACCCGATGTATAAATAAAACGGATTGGATTAAGAGTTTTTGCCGCCGGTTTTGTAAGCCGGCGGCATTGTTTTTTATGTAAAAATGTGATATAATAATATTGCGGGGTAGAGAAGCCTGGTATCTCGCAAGGCCCATAACCTTGAGATCACTGGTTCAAATCCAGTCCCCGCAAGTTTTCTATTATTTACCGCCCGAAAGGGCGGTTTTTTTATGGGTTTTTAATGGGGCTGCTTCCCGGTAAAGGGTTGCATTACTTTTTCAAACCTAAAAAATTCGTCAGTTCCGGGCACATTGTCTTGCGTCCCAGAAGAGTAGTTTTCATCTTGGCAGGGGTGGTGTTTGTTGCAAAATTCCACGATATGAAAACCGCACTTGTTGACGTAAAAATGGATGTTTCTTTTTTATTAAAATCGGTATCTAGTTCTGTGTTGGAAGGGACAACCGGTGGATTTTTAAAATGAGCCGCCAGCGCTAAACCAAAGGCTTCTTGAATTTTTTGTTTAAATTCCTGGTTCACCCAAAGAAATTTTTTTAAAAGAAATAGCGTTAATATTCATTGTCCCATTTATAATTTTGCCACAAGGCTGAATGTTTTTTACAAGATTAGAAAAATATTTTAAAAGAATGTTTTATTTGACGGGCGTTTTTATGTAAAATACAAAATAAATAGATAAAGGGTTTATGTAGGAGGATGAGTAAATGAAAATAGCAGTTTTTGCAGGGGGGAACAAGAATTTTACGGCTTCACGTTTGGCCGTTAAACTGGCCGAAACCTTAGCCGGGCAAGGCCATCAGGCGGAGGTGTTTGCCGTAAAGGGGAAAGTTGCCGCCAAAACACAAGTTCCGTTAGTGGAATATGGCGCCACGGCTAAACCCAAAACATTGGAAACTTTACTTAAAAAAGAAGGGGTGGAGTTCGTTATTTCTTTAATGAATTTACCTGCCTGCGCGGCGGCTATTCAAAACGGCATTGCTTTTGTGTATGCGGAAAACGAAGGTTTTAAAGAAGACAAAGCCGCTAAAGACAAAAAAACCATCTTGAAAAAAGCTAAAAAAGTATTGGTTATCCGCACCTCACAGGAGCCTTTAAACAAAAAACCTTATACGGGGTTAAAAATTCAAGAAGTAACCAACCCGGCCGTGTGGGTGGAGCATTATAACTATAATAAACCTGCCTGCTTTAAGAAAGAAAACAACATTGTGGCGGTGGGTAAATTATCCAAAGAAAGCGGTTTTGACAATTTGCTTAAAACGTGGGCTCGTTTGGCCCCGGCGCACACTTCCTGGCATTTAACGATTGTGGGTGACGGCACCGGCAAGGCCGCACTTAAAAAATTTATTGCCAAACACGGTTTGGAAGCCAGCACCGAAATTGTTTCGCAACAAGAAGACGTGTATAGCTTGCTTCGCAATGCAGACATTTTTGCTTATCCGGCTTTAAACCCGCAGAATGTGGACATTTTGTTGGATGCTATGGCCAGCAAGCTGCCGTGTGTGGCGTGTGAGTCCGCCCCGGTGGTGGAGCTGGTGTCTAACGGCATTAACGGGCTCATTGTTAACGCCGGGGAAGAAGAACCGTTTACCATCGCCTTGGATGACTTGATGGTAAATTGGGGCAAACGGGTGGCCATTGCCATAGAGGCGTCTAAATTAAAAGACCGGTATTCTTTTGATGATTTTGTGCGCGCTTTTGCAGAAATGTTGCTTTAGTTGATACCCCGCGTATGCCGCGGGGTTTTTTGTTTAGTATAAAGAGAACGGAAGTTATAGCGGACGCTTGGATGTATTTGTCAGGTGTGGCTTTTGTAATAAGAGTTAAAAACAGCGTATTACGGAGTAAGCAAAATGAAAATTACCTGTGTGGTGGCTACTTTGGGCCCTGGCGGTGCGGAACGTGTGATGACGTACTTGTGCGCAGGGTTAGCTGCGCGCGGGCACGAGGTTACTTTGCTTACTTTATGTGATGATGTGCCAGATTTTTATGCCGTCCCGCAGGGGGTTCAGCGTGTACATTTGCATTTGCCCGCACTTAAAAAGGCAGGCTTTTTGGGTGGAATTTGGCGTTTGTGGCTGATGCTAAAAACCTTGCATACACTAAAGCCGGAAGTACTCATCAGTTTTATGAATATGAGCGTATTGGGTGCGGCGTTACTGCTGCGCATTCCCTATATTTATGCCGATCATTTAGACATACGCCCCTGCCCGTGGGGTAAAAAGTGGCAAGTATTGCGCAGCCTTTTTTTACGTTTTGCGTCACGGATTACGGTTTTATCGGAACGGGACAGAAAATACTTGGCTTTTTACTTTCCTAAGTGGAAGGCCTCCGTTATTTACAACCCGGCTTTACCGGTTGCTGGGCAGGACTCTCCCCGCCCGGAATTTTTACAGCCGGATTTGCATTATGTATTAGCAGTGGGCCGCTTGGTCAAACAAAAAGGTTTTGACTTCTTGCTGGAAGCGTGGCGGCGGGTGTGTGATGATTTCCCGCAATGGCGGTTGTGCATTGTGGGGGCTGGCCCGCTGGAAGCGGAGTTAAAGGAACTGGCCGAGGTGTTGGACATTCAGCACAGCGTGCAGTTTGTAGGGCCGCAAAAAGAAATGCCCCCGCTTTACCGCCATTGTGAATTATTTGCTATGACTTCCCGCACAGAAGGCTTCCCGATGGTGTTGTTGGAAGCGATGGCGGCGGGACTGCCTGCGGTTAGTTTTGCTTGTACGGGGCCAGATGTCATTATTCGTAATGGCGAGGACGGCCTATTAGTAAAACCCGGCTACACGGAAGTGTTTGCCAAAGAATTGGCCCGCTTAATGCAAGACGAAACCTTGCGCCGGCAGTTGGCCGCGCGCGCACCGGAAGTATGCGAGCGGTTTTCATTGGATAAATATATACAGGCTTACGAGGATTTATGTACAAACGCCCAAAAATAAGCATTATTGTCCCCGTGTACAATGTGGAGCCCTATTTGGAAACCTGCCTGCGCAGCGTAGCCGGGCAGACGCTTAAAGAAATGGAAGTCATTGTGGTGAACGACGGTTCCACCGATAACAGCGCGCGCATAATAGAACAATTTAAAAAACGTTATTCTCATTTTATTTGTTTGGAGCAAGCCAATCAGGGCGTTTCAAAAGCGCGTCAAAACGGCTTGGCCCATTCAGAAGGGGAAACGGTCTTGTTTTTGGATGCAGACGATTTTATTCCTTCTTCTTATTGTGAGCGCTTGTACCAAGCCTTGCAAAGAACCGATGCCGATATGGCGGTAGGCCCTATTGTGCGCTATTATACCCAAACCCGCCAAGCCGTGCCGGAAGATATGGGGGTTTTTTCCCGCTGGTTTTTGGAGGGGGAAGATAAAAAATTATTGTTTACCAACTTTCCGGCTGTTATGGGGTTATGCGGCAAATTGATAAAACGGGACTTGTTGGAGCGGGTCCAGTTGGCGTTTTCGCCTTATTTATGCGGGGAGGACATTTGCCCTTCTATACAGTTAATTGCCAATGCAAAAAAGATTGTTCCGGTTAAAGAGGCGGTGTATTTTTACCGTCAAGGGAGGGAAGGTTCCCAAACAAACAGCGGTACGGAGCGTTTTAGCGGATTATTTAAAGGTTTTTTAGACGCGCGGAACTATTTGCTTCAATCCGGCCAATATACTGTGTATGCCGAAGGTTTTGAATACGTGCGTTTGGTTTGTTTATGTAGTTTTATGGAGATGTACGACTTGAGCGAAACAGACGAGAAACTCCTGCAAGAATACCGCCCCACTCTCCTTTTGCCGGCACGTTTATTTAAAAAGCGTTCGCTTCGTTTCCGTGCGCGGGTGAAACTTTTAAAATGGTGTTTACGCACGGGGTTTTCGTATGCGCGGTGTATGCAGCAGGTGCGCCGCAGCCGGCGGTGGTTATTTAAAGAAAAATAAGGTTTGTAAAAGGCAGAAAATAAATACGCACGCCCTGCTTAGCGGGGCGTTTTATTTGGTGCTAAAAGACGGGTTTTGGCGGGCCGCTTGCATAAATAGAGCCCAATCCCCGCTGTATTTAGTTAAGGCATACAACGCCCCTAAAAACACAATTCCGCCCGTTAATAGGGTAAAAAACGGCGTTTTAAACCCACCCAAGCTGGTGCACAGCGCAGCAGGCAGCAACGCTAAAATATTTAAAGCCGCCAGGCGGGCCATATCCAGTAAAGAGCGGCCAAACGTAATGTGCGCAAAATGCTTGTCAAACAGTTTTTTATTAATAGCAAAGCCTATTAAGCAGCACACGGCCTGCACATACGGGAAAGCAAAAGCCCCCCATTGTTTTACGCCCCAAATAACGGCCCCGGTAAAGATTAAGTTAGACACCAGTAAATAAGGGAAGGCCTCTTTTAGTTTACGCTGTGCGGAAAACAAATTATTCTGCATAGTAATAGGCACAAATAAAATCATCATTCCCAAAAGCGGCTGTAAGAAAGCCGCAGCCTGGCGGGCCGCCTGCAAGGTAAAGCTTCCCCGTTCAAAAAACAGGCGGATAATGTCCAGCGCATAAAAACAACTAAATACCGCCAGCGGCATTAATAAAAACAACAAAAAGCGGTTGGTGCGTAAAAAATGTACGTTTAGGGCTTGTTCATCTTTGCGGGCGGCGTCTTCGCTTAGTTCAATTTTGTTTACCGCACATACGCGCCAGGTTAAGATTTCGGTGGGGGAGTCTGATAATTGTTTGGCATAATTAAGCGCACTGACCAACCCGCTTCCTAACCCGCTAATTAAGTAAACCGGCAGCCAAGTATTTATCAGGCCGATGATTTCCAGCGCTTGGCTGGTAAGCAAGTTCTTTTTTAACCGCGAATGGAACCCTTCCAACCCGGCGGAGAATGTCCACTGGCAGCGTGTTTTAAGCAAGTATAAAAACACCAAACATTGCATAATATTGGCGGCCAAAAACCCGTACACCATACAAATAATGCCCCAGTTTTTGGCGGCCGCCACCAAAAACAGCAACGGAAACAACGCATTAGCCGGGGTTAACCAGGTAGAGCCAAACAAACGGCGCATTTCCAAAATATTGCACAAAAAAGACGCCCCTATTTGAAACGCAAACAAAGCGCATACCGCGCTGACCAGCGTTAAATTTTGTTGCAGCTCTGCGGATGCAAAACGAGACACCGCCCCCGCTATGTGCTGCGGATACAGTATCCCTAATACAATACACGCCGCTCCCAGCCCTGCATAAAAGAAAAGCACGCTGTTAAGCAAGCGCATACCGCTGCCGGGGGAATGTTTGTCCGCGCAGATGGCTTCCGGAATGAATACGGCGGTATTAATGTGTTGTAAAAAATTCACGCCCATACCGCACAGCATTATGAGGTAAAAATAAATATCGGTTTGCGTGTGGGCGCCAAAATACAGAGCGATTAGTATCCCGTTAATAAACGAGCATAACTTCCACGCCGCGGTGGAACCCACCGCCCACGCCGCGCCCTTGCGGTAAGAAACGGGCTGAAAAAGGTTTGGCATATTTGATATTATAATAATTTAGGAGATATTAAACGTGACAACCCAATTTGAACCTGTTATCGGACTGGAAATCCACGTCCAATTAGCCAGCAAAACCAAATTGTTTTGCTCTTGCCCCAATGGCGTGGGGGACGAAACCAAACCCAATACCGCCATCTGCCCCCGCTGCACGGGCCAGCCGGGTGTATTGCCCGTATTAACCGAAGGCGCTGTGGAACTGGCTGTCAGAGCCGGGCTGGCGCTGGGCTGCAAAGTGAATGAATATTCCACTTTCTCCCGTAAACATTATTTTTATCCGGATTTGCCTAAAGGCTATCAAATCACCCAGTACGACAAACCCATCAACGGCGCCGGCAGTATAGAAATTACCTTCGGCCCCAAAGAAAATTTACAGAAAAAGAAAATCGGTATCCATCACGCCCATTTGGAAGAAGACGCCAGCAAGTCTTCCCATTTTGACGGATATTCTTTAATTGATTTTAACCGTTCCGGCTGCCCGCTTTTGGAAATTGTTTCTATGCCCGATATGCGCAGCCCTGAAGAGGCCTATGCTTATTTGACGGAAATTAAACGCCTGATGAAATGGGTGGACGCTTCCAACTGCGATATGGAGAAAGGTGAACTTCGCGTGGATGTGAACGTGTCTTTGCGTCCGGTGGGGCAGGAAAAATTCGGCACCCGGTGCGAGATTAAGAACTTGAACTCTTTTAAAGCGGTAAAAGACGCGCTTCATTATGAAATTAACCGCCAGACCGAGCTGTTAAACGCCGGCGGGCACGTGGTGCAGGAAACGCGTTTGTGGGATAAGGAAGAAAACGTAACCCGTCCTATGCGCTCTAAAGAAGATGCCTTGGATTATCGTTATTTCCCGGAGCCGGATTTGCCGCCCCTGGTGCTCAAGCACGATTGGTTGGAGCGTGTTAAATCCCAAATGCCGGAGCTCCCGGCCCAAAAAGAAGCCAAGTTTATGGCGGCCGGTTTAAATGCGTATGATGCCGGCGTGTTGACCTCTTCTTTAGATTTAGCCCGCTATTTTGAAGAAGTCACTTCCAATAAAGCCGTAACGGTAAAAACGGCTTCCAACTGGATACAGACGGATTTGTTGGGTATGCTGAATGCGGAAAAGAAAGAAATTTCCCAAAGCCCCATATCCGCTTCTGTATTGGCGGAGTTGTTGGAAATGGTGGAAAGCGGCAAAATTACCCGCCGCCAAGGCCGGGAAGTATTTGACAAAATTTGGGCTAACGGCGGGCGCCCCAAGGAAATTGTGGAAGCTTGCGGGATGGTGCAGGTAAGCGATGAAGGCCAGCTGGAAACCTGGGCCAAAGAAGCCATCGCTGCCACTCCCAAAGCCGTGGCCGATTATAAAAAAGGCAATAAAGCGGCTATTGGCGCCTTAGTGGGTGCGGTTATGCGCAAAAGCAAAGGCAAGGCCAACCCGGCTTTGCTTAGCAAAACGCTGGCCCGCTTGTTGGAAGAGTAATTTGCCTGCTAGAACAGGGCAAAGAAGGCTTTTATTAAGTAATTAATAAAACGTTGGCGGAGAATTGACCCGCAAACGGAAAGTCTGCTATCATTTATGGGTAGCTTCAAATATTTAATATGGAGAAACAGATGAAAAACTTGTTGAAAGTTGTTCTGGTTTTGTCTTTAGCCGCCGGCTTAAGCGCCTGCAAAAAGAACGTTAAAGACGATGCCAATGCCGACTTGACTGCCGGTTCTTCCACCGAAATGGTATTGGAAGAAACCGTAACCGAAGTTGTTCCCGCTGCGGAACTGAGCTTGGGTACCGTACATTTTGCGTTGGACAAGTATAACTTGACCGCCGAAAACCGCAAAATCTTGGAAGCAAATGCCAAATTGATCAAAGAAAAAGCTGCTAACGTAAAATTAGTGGTAGAAGGCAATTGCGACGACAGAGGCACCATCGCCTACAACATTGCGTTGGGCGAAAAAAGAGCCAATGAAGTAAAAGATTACTATGTCCGCTTGGGCATTGCGGCCGATAAAATTACCACCGTTTCTTACGGGGAAGAAAAACCGGTCTGCTACGAAGCCACTCAGAGCTGCTGGGCTAAAAACCGCCGCGCTGACACCGTGCTTATCGTAAAATAAGTAATTTGCAAAAGGAGCCCGAACCACTATGAAAAACGTTATTAAACTCATTTTTATAGGAGGTTCGGGCTTGCTTTTGTCCGGCTGCTTAGCCAGCGAGCGCGATATGGGCACGCTAAAGCTGCAGCTAAAAGAACTGAACGATTCCATTACCGTTATGCAGGCCAACCAGGCGGAATTGGCCACCAAAATGGAAGAGTTAAACCGCAATCTTTCCGTCTCTAACGAAAACCTGTCTCAGATGGACGCGCAGATGGTGCGCTTGTCCACCAAGTTGGACGACTTATCTGCCGTTGTCCGCCCGGCGGCTTCTTCAGCCGGTGAGGACGCACAGCCCGCTCCCCAAGGGACGGCTATGCTCCCTTCGGATTTGTTTGCCGAATCCAAAAACCATTTGGATAAAGAAGCCTATTCTGCCGCGGTAACCGGTTTTAAATTATACATTAGCAAATACCCTACGGGTGAAAGCGTAGAACAGGCCTATATTTATTTGGGCGATGCGTACAGCGGCCTTTCCCAGGCTAAGCCGGCGGCCGTGGCGTATGCTACGCTGTTGCAAAAATTCCCTAAAAGCAAATTAACCGCGCAGGCGCGCGTCAAATACGCCCGCAGCATTGTGCCGCTGGGTAAGAACGACGAAGCCAAACGGTATTTGTCCTCCGTGGTGCAGGAATTCCCGGGCACGGCGGAAGCTTCCCAAGCTCAGGCTGAACTGGCCAAAATAAAATAATCGTTTTATGAAAACTTTTGCAAAACTCTTTTTGCTGGCGGTATGTGCCGCCGGAACTTTTACCGCCGCTTACGGGCGGACTAATGCTGATGTTTACATTGGCATTACTTCTTACGGCAGCCAAAAAGTGCCGGGGTTTGGTATTCCGGCCTTTGAAGCATCTGGCACGCAAGCCACACGCGCCGCCCAAGAAGTACAAGATGTACTGCGCGCCGATTTGATGTATATGCGTTATTTTGACGTGCAGGAAAACGGCCCTGCGTTTGATAAGAAAAACATCAATGAAAGCGTCAGTGCCTGGGGTAAACAGGGGGCTGCGTATGTGCTTTCCGGCAGTGTGTCTTATGACGCGCCTAACTACATTATCCGCCTGTATGTATATGACGTAAGCACCCGCACGGCTGTATTTGCCAAGGCGTATAAAGGGACGGAGTCCAGCCTGCGGCGTTTGGCGCACGTGGCGGCCGACCAAATAGTGGCGGCCTTAATTGGTAAAAAAGGCATTGCCGACACCAAAATAGCCTTTGCTAACGACGCTACCAAGCACAAAGAAATTTATGTTGTGGATTATGACGGCCACAACCTGCAAAAATTAACTAATGACAAAAGCATTGCTATCTTGCCCCGCTGGTCTAAAGACGGGCGCATTTATTACACCACCTATAAGTACAAAAACCCGGATATTTTTGCCATTGATATGCGCTTGGGTAAAATTGCCCCGGTGATCATACGCGGGGGGCTTTCGCTGATTGGGGGCGTGTCTCCGGACGGGAAGGCCTTGGTGTTTACCAGCTCGGGCGGCAAAAACCCCAGCATTTATGTTTATAATTTGGAAACCCACAAAAAAACCCGCTTGACCAATAAAACTTCGGTGGATGGTTCTCCTTCGTATTCGCCGGACGGGAAATACATTACCTTTGTGTCTAACCGGGCCGGTAACCCACAAATTTATGTGATGAATTTGGAAACCGGCGAAACCCGCCCCTTAACGCGCAGTTTTAACTGGTCGGACACGCCGCAATGGTCTCCCACTGGGGAATGGATTGTGTTTGCTGGGCGTGAATCTCCGTATCATCCGATGGATATTTTCTTAGTGGATTTAACGGGTACGCAAATCCGCCGTTTAACGACGGACGCCGGCACCAACGAAGACCCCACTTGGTCTCCGGACGGGCGCTTTATAGCCTTTACCACTACGCGTAACGGCGGCAAACGCCAGCTGTATGTAATGGATGCTGACGGGAGCGCCCCGCACTTGATAGCGGATTTAAAGGGTAACTCTTATACCCCACACTGGAGCTTTTAACCGCTTGTGATTTTGTAAAACCCCCGGATATACCCGGGGGTTTTTTTGTTTGTCCTCTAACTTGCAATAGTATATAGCGTGTGAGGGGGAACTAAAACATTATGGTGCGGTGTGTGGGAGATGTCGCCCGTGTGGTGAATAGCAAGGTTATATAAGGGGGGAAAAATAGCAAGCAGTAGGAAAAGCATTAAAAGAAGCGGGCTGTAAGCGCAGGGGATGCCCGTATTTGGGCTAAAAAGCACTTTTAAAGGCCTTTTAGAACGTGGTTGGTGCTTGGGGTGGTGGCGTGAATAAGTAAAATGTTTGATGGGGTGTTTTGCGTGCAAGATACGAGCTATGGGTATAATAGCTGTAAAACTTGGCGGCGGTTGTTTTTATAACAATAAATATTGTAAGTAGCTTACACTGGGGGAATAGGCAAGGTAACTGGTATGAGCCGGGGGGAAAAAATTTAGCCAAGTAGGGGATAAAAAACCCCCGCCCTAAGAGGCGGGGGTAAAAACGCGATATTTTATTGGCAATTGGCAATGGCGTTATTCTGGCAGAAATTTTCCTCGTCTTCTACGCAGCAAATTTCGGTTTGGCCATTAGGCTGTTTTACCGTAAAAGCGGGTGGCTGGGTGCGGGTGGCAAAAATGTCCCCATCTTGAACGTAGAAAGTAGTGCCGTAAACATCCAGCTTCTGCCCAGGTTCGAAATCCGCAGGGCTAATTGCGTTCATTTGACTTTTTAATAAGCGCAAGTTGGGCGGGGTGTCTAAAATAGTGTCATTAGGCGTGAAAAAAAACGGAAGCAGTATAGCGGCCGCCAGCCCGATAAAAGGCAACAGTAATACAAAGATAGAACCAATCAAGCAACCGGTGTGGAAAGGTTCTTCCGGCAGCGTCTCGCCGGGCTGATAGGCCTGGTTTACCACAAAAGTGGAGGCCATTATGTCGTGCAGGCCTTGGCGGCGGCGGGTAAAGGCTGCCATTAAAAAGCCAAAGTACATAATAAAGTAAGAAACAACTTTGCCTAAGTTCCGTCCTACAGCGTGCCAAAAGCTCAGGCGTTGGCCGTTTCTGTCCACCACTTTAATACCCAGGGCCATTTTGCCCAATGTGGCTTGTTTAGAACTGCTTTCCATAAGGCCGGTGTACAAAATAAACAACACAAAAAACAAGATGTTAGACAGAATCACAAATACAAAAAACGCCGGCATTTGCGCGGCTATTTCAGCCTCCGTTTGGGCTTGCATCATTTGCGGCATTCTGTACATAACAAACAGCCCCGTTAGCAGCCACATTGGTACAGCCAAGACAATATTGTCTATTATAAACGCCGCTACACGGCGCCAAAAGTTAGCGTATGGATTTTGCATAGACTCTCCTTATTGGTTTTTGTTTATTATACATAAAACGGCAGCGTATAACTGGCGTTTTTATTTTTTGGGTTTTTTATAGCATTTGCGGCAGCGGGCTTGGTAAGAGTCCGTCGTTCCCACTACAATGCGTTTAGTGTCTTTGGTAATACGTTGGGTAAAGCTGGCCGGATTGCCGCACTTGGTGCATACGGCCAGGTTTTTGGTTACGTATTCCGCCTTAGCCATTAAGGCGGCGGTTACTTCAAACGGTTCGGCCCGGTAATCGGTATCCAGGCCGGCTACGATGACGCGTTTGCCGGATTTAGCCAGTTTTTCACACACTTCCACAATGGCTTTATCAAAAAAGTTTACTTCATCAATAGCTACCACCTGTGTGTCTTTTTGTACCAAAGGCAGTATTTCCGCTGCAGTTTTTACGCAGGAAGCAGCCACTTTGTTTTGGTTGTGGCTGGTGATGCTGTCTATGCCGTAGCGCGTGTCAATCTTAGAATTAAATAACTGCACCTTTTGTTTGGCTATCAGTGCTGTGCGTACGCGGCGGATGAGTTCTTCCGTCTTACCGGAAAACATACATCCGCAAATTACTTCTATCCACCCTTGTTTGTGGTATATTAACGGGTTTGCCATTTTGTGTCCTCTTACATGTCTCTTAAATCATTGGTGCCGCGCCAGGGGTACCAGTATTCATCTTCCGGCAGGGCTTGTTTTTTACGCGGGTCTCCACCGCACAAAATATTGATGCGGAAGGCCACGGAGAAGTTATCGTTGCGGTCGCGGATGGTAAATTCGGCCCGGGCATCGTGGAAGGTATAAGAAAAGCGCAGCATTTTGTTAAATCCAATTAAGCTGCTGTCTTTTAGGCGGAAATCAATCCCTCCGTCCAAAAACCACTTGGGGTTATTGGGGCGGATGCCCAGCGAAGTGGTGAAGGTGTATTCGTCCGAATAGGTTCGGTAACGGGAGCTGGGGTCTTCGTGGTCGGCAAAGTTATTAAGCCCAATGCCGATGATTTGCCGTTTGTAAATAAAGTCCATCTGGGTAATAAAAGATTGGTTTTTGTCTTCCAAGTCGTACAAATCTTGCACAAAGAAACGGAATGCCCCCCCGGGGGAGTTATACCCGGCTTCCAGCAAAAGGGGTTCTATGCGGGTTTTTAGATGATCCCAGTTTATTTCTTCTACTTGGCCGGTTTTTAAATTGATGGTAGTATCAGAAAGGTTAAAGCCGGTTTCAAACCGTACATAAGTGTCAAAGGTAGGGCGGTAATAATTGGTTAAATACAGCACGTTTTCTTCCACCCCTTTGTCTAGGGAAGAATGGTCTGTGCTGAGGGTGCCTGTAGAGAGGCGTTTGGTGTAACGGTAACCAAAGTCCGTCGTGCCCAGGAAGGTTTCCGTCTGTACGTTAAAATCCGTTCCTACGCGGCCCACCCAAGCGTCTTTATCTTGGTATTGCGGGTCGGCAAAGGTGATGGTTTGGTCGTAAAATACAGAAGGGGTGAGGGTTAATCCCCGCGCTAAACGAAAGGCGCGTTCCCCCGTCCAGCGGGCGTTGCCGCTTTGGCGGAATTCTTCTTCCATATACGAGGTATTGCTAAAGTTGGCTTCTAAGCGGTTGGCCAGCCCCAAAAAATTAACCGGGTGCAGGATGTATTTAATTTCCGGCAAGGTGCGGGTTTTGGCTATAAATTTATTTTTACTGCGGTTATAAATATCTTGCTGGTCATAGCTTACGCGCAGGGTGGAACGCCGCGTTTGGCGGGAGACGGAAAGGTTGGTTTGCTGGTCAGACATAAAAATATAGGGGTTCCCGCGGAAGAACGAGTCGTTAAAATACGGGTCTGACACCATACGAAACTGCGTTTGC
>CALUUY010000012.1 GCA_944324095.1 uncultured Elusimicrobiales bacterium
GGACTGCTTCATCCGCAAGGCGGACGGTTCCACCGTGCCGTGCCCAAAGTTATGATTTTACAACCCGTCTTTAGGCGGGTTTTTTTATTGGCAATATTGGCGGTTTGCCCCGCCCAGATTTGCATATATAGCGGTGCCTGTACGGGCGCCGGCCGTTTATGTAAAAACGTGCAACTTGTGAAAGACACGGAGATCAACTTATGAAAAAACAGCTGTTACTCAGCTTATTAGTAGCTATGTTAGGCATGTACTGCGTACCGGTGCATGCACAGGCAAGAGCCTCTGCCACACATGAAGTAAGTGTGTTGTTGGGAGGATCAGTTGCTTTAGGTCATTCCGGTATTTCGGAACAGGATGTAGACCCGACTTCTGAAGGAAATAGTGCTTTAGATTGGGGTCCGCTTCGGGTTCGTACGGGGTGCAGTATTTATATCATCTGCAACCTCGTTGGGCGCTGGGGCTGGAATATAACGGCAATAATTTTGACGATGCCACCCAAACCCGCGGGGTTATTTTGCCACCCTTTGCCTGGTGGGAGCGGGATATAGACAGCCATATGGATGTGCATAATGTAATGGCCGCCGGACGTTTTACATTTAATCCTCAAAGTTCTTTTAGGTTTTATGTTCCGTTTGGGGCCGGTGTGGCGTTTAGCAAAGGTACGCTTAAATTAAGCGAAACCAGCGTATTGCCTAGCGATTATCGTGAAGAAAAGTTTACGGGCAGAAATACTTCTTTTGCCTATTACCTGGGTTTAGGTATGGAAAAGCAATTCGCCGCGCATTGGGCGTGGGGATTGGAAATGCGTTACCAGGCATTTTGGTTTAATAATGGGGAATATAATTTGCCCGGCGTGTCTGGCTTGCAGTATCACAAATATATTTCCGGTTTATTAAAGGTGGCGTATTTATTCTAAAACAGTATTTACTTAAACGGTTTATATGCAAAAAAGCCCCGCGTTTCAAGCGGGGCTTTTTAATATAAACGGGTTTATTTCTTTAAAGCCAAATAGCCCATTAAGCGGTAAATTAACTTGGATACGTTAAATTCCGTAATGGGGTCTGCCTTTCTTTGGCAGGCTTCCACCACGTCCACCGCCACGATTTTTTTGTGTTTGATGACCTCGCGGAACAAATCCAGCGCTTCATACCACATAAAACCGCCGGGCTGCGGGGTACCCGTAGCCGGTATGACGGAAGGGTCAAACCCGTCCACGTCAATGGTGATGTATACCGTATCCGTTAATTTTTTAAGCACTTGGGGGATCAATTTTTTAATGTCGCGGTTTTCGTGCATTAAAAAAGTGGTTACTTTGCCGGCGTTGCAGTATTGCTTTTCTTCGCTGGCAACGGAACGTATCCCCACCTGCACCACAGGTACCTGGCGGCTGGCCGGGTATAGTGCACAAGCGTGGCTTTTGGGGGTGCCTTCGAAGGTTTCCCGCAAGTCAGCGTGGGCATCAAAGTGCAGGATGCTTAAGTCTTTATATTTTTCAATATACGGCTGGGCCAGGGCTTGGGTAACCGTGTGTTCCCCGCCGATATAAAACGGAATAGCTTTATATTGCATCAGGTTGCGCACGGTTTTATCAATATTTTTAAAAACCGTATTGGTGGAACCTTTGCAATTAACCGCAGGGCAGGTATGAATACCCAACTCCCAGGTTTCGGTTTTGGTTTCTTCGTCCCAAAGCTCAATCTGGGTAGAGGCTTCAATAATGGCTGCGGGGCCTTTGGCGGTGCCGTGCCCATAACATACCGTTTTTTCAAACGGAACAGGCACTACCGCAAATTTACAAAGGGGCAGAGAGCTGGTTTTGCTCTCTAGCCCCATAAACTTATCAGTTTGTACGTTATCGCTCACAATGTTACCGGTGATCTTATTTCACAAATACGGCAGCCGCGACGACGGTGGTCCACATACCTTCCACGCAGATGGCGGATTGGGTAATGTTGGTGGTGCGGACGATTTTTCCGCTCATGCGCCAGATTTCTTCTTTCTGGTCCCAGGTGGTATTGTTATCAAACTCAATACCCAAAGTGGTGGAAAGCATAAGAGCGGCCAAATCTTCGGCGTAGTCGCCGGCTTGTTTGTCCGTTTCGCCAAAGCTGTGGTGTTCCGAGATGTAACCGTGGGTTTTCTGCCCTTCTTTGGGGATAGCCAAACCGACGGAAGCGGAAATCAAGCGGCGGTATTCGTTGCTGGTGTTTCTGCTGATAACGCAATGCAGAATTTGGCCCGGGTGCAGTTCTTTGAGGCCTTTAGCAACAGGCACCGTTTTGCAGCCGGGAGGAAAAATGCTGGATACAGGCACCAAGTTAAAGCTGGCAATTTTGGCGTCTCTTAACGCTTCTTCAAAGCTGGCCAGTTTTTCTTTGTGTCTGCCGATTCCTTTAGTAAGGAATATCTCTTTGGGTACAAAAGCTTCGTACATTTTTATTTTTTCCACTAATTCCTATTGTGAATTAATATAATATTAATTATAACAAATAAAAAAAGGAAAATCCTTTATTTTACCGTTATAACCGGGTACGGATTTTTCTTATTTTCCAAACGGTTCCAAAACCGATACAATAAGTGTAATATATTCCAATGAAAAAAACAAAAATAATTTTACTGGCTGTATTGATGTGGGCGGTGCCCTCAGGAGTGATGTCTATGGAAAGTATGTTTAGAAACGGTGTTTTACATTTTGATTACAAAAAAGAAGACCTGGCCCCGGCTGAAGCGGCCGCCCGCGTTCAGTTGGAAAAAGACCTGGCAGCATTAGTTGCCATCCCGCCAGCGCAACGCACCTTTGAAAACACCATTTTAGGCTATGAACGCGCCTTTGACCGTTATGGGGAAGCCTTGGGTATGAGCGGGTTTTTATCGTATGTTTCTACCGATAAAGAATTTAGGGACACGGCGCTTGCTCTTCAAATGCAAATCAGCCAATATATGGTGGACGTAGCCACCCGGCGCGACGTGTACCGCGCCATCCGTGAATATACGGACACGAACCCCAAACTGGAAGGCGAAGAAGCCAAACTGGTTAAAGACATGCTGATTGGTTTTAAAAACAGCGGTATGGATTTAAACGATAAAGACTTGGAAACATTCAAAGCGCTTAACAAACAAAAAGCCGAATACGTAATGAAGTTTGACAAAAACGTACAGGAATATAAAGACCCCCTGCCCGTAACCAAAGAGCAGCTGGCCGGTTTGGGCGAAGATTACATCGGCAAGTTGGAAAAAACAGCCGATGGAAAATATTTAGTCACCCTGGATTACCCGGACTATGTTCCCTTTATGTTAAACGCAGAAGATTCCTCCGCCCGCCAAGCGCTGGAATTTAAATACAACCGCCGCGGCGGGGAAGAGAATGTAACTTTGTTGGAAAACACCGTCACTCTTCGCCGTAAAATAGCTAAACTGTTGGGTTACAAAACGCACGCCCACGCTAAGTTGGAAAACCGTATGGCCAAAAACCCGGACGCGGTGTTTTCTTTCTTAAAAGATTTAGAAAAAAAATTAAAGCCGATGGCTAAAAAAGAAGACAAAGAACTTATTGCTTATAAAAACGCCCAAGCCGGCACCAACTCCAAAACTTTATCCGCTTGGGAAAGCGGATACTGGAGCAACAAATACCGCAAAGAATATTTGGAACTGGACAGCGAGAAAATAAAAGAGTATTTCCCTTCCCAAGTAGTTATAGACGGTATGCTGGAATTATTTGGCGGGGTATTTGGCATTGAATTTGAACCGGTAAACATCCCCACCTGGCACCCGGACGTAAAAGCCTTTAAAATTGTGGACGCACAAAGCAAAGAACTGCTGGCGTATTTTTATATGGATTTATACCCGCGTGAAGGCAAATACAAACACGCGGCGTGTTTTGATTTAGTGTCCGGCGAACTGAAAGAAGACGGCACCTACCAACCCCCGTTTGTAGCCATTGTGGCTAATATGAACAAGCCTTCCAAAGACACACCTTCTCTTCTTAAACACAGCGAAGTGGAAACCTTGTTTCACGAATTTGGGCACGTGCTGCACAATGCGCTTACCAAGGCTAAATATTCGGCTTTGTCCGGCACTAATGTAAGCGGAGATTTTGTGGAAGTCCCCAGCCAAATGTTAGAACGTTGGGCGTGGGATCCTGCTGTGTTAAAATCCATCAGCAAACATTACAAAACGGGTGAACCGCTGCCGGATGATTTAATCAAACGTATGTTGGCCGCCAAAAATTACGGGGCCGGCGGGCAGTATTTGCGGCAAAACTTTTTTGCACAATATGATATGACTTTGCATACCCGCGCCAAAACGCCTGATTCCACCAAGTTGTATTTTTCATTGACGGAAAAAATCCGCGGCAAAGCCTTGCCGCTTACTCCGGGCACCATCCCGCAGGCGGCGTTTGGGCACTTGATGGGTGGTTATGACGCGGGGTATTACGGGTATTTATGGTCGGAAGTGATTGCGGAGGACTTCTTTGGAGAGTTTGCCAACACCGGTCTTCGCAATGCGCAGACGGGGCTTAAATTCCGCAAAGAAATTTTGGAACGCGGCGGTACGTTGGATGAAGAAGAAATGGTGGAAAATTTCTTAGGACGCAAAGTGTCTAACGAGCCTTTCCTAAAGTCCATCGGATTAGAGAAATAGGAGATTTTATGAGCGTTGTAATTGGTATAGATGTAGGCGGCTCCACCACTAAAATTGTGGGTTACCGCGAAGACGGCAAACTGGTGTCTATGCAAAAAGTGGAAGCGGCCGACCCGCTTACCTCCGCCTACGGCGCCCTGGGTAAATTTATTAATGAAAACAACCTGTCTTTAACAGACGTTACCCAAATTATTTTAACCGGGGTGGGGGCTTCTTTATTTAAGAAAGACATTTACGGTATTCCCACTTCTGGCGTGGATGAATTTGTAGCCATTGGTTTAGGCGGGTTGGCTTTGTCCGGCAAGAAGGAAGGGCTCATTGTCAGTATGGGTACGGGCACGGCGTTTGTGCGCGCCGGGAAAGACGGCATCCGCCACATTGGCGGAAGCGGCGTCGGCGGCGGGACGGTATTGGGCCTGTGCGGCAAAATGTGCGGGGCCAGTTCGTTTCGTACGGTGGTGGAAATGAGCCGGGGGGGGAAACTCTCCCGTGTGGATTTAAATATTGAGGACATCAGCAAAGGCGTTATTCCCACTTTGCCGCCGGAAACCACCGCCTCTAACTTTGGCAAGATGGAAGACGGCGCCACCGCGCAGGATGTTACCCTGGGTGTATTGAATATGACGTTTCAAACGGTGGGTATGATGGCCGTTTTTGCCTGCCGCAATGATGAGGTAAAAGACGTGATTTTAACCGGAACGCTTTCTCAGGTTCCGTATGCCAAACAGGTGTTTGACGCGTTAGAAAAAATGCACAAAGTCCATTTTATTATTCCTAAAAATGCTATTTATGCCACGGCTACCGGGGCGGCATTGTCTTTTTTAAAAAAAGGAGATAAGGTCACCAAATGAAGGCGGATTGCAAAGCCTATAAAAAATCCAGTTTTGGCCCGGCGTTTTTGTTTTTAAACAAAACCCAGCGCCGCGCATTGGCCGTGTATTATGCTTTTTGCCGGCTGATGGATGACATTGCCGATGAACCCGATGTGCCGGATCCGCAGGGGCAGCTTAATTTTTGGCGCCAGGAAATCGCGCGTGTGTATCAAGGTTCCCCGGAAACGGATTTAGGTAAAGAGCTGGTTTGGCTGGTTCAGAACTTTCGTTTACCGCAAGACCGTTTTTTACTGCTTATAGAAGGGATGGAGGCGGACTTGCAAGGCCGTCAATATCAAAGTTTTGAAGATTTACAGTGGTATTTGTATCGGGTGGCGGCGGTAGTGGGGCTGGCTACGCTGGATATTTTACACGTTCCGGATAGACAGGCACAGCCGTTGGCGTTGGCTTTAGGTTGTGCGGTGCAAACCACCAACATCGTGCGGGATGTGCACGAAGACGCCCAAGCGGGGCGTGTTTATTTGCCGCTTGATTTGCTGGTTTCTTGCGGGCTTACGCGCCAAGATGTATTGACGAATTCTCAGCCGCAAAAATTAGCCAAGGCTTTAGCCAAAACGGCCTCGCTCTCGGCGGTGTTATACCGCAAAGCGGGTAAAGCCTTAGCGGGCCTTAGGTGGCGGCAGGCGGTGCCTTGCCGCATTATGGGCTGGGTATATAGGGCAAATCTTGCTAAAATAAAAAAAACAGGTTTTGTTTTTCAGCATAAAATAAAATTGACCCGAACGGAAAAATTACAAAACATTGCTTATGCCTTATTTAAAAATTTATAAGAAAGCCGGTTTGTGTGTTTTTTTAAGTATGTTGGCGGCGGGCACGGCCCAGGCGTCGGCTTGGGGTGATTGTATGAACTTGGGGAAAAAACAATTCTCCGAGCAGAATTACCCGGCGGCCAAAACCACCTTTACCCGTTGTATGAAGTTAGACAAAACCAACCCGGATGCCGAACTTTCTTTGGCCGGGGTGCTTATTACACAAGACGATTTATCCGGCGCGCAAAAACATTTTTTGGGCGCGTTAAAACAGATGAAACGCAACTCTCCGTATTTGTCTTACACTTATTCTATGTTGGGTGACATTGCTTTAAAACAGCAGAAATACAATGAGGCGTTAAAATTGTACAACCGCTCTTTAACCTATAATGCGGCCAATGTTAACTCTTTAGTAGGCAAAGGCGTAATTACCGAATACCAGGGGGATAAATTAGGTGCGTCGGACGCGTACCGTTCTGCCTTGGCGGTGGAGCCGCTCAATTTAGTGGCGCGCAAGCGGCTGATTAATTTAGAGCCGTTTTATTTAACTGACAGCGAAATGCTGGACGCTTTAAAACAGCGCTATGCTGTGGAGCCTGATAAAAAAGAGTTGGACGATAAAGACCGCACCCTTTTTGAACAAATACACCGTGCCGAACAACTGCAAGGGGTGGCTTATTTAAAAAGCAAATACAACCGCCTGCCTGCCGGATACGTGGTGGAACTGTACCGTAATAGCGAATTTTCGCGCGAGGTGCTCACCCTGGCCGGTTATAAAGCGTTGCAAAAACAATTGGGGCAAGACGCGGTGGCTGCTTTCCAAAAAGCCGGCGTGCCGGTGCGGGACGTGTTTGATTTGCGGGATATGCGCGGCAATAAAATTTTTAATGCAGACAGTACCCTTACAGAAAGCGGATTCTTTGTTTATTCCGAAGCTTTGCAGCGCCGCAAAGCCTTTTTGCTTCCTAATGAAGTTGTCCCACCCACTAAAGACCATCTGCAAAAAATCAACCAACAGGCCAAAAATTTATTGGCGGCCGGGTATATGGAAATATCCTATTCAGATTTAAAAAATATTGAGAATCAAACCAAATGCTCTATGGACACTTTACGCGGGAAAATGGGTGTACAGGTGTTGGCTGTAACCAAAAAACATTTTAGGTATTTTATTTTAACGCGTTCCGCAGACAATAAAAAAACCGTGCCTTATTATTATTTTATGGAAGCGCAAGCCCGCCGGAACCCGCGTGTAAAAGTGCCGGAAAATTCCCTGGTGGAAATGTATAAACTGTATGATTACAGCGTGTGTTCCAGCGATGGGGCATTGTGGGAATAAGCCCTTCGGTTTGCGTTATTTGGTTTTAAACCCCGGTTTTGCCCGGGGTTTTTTATGGGTGCTTGGTTTTCTAAATCATTACTTGTGAAACAAAAAATAAAACAGCTTCTTTCGTTTGTGTTTAGGGGATATTCTGTGTAATACGTTGCCGCAGGCGGTAAGTTTAAAAGACTGTTTTTTGCGAGCACTTGAAGTAAGATACAAAAGCCTTTTAGTGGGCGTTGAGTATAAAGGGCCGTTTATTGAGGTTGTGTTTGAGAGTATTTTTATAACTGTTTTCAGCCGCCACCACGGCTGCTGAGCGCGGGGGATATGGGGCGCAGACGGCGAAGCATTTTGTAATTTTTAAATTAAAAAAACGCGCGGATGCGGCTTAAATAACGTATCATATAGTTTATGAGAAATTTTGGCTTTGTTTTTTTAGCACTGTTTTTTTGTTCGTGCGTGCAGGCGCAGGAATGGAACGTTGCCGTTAAAAAGGCCCAGCAAGCGGCCCGCAACGCCACTAAAACATTGGGCGAAAAGGGCCCCTATCAACTAGCCCGCGAGCAGGCGGAACGCTTAGACGCGTTGGATCAAGTTTTTGCCAAACAAAAACAAGCTTGGCTGCACAAAACACATCCTTGTAAAATTGAGTGGCCGCGGGACAAATCTGCCCGTGCGGATTTGTCCAACGGGTGGGCTATTTGTTCCAACCAAATGCGCCTGGCGCAGCGTATTTGGCTGCAAAAGTTAGCCAACGATATGACCAAAAACAAAGCCGCTTTACTTAAAAATCTGCGTCAGCTTCCTGTGGGGTCTGCACAAGATTGGGCCCGTTTAATCCCGGCGGATCGCAAAATTATTTTTTTGGGTGAATACCACAACAAAAACATTCAACGCCCGGTAGAACAGTTGTTAAAAGCTTACCGCCGCCAACATCCGCAAACGCCTATGATTGTGCTGACGGAGTTTTTATTGGATTCATATCCTTATTTATTAACAGCCACGGGCGAGCCGCACTGGTACTTGCGTTATTTTAAAGAGTTTTTGGCCTCGCAAGACATTATGTTTGCCGGCTTGGAAGAAGGCTCTTGCGTGTTGGATGATACCTTCAGCCCGGCCGGGCCGGTGGGTAATTCGGCCGCGGGTTTAGCCGCCCGCAACGCGCATTGGGTGCGGCGTATTGAGCAGTGGCGTAAAGCCTATCCGGACGCTGTGATTTTTGTGTATGCCGGCGGCGGTCACGTGGGGTATGAATATCCGAGTTCCATATCTCAAAATTTTAAAGACGGGTTTGTGATGTCTTTTGTGCCGTTGCCTGCGCGTCACGCGCCGGAGTTGTTTTTTGCTAGTGAGTTATTCCACGCGTTTACTCGGGGGCAGTTTTTTAAACAAGGGGTGCTGTGGTATCAAGACCCCCGCTTAGCCCGTTTAGCCGGGTTTGACGTGCAAATTTTGCTTCGCCCGGAACATTTGCAATAATAATAGTATGAACACACAAAAACGGTTATTTTGGGTTCCTGTCTTGTTGGCGGCCGGGTTAATCATACCAAGCTTAAACCTTTGTGCGCAACAATGGAATGCCGCCATCAAGCGGGCCGGTAAGAAAGCCGTGTCTTCCACACAGACGGAGCAAGCAGCCAAGCGGGTGGCGGTGGTAGAACAAGCTTTTCAAAAAACACCCAAGTCTTGGCTGCACCGTGTTTATAAAGAACCCACAGATTTGGCAGATGATTTTGACGGTAAAAATGCAGAGCGTTGGTTGCCGGCTTGGCTGCAAAGAAGCAACCGCCTGTCTTTTAGCGAGAGGCTGTTTAAAGAAGCCCTCTCCCGCCGTATTGCCAAGCAGGAAAAACAACTTTTGCAAAACCTGGTTACCCTCTCCCCGCAAAGTGCGGTTGGTTGGGCAAAATTGATTCCGCCGGAGGCAAAAATAATTTTTGTGGGGGAGTATCATCTTCCTAAAACGCAAAACCACGTGGCGCACTTAATCCAAGCCTACCAACGCAAACATCCAAAACGGCAAATTATTGTGCTGACGGAATTTGCGCAGGATAGATACCCTTATTTTTTGTCAGCTAAATCTAAGGAACAGGCGGCTTATTTAAAAAATTTCTTTTCTTTATTGCCGGATAAGCAAATTAAAATAGCCGGGTTAGAAGAACAAGCCTGTATTCAAACGCGTGTTTTTTCGGATGAGTACGCACACATTGGCGGTACAAAAATGGGGGTTGTGGTGCGTAACGAACATTGGTTGAAACGCATTGAGCAGTGGCGGGCGCGGTATCCGGAAGCGGTTTTCTTTGTCTATACCGGCGGAGCTCACAGCGAATTAAGAGAACTGTTTGCGCTAGGCCATCATTTCCCTATGGAAGAAAGTTTTGTCATCTCTTTTTTACCGTCGGGCAAATTTTCTCTGTTTCAAGACACTGAAATCTTTCACGCTTTTACCCAAGGCAAATTTTACCGCCCCGGAGTTTTGTTGTGGAAAGACCGCGCCACCGGGCGTTTTGTAGGGTTTGATATGCAGGTTATTTTCAGCCCCCGCTAATCCAATGCTTGCATAAAATAAAAATTGTTTAAGGCCGCGTGAAAGCGGCCTTTCTTGTTACAGAAACAATGCGGCCGGCAGAAGAAGACTGTGGCGTTACCAAAGGGATTTCTTTTTTGCCTTTAGCGATTTCTACCAGCCGTGTAAACGTAAACAGGTTGTATGTAGCAGGGGCACGGTGAGTATTTGTTTGCAAGGCCAAAATAAGGCGGAGAAGGCGGGGCTTGTTTTATAAAACAGAGTATAAACCAATACTACAAAGACTTACTTGCCGGCTTGGGCTATCATATCTAAAAATTCTTGTTCCGTAAGCACAGTTACACCTAACTCTTGTGCTTTTTTTAATTTACTGCCGGCTTCGGCCCCGGCCACCACATAGGCGGTTTTTTTAGAAACACTGCCGCTGGTTTTCCCGCCGTATTCTTTGGCTTTTAGTTCGGCTTGGGTGCGGGTCATTGTCGTTAGTTCGCCGGTAAAAACGAGCGTTTTGCCTTCAAAAATATTAGCGGAAATCTGTTTTTGAGGTTGTGTAAAGTTGAGACCGGCTTGGCGGAGTTCTTCCAACTGTTGGCGGGCTTGCGGGTCGTGCATAAAATCATAGACGCTTTTGGAAACGGCGTTTCCTACTTCCGGTATGGATTGTAATTCTTCCAGCTCGGCATTCATCAGTGCGTCCATCGTGCGGAAATGGTCTGCCAGTAGTTCAGCCGTTTTGGCCCCCACAAAAGCAATCCCTACCGCAAACAACAGCCGCGCCAAGGTGCGTTGTTTGCTCGCTTCAATAGCGTCCAGTAAATTTTGTGCTTTTTTGTCTTTAAAATTGTCCAAGCTCAACAGGTGTAAAAAATTGAGGTGGTAAATGTCTGTAAAGTTGGTGATGTATTGTTTACTAAGAAGCTGATCCACCACGTTTTCGCCCAAGCCTTCAATGTCCATTGCCCCGCGCGAAGCAAAATGCAAAATGCGGGCGCGTATTTGGGCCGGGCACGCGGGGTTAATGCAGTAATAACCCACCTCGGCTTCTTCTTTATAGACGGCGCCCCCGCAGGAGGGACATTTTGCCGGAGGTTCTACTTCCTGCTTGCCCAAAGATTGGGCCACTTTAACTACTTTAGGAATCACTTCTCCGGCGCGCTCTATAATTACTTGGTCTCCTACGCGTACGCCTAAGCGTTTTACTTCGTCAAAATTGTGCAAGGTGGCGTTGGAAATAATCACCCCGGCGCAGGGTACGGGTTCCAGTTCAGCCACGGGCGTAATAATGCCGCTTCTCCCTACTGAAAAAACAATGTCTTTCACCGTAGTGGTCGCTTGTTCGGCCGGGTATTTAAACGCAATAGCCCAGCGGGGGCTTTTGGCGGTGTTGCCCAGTACGCGCTGCCATTCAAATGAGTCCACCTTTACAACCAGGCCGTCCACGTCAAAAGGCAGTTGGCGGCGGGTGGATTCAAATTGATTGTAAAAGGAGATGACTTCTTCTAAAGAGGTGGTTTCCAGCCGCACCGGCCCTACGGCAAAGCCCCATTGTTTACATAAGGAGATAAACCCGCTGAAACTGTCAGCCGCGATGTCTCCGGCGCCAAAAGAATGGGCAAAAAATTTAAGCGGCCGCTGCGCAGTGATGGCCGGGTCTTTCTGGCGCAGGGAACCGGCCGCTGCGTTGCGGGTGTTGGCGAAAATATTGTCCCCCAGCAGGCGCTGCTTTTCATTTAAAGATTGTAAATCTTTCTTTTCCAGGTAAATCTCTCCGCGTATTTCAAGTGGGGTAAGCGGGGCATTGGAAAGAGTGTGGGGAATGTCCTTTACAGTAAGCACATTGGGGGTGATGTCCTCCCCGGTTTTGCCATCCCCGCGGCTAGCAGCTGTAACCAATTGGCCGCCCCGGTAAGTGAGCGAGCAGGAAATGCCGTCTATTTTGGCTTCCACCACCATTTTAAAGTCAGTCCGGCCTAACAGTTTTGCCGCGCGGGCATACCATTCGCGTATGTCATCGGCCGAGTAAGAGTTGTCCAGCGACATCATCGGCACCGCGTGTGTTACCGGGGCAAACTGCCGGCTGGCCTGCCCGCCTATGCGTTGGGTGGGGGAGTTTTTGGTGCGAAACTGCGGATATTGGTCTTCTAAATCTTTTAATTGTTTGTAGAGTTCGTCGTACTGCGTGTCGGACAAGATGGGGTTGTCCAGATTATAATAAAGATTATTGTGATAATTGACCAGCTTTTTAAGCCGTTCAATCTCTTCTTTGGGGTTTAATACCATAGCCGTACTATTTACGTTCTTTTTTCAGCTGGTCTAACAGACCGTTAATAAACTTGCTGGAATTTTCGGTAGAATATTTTTTGGCCAGTTCAATGGCTTCATCTATAATAGCAGGGATGGGGGTCTTTTCCGGGCCGAAAATCATTTCATAGGTGGCCATACGCAAGATGGAGCGATCCACCGCCGACATACGGGCCACCGTCCAGTTTCTGGCATAGGCGGAAACCAACTTGTCTATCTGAGGCAAATTTTGCAAAGTACCTTTTACCAAGTCTTCACAAAAAGGGTAACAGTCGGAAAGTTCTTTGCGGTAGTCTTGTGCATAATCCAATACATCATCCACGTCCATATCTTTTAAACTGTCCGCATAATAGAGGGCTTGCAGAGCGCTTTCACGGGCCATTCTTCTGTTACTCATAGAGGTTCACCTTAAAAATTATAAATGATCTTACATAAATTCTAGCAAATTTGGCGCGCCCTCGTCTTGTTAAGAAAAGCGCCTAAATGGCGGGTTTATTTTGCTACAATAAAAAAATGAAGACAAATCTTTCTGTCCTAGCCCTGGCCAGTTTGTGTGCGGCCTGCGGCACAAATTTACAAACAACCGGTGCCGACCGGGACGCCTACGGCTGTATTGGTTCTGCCGGTTATACGTGGAGCCAAGTGGCGGGCGACTGCCTGCGCTTGTGGGAAGCGGGTGTACAGTTAACTAGTGCCACCGATCCCCAGTCCTCCTTGGCGGCCTATGTGGTTATATCTGCAGACGGCAACGCCGTGGAACTGTTTTTGCCTAAGCAGGACGCGCTTATATTAAAACGTTCTTTTACGCCGGACGGCCCCGTTTGGACAAAAGGCGGCTGGCGCTTAGAACGCCAACCCGAAGGGTGGCGGCTGTACCAGCATAAAGAGCTGGTTTACCAGGCGGCAAACCCTGCGGACGGCTCTCGTTGACAGAGGGGAAAGGAAGTTTATATAATGAGATAGTCCCCTTTTAAGGGGGGGACATTTTTGTGCACATAAAGATAATTAAATGGCCAGATACGATATTAAAAGAGAATTTAAAAAAGATTTATACAGAAGAAACCAGAACATCCGCGTGCCGGAAGTGAGACTGATTGACTCCGACGGCACAATGATTGGAATTAAACCGGTGGCTGAGGCCATCGCGCTGGCAAAAGAACAAGAGCTTGACTTGGTGGAAATTTCACCCAACGCCGAGCCTCCTGTTTGTAAAATACTGGATTACAACAAGTATGTTTATGAACAAGGGAAAAAGTCCAAAGACGCCAAAAAGAAGCAGGCTAAAGTAACGCTGAAAGAACTGCGTATTAAATCCCGCATTGCGGCGCACGATTTGGACGTCAAATTAAGACAAATAGAAGAGTTCCTGCGTAAGAAAGATATGGTTCGCTTAACGGTGGTGTTCCACGGGCGCGAAAACCAACATAAAGATTTGGGTATGCAGTTGTTAAACGATGCAGCCAAACGCTTGGAACCTTTGGGCAATGTGGACGGCGGTTTGCAGTCTCAGGGCAACCGTATGTCTATGACGTTTGTACCCAAGAACGATAAATAAATTTTCAGGTTCTTTTGGAGTAGTATTGCGTGCGGGGCGTGTCGGCTCCTGGCGCAAGCAGTAAGTCAAAAAGAGCCATTTAAAACGAGAGGTAATACAATGCCAAAACTCAAAAACCACAGCGGCGCGAAAAAAAGATTTCGCATTACCGCTACGGGTAAATATCAACATCGCAAAGCCGGCAGAAAACACTTGCTTACGCCAGTTTCTGCCTCCAGAAAGCATGATATGAGAGCGACCGGGGTCATTACTCCTGAGTCCGCCAAAGGGAAGACCTTGCAAAAGTATCTCCCCGTTGCCAAATAAGAGGTTAGAAAATGAGAATTAAATTCAGCGTCGCAAGACATGCCAGAAAGAAAAAAGTTTTGAAACGCGCCAGCGGTTATTACGGGGATAAATCCCGCCGCTTACGCATGGCCACCCAACAGCTGGACAAATCTTATGTCCACGCTTATGTGGACCGCAAGGACAAAAAACACACCTACCGCCAAATGTGGATTACCCGCATCAACGCGGCTGTGCGTGAAGAAGGTCTTTCCTATTCCAAATTCATTTGCGGCTTAGCCAAAGCCAATATTACGCTTAACCGCAAGATGTTGTCTGAAATGGCCATTAAAGACCCGGTGTCCTTCAAAAAATTGGTTGACGTGGTAAAAGCCGCCGCCAACTAAATTTCTTTTTAAGGCGAAAACAACCCTTTTGCCAAACAAAGGGGTTGTTTTTTTTGTGAGTTTTTTTATACTGGTATAAAGGGGAAGTGGCCTTCAGCCTACCCTTATAACAGTATATTAAAACGCTTGTGTGGGGCCCAAACGGTCTTTTACACTATACACATTGATGGTAGTTTCTATTGCATAGAGTTGTTTTTTTTGATATAAAGAAGTGTAGCTAGAGCAAAGGAGGCTTTTGTGAAAACACATAAACACATCAGTAAGCGTGCTTTTACGCTTACGGAGTTGCTTATCGTGGTAATTGTAATTGGGGTATTATCCGCAGTTACGTTGCCTAAATTCAACCGCGTGATAGAAAACCGCAAAGTAACAGAGGCGGAAGAGATGATGTCCGCGGTTCGCACAGAACAGGAAAGACGCTGTTCTTTAGACCAGAACTATACTACCAAGTTTTCTAACCTGCAAGACATTATAGCGTCTAATGATACTAAGAATTATACGTATAGTTTACAGCCGCAGGGAATCAGTGCCCAAAGCAAGAGTTCCGATTATACGTTAAAAATCTTATCGTATGAAGACGGCAGCTATTGCTGTGAAGGGGATGGGTGTAAAAAATTAAATAAAAATTATCCGGATTGTGCGGGCTTAAGCTTTCCGCAATCTGATTGTGTGGGAACGGATAACTCGGGCGGCGATGGTTTAGGGCCGGATCCGACTCCTGAACCGGGCGTTAAGGAATGCGTGGAACCTGCTCCTGCCAGCAGCGAAAAATGTTCCCCTTGTGGCGAAACGCGCACCAGAACCGTTACTTGTGTGAACGGCGAATGGGAAGTGGGTGCTTGGAGTGCGTCCTGCAAAACGCAGGATCAGTGCCCTGTAACGTGTTCAGATCCCAAACCGGCTTCTACGGAAGAATGCGAACCCTGTGGAGAAATAAGAACCCGCAGCGTGGAATGCGGGTCCGATGGGCAGTGGGTTGTTGGGGATTGGAGTGCAGAGTGTAACACAGAGTGTGAAGAAGAAACTTGTGGTTCTGCTAATGAGAAGGGAACATTAGCTTCATATTGTAAAGCATATAATATGTTCCCCGTGAATTTACAAAAATATGACTATGTGGCAGATTATGCTTTAGGTAAGAACTGCTGCTATAGGTGTGAAGAGCAATTAAATTGTGTGGTAAACCAGGCGGGTGAGTGTGTTAAAAGTAGTTGGCTTACCTCTTCGGGCCCTAACAAATTAGCAGTGCGCTATGGAAATTCGCCTACTGCGCAGCTGAATCCTTCAGGTACTTTTATGGGAGAAAGTATAGACCATTTTAACCGTATTTATCAATATGGAAATGTCGGAGCATCTTCACCGGAAGGAGCGGCCTATTGCGATTTTAGTGTTCCCGGCGGCGAAACAATATCAGTTTCTGATATAGGAGAATTCTCTCAACAAGAAATGACTGCACGCTGCGAGCAACATTGTACCGGAGATTCGTGTTCCTATACGATGTATCCATTTGCGGATGTGTGTCATTATTGTCCTTATGGTTGGGATCTTATGTATGAATCTTCGACTTATGGAGCAGATGCCGCTTGTGCGTTGAGCAAGCTTGGGAATGTGGGTATGGAGTCTGCAGCTCAATTGATGCAGCAGTATGATAGTATTTCTATTTCCTGTGGTTCTGGTACCAAAACTACTTATACAGATTATTGGCAATTCCGCGATAAATATTCCTCTATTTTTACAAGTTATCCGGGAATGTTTAAAGTAGATCTGTCTAGTGCTGCGACAGATTGCGAAACAAATGAGAATAATCCTGCTGTTGGATGTAAGAGAGTAAGTGGAATCCCAGCCAATACTGTTGTGCCGAAAGAGCCTTTTTCCTATGGAGTGGAAGGGGGATGTTTAAAAGATGGAACGGGACGCTGTGTAAAAAACACGAACTGTACAGTTGATGTGCAGGTTGGTTCTATAAAGGTAGCAGGGGTGGTCGTATCTCCTACTACATGTCAATATAATCCAGAGGGCGGGCAACCTTGTTTATAAGATAGATGTGGATTCAAAAATGGGCAGCTGTTGCTGCCCATTTTTGTTGTTTATATAAATCAATTAGTAATATTTTTTGTTATCATAAATATATGTTTATCATAAATTGGATAAAAAAACTGAATTTTAAAAGCATATTTGTAGGGCGCTATAGCGAATGGTACTTACTGGCATTGTTTGTTCTATTGTGTGGAGGATATGGCGTATGGCGGGGGGAAAAAATCTCTCTGGATTTTATGAATTATCATCTATACAATGCGTATGCTTTTATGGAGGGGCGTTTTTATACGGATTTAATGCCGGCCGGTATTCACACTTTTTTAAACCCCTTGTCGGATGTCCCTTTATATTTGCTGATTAAATATTTTAATGATTTTCCTCGCTTGGTTTGTTTTGTTTATTCTTCAATTAGCGGGTTTTTGTTGTTCTTTTTTTACAAATTTTGTCTGTTAATGTTGGGTCGCAAGCCGTGGTACTGGGTTTTATTTGCGGTGTTGGCCGCGTGCGGCGGGTATATGTTTCATTCTCAGTTGGGCACGTCTAACAATGATGTGCTTTTAAATATTTTTGCTGCGTGGGGAGTATATTGGGTATTTCGGTTTTTATTTGTTAAACCGCACCAAAAAAGCTATTTATTTTGGGCCGCTTTTATGATGGGGGCTGCAGTGGGCTTAAAATACGCTTTAGCGCCGGTGGCTATTGCATCTTTTGCTGTGTTGTGTGTGAACTTTCAAAAAATCCATAAACCGTGGAAAACATTACTTATCTTTGCTGCATTGGGAGTAGCTGGTTTTGTGGTGACCAACGGGTATTTTATGTGGCGTTTATGGGTTAACTATGAAAGCCCTGTTTTTCCATTTTATAATGAGTGGTTCAAATCCCCTTTCTTTGAAGAAAAAAGCGTCAACGATCCTATATTTTATCCTCACAATGTTTGGCAGTGGGTATTTTTCCCTTTTTTGCGTTTTATGCAATACAAGCCGATGGTGTCAGAGGTGCTGTTTGACTATCGCCTAGCAGTGGGATACATAAGCTTTTTTTTAATGAGTTTGTATGTATTGTGCCAACGTAAATTATTTTCGGCTTCTTCAGCTATGCGTTTACACAGGCGAAAAATGATTTCTTTTTTAGTGTTATTTGGCATTATGTATGTTACTTGGATTGTGTTTTTTGGCGGGATTTTGCGTTATTTAATTGTGTTGGAAATGTACAGCTGCCTTTTATGCATATATTACATAAAAATGTTGCCGTTACGTAAATGGATTTCAGTTTTATTGGCTGTTTCTGTATTGATTTTATTGGGTACTACTACTTATATGGGTAATTGGGGTGAAGCTCGTATGGCGTTTAAAGAGAAATTTATTGTTATAAAGCCCAATCTTCCTAAGATAGAGCCCAAACCTTTAATTGTTTTCTGGGGTTCTCCGATGTCTTTTTTGGCTCCGTTTTTGCCTAAGGATGCTGTGTTTGTAGGGGGTATAAAATATCCTCAATATCCGGATGTGTATTGGATTTTACGTGGTCAGGTAAAAAGTTTGAATTTATTATCAGATGTGTATTTCCGCCATAAATTATATGACCGTATAAAAGAAAGAATTGCTGCTTATCCGGGCCCTATTTATATGGTTAGCGTACCTTGGGAATTGATGTTAGACCCGGCTACCTTGGCCCCCTATGGGTTAGAAAAAACGGACGAGCCGTGCGTTTACTTTAATTCTAATGCCAATGTATCTAAGTTTCGGCGGTCTGGTTGGGTTTTGTGTAAGTTACAAAAAATAACGGCTTCCAGATAGGAAAATTCTTCCTTGCCGGAGAAAGCCTCTTAAAAATTATTGCGTTGTTTTATAGCACCCTTTTGGTAACAAAAGGGCGTTTTTGTTTAGCAATATTCCCAAGTTATCAGTCTTATTCATTACTGGATATGGCAATCAAAGGTCAGTTCTTTCCAGCAAATTAAAAGAAAATAGGGACGATGAAATGAGAGACGTGCCCTTATATCTATAAATACGCTGGCAGCTAATAGCACAACAGGGCAGCCATCCTTTAAAACAATAGTAGTCGTTTTGCAGAAAGGGAGCGTTATTTAACAAACGTCTGTAAGGTTTTGTTGAGGTCTTTTTCAAACTGGTTGTTTATTTGGGTTAAAGCGCGTTCAAATTCTTTCCACGTTTTTTTGTTTTGAGCCACTTGTACGGCCTTTTGTTCGGCGCGAGCCGCCAGTTGGGCCGCTTTTTCTTTAGCCTCTATTCCAAAATGTTTTTCTACGTCTTGGAGAGTTTCTTGATTGTTTAAGCGCAGCTCCCGCAAGCGAATGCGGGCTCTTCTTAATTGGGCCGGTGTAAAATGCGGGTTGGTAATAACGGGTGGATATAGCGGGGTTATTTGCAAAAAGGTTTTCTGTTTATGGGCCGGGGTGGAGGGTAGAGAAGGCGGCGTGGTTTGGGTCTGTTGAAGGGCGTTGTCCATCCAATCTTTAAATAAACTAGCGTCATTAACGGGCGTAGAGAGAGCGGCCTCTTCCTGTTCGGTTTGCGGGGTAAATTGTTTTAAAGAGTGCTGCAGCTGCAAGAAAGCGGCGTGTTGCGGCGAAGAGGTTTTATTATTAGTCGCCCGTTGGGATTTTTGGCGTAAGGGAGAAACTTGCGCCGCTTGATGTACAAGCGGCGTCAATCTCTTTAAGTATTGGGTGGCCAACGTGGTTAGGATCATAACAGCTAGCAAGACCACTAGCAAATGTCCGCGTCCCATAACCATTCCTCGTTTTAGCGCCCAGCACGGTTGTTGATGTTGTGCTGGTATTTGGCCAATATCTTTTGGAATTGCTGTTTATGCTGCTGCAAGATAGTGTTTTGCTGTTGCTGGTATTGTTTAAGCGTTTGGGCTTGCAAGCTGGCTTTTTCTAATTTTTTCTCCGTACGGGTGTTTAGTAAGATGACTTCGTCCCGGGCGGCGTTTCCCATCAAACGTTGCACGTCCCCCACGGCCTGTTGATTGGTGTTTTTGATAAAATCAATGCTTTGATGCATAGCTTTCTGGTCTTTAACAGAGGCCACCCCTTTAAATTCCGGGCTGTCGTCTTCTATAGAAATTTCCATAAATTGCTGTTGGCGGGGTTTTGGTTTAGCCACTGTGCGTTTGGCAACCGTAGGTACTGTTGTTTGGCGTGTTCCTGCCAAGTTTTGCATATTGGCCGCATCTGTTTTGATTTCAGCCGGAAAAGGATTTTTGGTGGCGTCCCACGGGAGTTTTTCTAGGGAATCTTCCGGTAAATCTAATTTAGCTAGTCCTTGCTGCGTTTTTAACGCATACTGCATAGCTCCGGCCATAAACACGGTTCCATAAGGGGTCATCATTAATTTTTGGGCTTGTTCGGCCCAAAACGCGGTTACTTTGTCTTTAGTTTCACATCCGCCCAGCAGAAGCAGGGCCGGCAATAAAATAAGCAAATGTTTTTTTGTCATAATTAACCTCTTTTAGCCAATATAACAAATTTTACGGCAACGCGTACAAGGCTTTTGCGTTGCGGGTGGTTATTTCGGCCAGTTCCTGCACCGGCAGGCCCAGATAATCCGCCACAAATGTACCAATTAGGGGGATGTTGGAAGGGTCGTTTCTCTGCCCTCTTTTACCTTGCGGAGAGAGATACGGGCAATCCGTTTCCAAAATAATTTTATCCGCCCCTGCTTTTTTTACGGCTTCGCGTATGTATTCATTTTTTTTGTAGGAAAAACATCCGTTTATGCCTAGCAACATCCCCATATCGAGGGCGCGTTTGGCTTCTTCATAGCGGGCGCAGAAGCAATGCAATACGGCCGGGTATGGGGTGCGGGTGGAGGGCTTCCATTCGTGCTTAAGTAAGTGGAAGGTGTCCTCATAGGCGCAGTAATCTTCTCCCACGCGCCGGATGTGCAGCACCAGCGGTTTTTGTACTTGATTTGCCAGCTGGAGCATTTGTGAAAACGTGTTTTGTTGTAATTCTTTAGCGCTTGTATCCAGGCAGGTATAATCCAGCCCAATTTCACCCACGGCCACATTGCGTGCGTCTGGCAGCAGGGCGGCCAGTTGGGTTAGGGCTTGGGCAGAGAGTTTGGGTGCATACTCCGGGTGAACGCCCAGCACGGCGTGTACCAGTTGGGGGTATTTATCACACAGTTGCAGGGCAGGCTGCCATTCGTCCGGGGCGCAGCCTATTTCTACGCTGTGGACAATGCCTGCGGCGGGCAGTTGGGTGGTTAATAAAACGTCCCGGTCAGCATCAAAGGCCGGGTCATTTAAATGGGCGTGAGAATCAATAAACAAATTCATAATAATATATTTTATCTTTTTAGGGTCTAGTATAAAAAGGGCGTTGCTTTTGGCGTTGTAGCTTTCTATTCTGTAAACAGGGGGATTAGAGAGGAGAAAGCGGTTCAAAACTAGCAGTCTAAAAAAGGGGTTGACAAAAATAAAATAATTGATTATAATTTTAGCAATGGGAGTTAAAGAGTGCTAAAATAAATTAAAATCTCCCTCTAATTTTATGAGAATATTAAAACCCGAAGTTGCCAAACAACGCAAAGAAAAAATCCTGCGCTGGGTTGTTCAGCAATACGTGGAAACCCGCCGGCCGGTAGGTTCCCAATTATTGGCCGACAGCGCCCTGCCGGATGTTTCCAGCGCCACCATACGCAACATTTTAAAAGAACTGGAAGACGAAGGCTTCTTGTATCAACCGCACACTTCGGGCGGGCGCATTCCTACGGACAAAGCCTACCGCTATTATGTAGATTATTTAACCAGCGTGCAAAAAATGGCCGCCCAGGAACGCCAACAGATAGAACGCCAGTATGACCAACGCGTAAACGAAGTGGATAATATTATGGTGCAAACTTCGCGTTTATTGGCAATGCTGTCGGGCTCTGCAGGGTTTGTGTATGCCAGTAATGTAAAAGACCAGTGTGTACGGCGTTTAGATTTTATTCCGCTGGCTCCGGGGGTCGTGCTGGCGGTGTTGGTGACGGAATCTGGCATGGTGCGCCATTGGCCGGTACGTTTTGGATACATTTTAGCCCCCAACCGCCTGCGGATGTTGAGTCATTTTATTAATGAAGAGATTTCCGGCCTGCCTTTAGGCCAAGCGCAGCAAGTGTTATGGCGCTATATTCATTCGGGGCAAAAGGAAATAGCAGACGTGGCGGATTTGGCGGTACAAGTGCTTAAGGATATGGAACGCCCGCAGGCCAGCGCCGATGAATTGTATATAGAGGGGTTTGGGCGGTTGTTGGAAAACACCAGCTCAGACGATTACGAAGATTTGAAACAAATGATGAAAGTGGTGGAAGAACGCGAACGGTTTTCTTCTTTATTAAGTGAGAAGATGACCGATATGCAGAAATCCAACCAAAAGTTAAATGTCAGTATCGGCAGCGAGAACGAACTGAAAGAATTAAAAAACTTAAGCATCGTTTCGTCTGCCTATCAAGTGGGGGACAAGACGGTAGGTATGTTGGGTATTATTGGGCCTAAGCATATGGAATACACCCGGGTGATGAGTCTGGTTAATTTCATAGGCAGTTTGTTGGAGGCCACTATACGCAACTGGAATACCCTGCCGGCCGAGAAAGAAGACGATTATGAGTAAGAAAAACCACAATCATACAGAGAAAGAAGAAAAGCTCTGTCAGGAAGAACAAACCGAAACGGCACAAGAGGCCTCTTCTAAGGAGGAGCAGGCCCAGGCGGAAGAAAAACCCGCCCAGCCGGATTATTACGAACAGTTGGTGCGTTTAAGCGCGGATTTTGACAATTACCGCAAACGCACCGAACGTGAAAAAGCCTCTTTTCTGGCTTACGGCAAAAAACAATTTGCAGAGAAACTGCTCCCGGCGTATGAGGTAATGCTGCGCGAACGCGAAAAAATGGAAAAAGCCCCCAATGCAGAGGAATTAACCGGGGAAGCCAAAAGTTTGCGTGACGGTATGCGGCTTATTTTAAGCGAGCTTGAAAAAGCCTTTACCGCGGAAGGGATTACCCGTATGGACGTATTGGACAAACCGTACGACCCCAATACGCAGGAAGTGGTAGCGATGATACCCTCCTCGTCGGAACAGGCGGGGTTGGTATTGCAGGAAGTACAGATGGGGTTTATGATGGACGGCAAAGTACTGCGCCCGGCGCGTGTAATTGTCGGACAGGAATCGCAAGATTAACATTTTTTACAGAAATAGTAAGGAGAAACAAGTATGGCAAAGATTATTGGTATTGATTTAGGAACTTCCAACACGGCTGCGGCCGTTATGGAAGGCGGACGCGGAACCATTATCCCGTCTGCTGAAGGAAGCTCTATCGGGGGGAAAGCGTTTCCGTCTTATGTAGCTTTTACCAAAGACGGCCAGCGCTTGGTGGGTGAACCGGCCCGCCGCCAGGCTATTGCCAACCCGGAAGGGACGGTAACTGCCTTTAAACGCAAAATGGGGGAAAACTACAAATACAACCTGCGCGGGCAGGAATTTACCCCGCAGCAATTGTCTGCATTCGTCTTGCAGAAAGTGAAAAAAGACGCCGAAGCCTTTTTGGGTGAACCGGTTGAAAAAGCCGTTATCACCGTGCCTGCCTATTTTAACGACAACCAGCGCCAGGCCACCAAAGACGCCGGCCGCATTGCCGGTTTGGAAGTAGTCCGCTTGGTAAACGAACCGACTGCCGCCGCTTTAGCCTTTGGTATTGATAAAGCCGGCAAGGAACAGAAAATTCTGGTGTTTGATTTGGGCGGCGGTACCTTGGATGTGACCATTATGGAAATGGGTAAAGAAGGTACGTTTGACGTGTTGGCTACGTCCGGCGACACCCAACTGGGCGGTACGGATATGGATAATGCCATCATTTCTTGGATGGTGGACGAGTTCCGCAAACAGACCGGCATTGATTTGTCTAACGATAAACAAGCCGCTCAGCGCTTGAAAGACGCAGCGGAAAAAGCCAAAATTGAACTTTCCACCACCATGGAAACAGACATTAACCTGCCCTATCTTTCCGCAGACGCCAACGGCGCCAAACACTTGGAGCTGAAACTTTCCCGCGCTAAACTGGAAAGCTTGGTGGACGATATTGTAAAACGCTGCGGCAAATCGGTCAATCAGGCTTTGTCGGACGCTAACTTGACGGCTTCCCAAATTGACCGCATTATCTTGGTGGGCGGCCCCACCCGTATGCCTATCGTGCAGAAATATGTGGAAGACTTGGTAGGCAAAAAGATTGAACGCGGTATTGACCCGATGGAATGCGTGGCCATCGGTGCGGCGGTACAAGCCGGTATTTTGACCGGTGAAGTAAAAGACGTGCTCTTGTTGGACGTGACCCCGCTGTCGTTGGGTTTGGAGACATTGGGCGGCGTATGCACGCGGTTAATTGAACGCAATACCACTATACCGGTGCGCAAGACGCAGATTTTCTCCACCGCGTCGGACAATCAGCCCGCTGTAACCATCAACGTCTTGCAGGGTGAACGCCCGATGGCCAAAGACAACGTGCCCCTGGGTAAGTTTGACTTGGACGGCATTCCGCCTGCTCCGCGCGGCGTACCGCAAATTGAGGTAACCTTTGATATTGACGCCAACGGTATTTTAAACGTTTCCGCCAAGGACTTGGGTACCAATAAAGAACAGCACATCACCATCAGCTCTCCCAATAAATTGAGCGATGCGGAAGTGGAAAAGTTCGTAAAAGATGCGGAAAAATTTGCCGATGAAGACAAAAAGCACAAAGAAGTCATTGAAGCCAAAAACCAGGGCGACAGCGTGCTCTATCAAACCGAAAAGGCTTTGAAAGAATACGGCGATAAAGTAACCCAAGAAGACCGCTTGGCTATTGACCGCGCGCTGAGCGACTTGCGCGACGCGCTCAAAAGCGAAGACGCCGCCAGGATGAAAGCGGCCACAGAAGCCGCCTTGCAAGCCAGCCAAAAACTGGGTGAAGCTATGTACAAATCCCAGCAGGCTCAGGCCGGTACCCAAGCGGGCGCCCAGCAAGCGGGCCCTCAGCCGGGTGCTAATGCCCAACAGGCTGGTGCCAACGGCGGGAAGGACGATGTAGTAGAAGCCGAAGTGGTTGACAAATAAGTTTGGGTGGTAAATCACACCAGGGGAACAGGCTTAGCCTGTTCCCCTTTTTTGTGTCATAAAAACCAAGAGAGGGTTTCTGCTTTTGGCCAAAGGGCCTCGTGGCGGCCAGATAGCTTTGGTAAACGGGCGGCCGCCAGTTGGAGGGTGAAAGCGTAAAGAGGTAGCAGGCATAGATGTGTTGCGGCAGAAAAAACCAAGCTATACTTAATAAATTTCCGGATTGTTTTTAAATGGCCCGTAGCGTTTATCAGCCGGCGTTTGGCGGATGAAATGAGCTAGAGTTTTTGCGTATAGGGCGGGGCGGTTGGCGCGCCGTATAATATAATCCAGCCGAATGTGTTGGTAATGCACGGGCAGTGTACAAAATTTTGCCCAGAGTATAGGGTCTTGTTGTCATGTATGCAGCAAATCAGGCGGGATAGTGAAAGCGTGCGGGTTTAAATCTGGCAACAGGGCTTGTCCGGCCGGAGTCATTAATCCTTGGCTAATCATTAGGTGGGCGTGATGTTTGTTTAGTTCGCTCCAAGAGCTGTTGGGGGTGCGCGGCGTCCAGCGCTGGCAGGAGAAATGCTCATTAAATTTCTTTTTTTGTCCGTCTATCCAGCCAAAGCAAATGGCTTCCTGTACGGCGTCCGGGTAAGCCAGCCCGGCCATACCTGTATTTTTATGGGGGTATAAAAGCCAGATTTCTTTTTGATGGGCGTGGTTTTTTAAAAGCCAATTGCGCCATTGCGTACGAGAATGCGGGTAAAAAGTATTACTGATTGAAGACATACAGTCATTATAACAGAAAAATATTCTTTGCTGGCAAAGTGCGCGCAAGGCTGATAAATTTAATAAAATATATAAAACAAAAGGTTTTATGTATGCCTACCGCTATGAAAGAAGATTACTATAAAATTTTAAATATAGAACGCACGGCAACGGAAGTGGAAATTAAATCCGCTTTCCGCCGCCAGGCTATGAAATATCACCCGGATCGTAACCCGGGGGATAAACAAGCTGAAGAACAATTTAAAAAAGTCAACGAGGCCTTTTCCGTCTTGTCTGACCCGCAAAAACGCCAAATGTATGACCAGTATGGGCACGAAGGCGTTTCCGGTGCGGGTGGGTTTAACGGGTTTAATGCCGGCGGATTTGCCGATATTAATGATATTTTCGGCTCTGTATTTGGGGACATTTTTGGCGGCGGTTTTGGCCGCCGGGCCGGCAAACCCCGTGCCCAGCGCGGAGAAGATTTAAAAGTAGAAGTGGATTTAACCTTGGAAGAAGCCTTCAGCGGTAAAGACGAAGACGTTTCTTATACCCGCTTGGATACTTGTTCCGTTTGCCACGGTACCGGCGCGCAAGATGGCAGCGCACGCAAGACGTGCCGTTCCTGCGGAGGAAGCGGCACGGTAACGTATTCGCAGGGCTTTTTGTCTATGCGGCAAACCTGCCCGGATTGTAACGGCACGGGCACGGTGGTGGAAAAACCGTGTTTAAAATGCCACGGCAGCGGGGCGGAACGTGTGAAAGAAAAGTTGACGGTTAAAATTCCTTCCGGCGTACGTACAGGTATTACGCTTCGCGTGGCCAATGGGGGCAATATCGGCACCAATGGCGGCGGATTTGGGGATTTGTATGTAGAAGTACACGTAAAAGAACATAAAATTTTCCGCCGCGAAGGGGACGATTTAGTCATAGACGCCCCCATCACCTACCCGCAAGCTGTTTTAGGCGGGAGTATTAAAGTCCCCACCATAGAAGGGAAGGAGTTGGAAGTCACCATTCCCAAAGGGACGGAGTTTGGAGACGTGCTTAAAATGCAGGGTAACGGTATGCCGCGTTTAGGTAAAAAAGGCTTTGGGGATTTGCTGGTAAACGTTAAAATAGAAGTGCTTAAAAAGCCCACCGCCCGCCAAAAAGAGTTGCTGGAAGAACTGGCTAAAGAAACCGGCGGCAAAAAGAGCTTTTTTCAAGAGTTGTTTTCCTAAACGCACGAGGTACTTTTAAACCCGGGGTTTATGCCCCGGGTTTTTTGTTGTTATGGCAGGCGCGTGCTTAAAAACGGTAGCCTGCCATTTGTTTTGGGGTGGAATGAACGCCCAAATAAGGCTTAATTTTATGTGCAAACAAGGGTTTATAAAAAGCTGGCGGGGTGTGTTAAAGTTTATTAAAATACTGATATGAGCCAATATTTTGCCGATATTAAAGAAACTGAGTTTTTTATTACAGATGACGAAGCCCGTCATCTGGCGGTAGTAGCCCGCCATAAAGAAGGGGACGAAATTACCGTTTTTAACGGCAAAGGGCCTCAGTTTACGGGCAAAATAGAGCGGATACAAAAAAACTTTGTTCGCGGGCGTTTGCTTAAAAAAGTGCCGCTTCGGCTGCCCCCTGTGGAGTTAGAGCTATACTTTGCGCCTAATTCCCGCACCGGCCTGGAAGAAGTGCTGGATAAAGGCACCCAACTGGGAGTAGCGGCGTTTTGCCCTATTACCACCGCCCGTACAGAATATCAGGCGGCCCGCAAATGGCAGGAAAAATGCGCCCGCTGGCAGCAAATTATGCTGAGCGCCTGTAAACAGTGTGATACGCCCCGCCTGCCTGAAATCCACGAGCCGGTTTCTTTCTTAACGGCGGTGCAGGATAAAATTTCCTCTTTAATTACTTATGAGGCCGAAGAGTCCCACACGGTGGCGTGGGGATTGGAAAAGCTGCTCTCTCCCAAACGCTTGCGCGTGTATGTGGGGCCGGCGGGCGGATGGACGGATGAGGAAATCGTCATTGCCGCACAATACGGGGTGTTGCCGGTTACGCTGGGGGTCAATATCTTGCGTGCGGAAACGGCTTGCATAGCGGCCGCGGCTAAAATTTTATGAAATTTTTTATTAAAACCTTTGGCTGCCGCGTCAACCAAGTGGAAAGCCAAGCCCTGCTGGAAAATTTTTCCCGCCGCGGCTGGGAACAAACCTCCCATTTTGAACAGGCTGACCTGTGCCTGCTGAATACCTGTACGGTTACCCATCAGGCGGATAAAGATGTAGAAAAACAAATCCGCCAAATTTTGCGTCGCAATCCGTCCGCCCGGCTGGTGCTTACGGGGTGCTATGCGGAGGCTCATCAGGAGCGCGTCCGCCAGCTTTTCCCGCAGGCTCAAATAGTGGGCAAATATGCTTTAGGCAAAGAGCTGTTCGGGGCGGAAGATTTATGCTGGACGGTTTCCGGGCACGAAGGCCACAGCCGTGCTTTTATTAAAATACAAGATGGCTGTGATTGCTTCTGCTCTTATTGTATAGTGCCGTTTGCCCGGCCGGATAAACGTTCCAAACCGTTGGCGGACGTGTTGCAGGAAATTGAAGTTTTGGAGCAAAAAGGCTTTAGCGAAGTGGTTCTTACGGGCATTAATATTGGCAATTATCTCTGCCCGCAAACCGGGGCGGATTTGGCGGCTCTGTGCCGGCAGATTGCCCAAATGCCGGGCCGGTTTAGAATCCGGTTTTCTTCCATAGAATTACAAACGGTAACGGACGGCATTATTGAATGTATGGCCACTCGGCCGGATCGTTTTTGCAATTATTTCCATTTGCCTTTACAGGCCGGGTGTGATAAGGTGCTTAAAGACATGAACCGCCATTATGACACGTCCGCTTACCGCGCCAAGGTGCAGTTGTTGCGCCAGCGCGTGCCGGGCATTTCGGTATTTGCGGACGTGATCGCCGGTTTTCCTACGGAAACCGAGGCTGATTTTGAGCAGACATATTCTTTTATAGACTCCTTACATTTGGCCGGTTTACACGTTTTTAGCTATTCGCCCCGGCCCAAAACAAAAGCCGCTTTATTGCCGCAGCTGGCGCCGGAAGAAATTAAACGCCGGGCAGACCGGTTGCGCGTATTGGATAAACAGCTTCGGGCAGAGTTTGCGGCCTCTTTAGTAGGCAGCCGGCAGGAAGTGTTTATTGAAAGCTTCCGTGAGGGGCAGTTAAAGGGTGTTACTTCTAACTTTCAGCCCGTATGGCTTAGCGGCGCGCCGGAAGGCGCTAAAGGCTTGGTTTTGGCCCAAATAGAGCAAGCGCAGGACGGCGTTTGCCAAGGCCGCTGGTTGGAAAGCCTGTAAGACGGGGCCGGTAACGGTTGTGTAAGGCTTAGCGCCAAATGCTACAATATGGGTAATGCTGGGCCTAGGCAGGAAGTACCGCTTTGGCGCCAAGTGGCGCAAAGATGCTGTTTTTGGTATAATATCTATATAATTTGTTTGTAAACAAGTTAGATTCTTTTTAGGCAAGAGTTAAACAAAATGGTAGCCAAAAAAAATCTGTGTGTACTCATCTTGGCGGCCGGCAAAGGCACCCGGATGAAATCCCCTCTCCCCAAACCCCTACATCCGGTTTGCGGGCTTCCCATTATCGCGCATATTTTAAAAGCGGCCCAGGCATTAAACCCGGCCGCCATTGGCCTTGTTGTGGGGCACGAAGCCCAAAAGATGGAAGAAACCGTTAAGGCGGGCCTTAGTTCTTGGGGGGTAACCGCACCGCTGGTGTTTGTGGAACAGAAAGATTTATCCGGTTCCGGTTCAGCGGTAAAAGCGGCGCTTCCTTTGTTAAAACGTTTTGACGATGTAATGGTTTTAAACGGGGATACCCCTTTGTTAGAGACTGCTACGCTGGATAATATGTATTCTTCTTTTCAGGATAATGAAGCCGGCGCGGTGGTGTTGGCTGTAAGCGTGCCGGATCCTTGCGGGTATGGCCGCGTGGTGCGCGCCAAAGACGGCTCCTTTGAAAAAATTGTGGAACATTGCGATGCAGACGCCCAAACCCTGCTTATCCGCGAGATTAACAGCGGAATGTACGTGTTTAAACGCTCCTTTTTGGAAGAAGCTTTATTGGCGCTTAAACCGCAGGGCCCCAAACACGAATATTATTTAACCGATACCTTAGCTTTTATTAAATCCCAAAAGCATCCGGTGCTGGTGTATGGCAGCCAAGACTATGAACAAGCCTTGGGTGTAAACAGCAAGTTTCAGCTTTCCCAAGCGGAGTTGATTATGCGCCGGCGCGTAACCCGGCGTTTGATGGATGAAGGGGTTACCATCCCTAACCCGCAGGCCGTGTTTGTTGATGCCGAAGCGCAAATCGGCGCGGATACTTTTATTTGTCCGGGTTGTTATATCTGCGGCAAGACGGTTATTGGCAAAAATTGTATGCTGGAAGGCAATGTGTATATTAAAGATTCCGTCATTGGGGACAATGTAACCCTTAAAATGGGCACCTATATAGAAGAATCTACCGTGGAAGAACAATGCCAGCTGGGGCCGTATGCGCATTTGCGGCCGCTGAGCGTGTTGAAAAAGGGTGCAAAAGTAGGCAATTTTTCGGAAATTAAAAAATCAGTGATAGGGGAAGGCTCTAAGGTAAACCACTTAAGCTACATCGGCGATACGGATATGGGCGCCGGCGTGAATGTGGGGGCCGGAACCATTACGTGCAATTATGACGGCAAGAACAAACATAAAACCGTCATAGGAAACCACGTTTTTGTGGGTTCCAACGTCAATTTTGTGGCACCGGTAACGGTGGAAAGTTATTCAAAAATCGGCGCGGGGTCAACTATAACCAAGTTAGTACCGCAGGATTCTTTGGCCATAGCCCGTTCGCGTCAGGTAGTTTTGGAGAAAAAAGGTATCAAACATGACTAAAAGCGTAAACGGTGATTTAAGAATTTTTACCGGCAATGCCAACCCGGCTTTGGCCCGTAAAATTTGCGAACACCTTAATATGGAGCTGGGCAAATTGCGCGTAGAAAAATTTGCTGACGGCGAAATAGACGTTCAAATTTTGGAAAGCGTACGCGCGCACGACTGCTACATCATACAGCCCACTTGCCCGCCCGTTAACGAGAACCTGATGGAGCTGTTAATTATGATAGACGCTTTTAAACGCGCCAGCGCGGGTAAAATAACGGCTGTTATACCGTATTTTGGTTATGCCCGTGCAGACCGCAAAGCTTCTCCCCGCGTGCCGATAACTGCCAAACTGGCCAGTAATTTGATTACCACCGCCGGGGCCGACCGTATTATGACGGTGGACTTGCACGCCGGGCAAATCCAGGGGTTTTTTGACATTCCTGTTGATCACTTGCGTGCGCGTAAAGTATTTTTGGATTATTTTGACCATTTGAACCACTCTGATATTGTAGTGGTTTCCCCGGATGTGGGCGGTGTGGAACGCGCCCGCAAGTTTGCCGCCCGGTTGGACGCAGGGTTGGTAATTATTGATAAACGCCGTCCCAAAGCCAATGAAGCGGTGGTTTACAATGTAATTGGGGACGTGAAAGACAAAATTGCCATTATTTTTGATGACATTGTGGATACGGCTGGTACGCTTACCACCGTGGCGCAAAAGATCAAAGAGCGCGGCGCGCGTGAAATTTACGCGGCCTGCACGCACGGCTTATTGTCCAGAAACGCGTTGGACAAAATAAACAAATCCGATATTAAAAAGCTGATTATTTCGGACTCTTTACCCATACGGGATTTAGGGCCGAAAGTGGACGTATTGTCGGTTTCGTATTTACTGGCGGACGCTATTAAGCGCAATCACGACGGGCGCTCCATCAGCGATATGTTTAACTAATTTCACTTAGTGGAAAATACAGGAGAAATAAAATGGAAGAATTGAATGTTACCGCCTCTTTAAGAGAAGGCATTGGCGTGAAAGGCGCCTTGTCCAAAATCCGGGCGGAAAAAAATGTACCTGGCGTGATTTATGGCAGCCATAAAGAACCCGTCAGCATTAC
>CALUUY010000013.1 GCA_944324095.1 uncultured Elusimicrobiales bacterium
ATATTTTTAGGGCTTGGGCAAAGTTGCCGGCGTCAAAGGCGGCGTCCGCCTGGGACGGGGCCGCATAACCTGAAACGGCAAATAAAAAAACAGAAAATAACAGTCCTAATTTTTTCATTCGGGGCTCCTCTCTTACACGTTAAAAATACATAGACAGAAAAATCTCTTTTCCCGATAGGAATAAAAAGAGATTTTTCCGTAAAAACTTTTAATAATCAGCGTGCCCGGGGTTACATTTTTTCCGGTGCGCTTACGCCAATAAATTCCAGTCCTTTTTTAATGCGTTCCGCCACGCGCTGGCAAATAAACAGGCGGGAACCGGTTTCCTGCGGGTTATTTTCGTCCAATACGCGGCACGTATCATAAAAGGCGTGAAATAAGCCCGCCAATTCCGTTAAATAAGTGGTTAAATGGTGGGGGCTTAAATCCCGTATGCAGTTGCGCAGCACTTCTTTAAACCAAATCAGCTTGAGCAGCAGCGCTCTCTCCTGCGGAGCCAGCGGCGTTTCCACCTGCGTCATAGCAATGTTCTTTTCCTGCGCTGCGCGGAATATGGAATGAATGCGCGCGTGTACATACTGCACATAAAAAACGGGGTTTTCGTTCGATTGGGTTTTGGCTAAATCCAAATCAAACAACATATGGGCATTGGGGGTGCGGCTGGCAAAAAAGAAACGGCATACATCCGTGCCCACATCGTCCATCAGTTCGCGCAGGGTTACAAAGTGCCCCGCCCGTTTAGACATTTTTACCTGCTCCCCTTTCTGGGTTAAGTGTACCAACTGGTGAATAATGGGTACAAAAGAGCTTTCTTCGTGCCCTAAGGCGTGTACGGCGGCTTTCATACGCGGCACATAGCCGTGGTGATCCGCCCCTAAAATGTCAATCAGTTCATCGTAACCGCGGTCATATTTATTTTTATGGTAGGCAATATCGGCCATAAAATACGTCGGGCGGCCGTCTTTGCGCACCAGTACGCGGTCTTTATCGTCTTGGGCTTCGCTGTCTTGGGTGGAACCAAACCAAACAGCGCCTTCTTTTTCATAGGTGTAGCCTTTTTCGGTCAGATATTCCAAGGCTTTTTGAGGGGCGTGTTCGGCGTGCAGGTCAGATTCGCGGAACCAACGCGTAAAATCCACGTGGAAATCCTTCATATCCTGCTGTTGGGTTTTGATTAACGTTTCCATCGCCCAGCGGCCGTATTCTTCTTCTTTTAAATCGGCCGGCATTTGTTTGACCAAATCCATAATGTAAGAACCGTGGTATCCGTTTTCCGGCGGTTCTTTGCCTTCTTTGCGGGCTTTGACGGAGGCCGCTAACAGCTCAGCTTGGTTGCCGGCGTCGTTTACATAGTATTCACTGTCACAGCAATAGCCCAGCGCCCGGTGGATTTTGACCAAGCTGTCCCCCAGGCTGGCGCCGCGCCCGCTGGCCACGTGTAAAGGGCCGGTGGGGTTGGCGGATACAAATTCTATTAAAATGCGGTGTTTGCAGGCTTCGGCATCGCGGGATTTGATGCGGCGGTCTGTTGCAGACTTAATGATAAAAGCATCATCCAGCGTGATGTTGATAAACCCGGGCGCCACGGCCTGAGCGTCTGTTACGGCATTGGCTTCACGTATGACTTTGCAGGCTTCTTTGGCTATTTCAAGTGGGTTTTTGCGCAATATTTTTGCGCAGGACATGGCCCAAGAGAGCGATATGTCCGCCCCAGTATGGGCAGGCGCCGGCGCAAATTCCACGCCGGGCAAATCGTGCCCTTGGAAAAAGGGCGCGCTGGTAAGTTTTAAATTAATTTCGTTCTTTAAATTATCTAGCATGGTTCAAATTTATTTTTTGGTGGTTTTTTTGACAGTCTTTTTAGCCGCCGTTTTTTTAGCGGGGGATTTTTTTGCCGTCTTGGCGGCTGCCGTCTTTTTGGCGGTGCTTTTTTTAGTGGTTGCCGCCTTTTTAGAAGCGGTTTTTTTGGCGGCTGCTTTTTTTACCGCCGGCTTTTTAGAGGCAGCTTTTTTAGCCGGCGCTTTTTTGGGTTTTAAAGTAAAGTCAATTTCTTTGCCAAAGCTGAATATTTTGTCCAACGCGTAAAAATCGCGTGCTTCGGGCGTCATAATGTGTACGAGGAATGCCCCGTAGTCGCTCACGCGCCAGCTGGGGCTGTCCACCCCGTCGCGGTTGGTTTTATAAATACCTTCTTGTTTTAATTTAGTGCTGATTTCTTCTTCTACGGCTTCCAAATGGGGTTTTGAGGTGGCGGTGGCGATTAAAATATAATCGCACAAAGAAGACAGCCCTCCTAAATCTATCACTTTAATATTTTCCGCTTTTTTAGCATCCGCATACCGTGCGGCCAAGCATACTGTTTCTTTTGGGTTCATTTTCCACCTCGTATAAGTTATAAAAGTAGTCTAGCATTTTTTTATAGGGTTGGGGATTAGGGCATTTCAAAATCTTTACCTAATATAATGCGCGTATCGCAAATGGCGTTGCCGCGCGGTTCGGAAATAATTTCCTGCCGGCAGCCAATGGCTGTGCTTAATTGTTTAACTTGCATTAAGCGCCCGCTGTAATCCACAATGCGGGTTTTTTCCATATATCCGCCGGGGTAATTGTCGTATTGTAAAACGTCCACCCGCAATAAACCTTTGGAATTTTGGTCTCTTAAGTACTGCGTTAAGGCCAAGGCTAAGCCTCTTTTGCCGGAGGCGTTGAGTACTTCCACCACAATGGGGCGGTCTTCCACAGCCAGCGGGGCGCGGTCTTCCACTTGGGGCAGAGCCTCTTGTTTGGGCGTTTTGGCCTTTTTGGAAGAGGCGTGTTTGGACTGAAGGGTAAAGTCGTTCATTTCCAGCTTAGAAAGTTCCGCCGCCAGCAAGGCTGCGTCTGCCGCGTTTAAATTGGTGCGCCGGGTGGCGCGTGCTTTTACGTAGTCCAGCGGAAGGACGGCTAAAAAGAAGGGGTTATAGCGCCAGTTCTCCAGTTGTTTTTTAAATTGTTCCCATACCGGTTCGGGTTCGGTTTGAAGAGGGGCATAGTATTTAAAAGGCGTAGAAGCAGGCAGGCCGAAAGTCTCAGCCGTGGCCGTGGTGCATTGGCGGCAGGGAACTTCTCTTACCCAGGCTTTTTCCTGTTTTGGGTTATAGCGGATTAAGGTGGCTGGAGAGGTTAAGACAGCCAAATAAACGTCTTTATTTTGCCGGGCGGAGAGGGCTCTGGCAAATGGAGAAGAAAACTGACTCCACGCCGCTAGCCCCGTTACCACAACCAGCGCTGCCAACAGCCAGCGGGGGGTTATTTTTCTTGCTTGATTAGATGATTCCATAAGTCAATCCCCAACGGGCAGAGCCATTTTTGAGAATCAATAGTAAACAACAACTTGCGGTTGGCCGCGTACAAGAGGGCGCTGTCCAAATCCTGCAGCGCCATATTGCGTATGACAAAGGCGTCTTTGTATTTGCGGTCTTTGGAAGAAATGTCCGCTACGAATAAAATTTTGGATAATGTGCTCATTTTTAAGCTGCCCAAGGTGTGTTCGGCCACGGCGTTTAGAACGTCTTTGTCTTTTACGCCAAACAAATGCCGTGCCAGCCATTTGGAAACGTAGCTGTGCAACAGGCTGGGTTCCAGCTTGCAAATGTCTTCAAAAAATGGCGTTTTAATGCGGTGCTGCTGACAGAAACGAATTAATTCCTGCCCGCTCATTCCTTTCCCGGCGTCGTGCAGAATGCCGGCTTTTACGGCGCTTTCTACATTTACATTGTAAATATCGCTCAGTACGGCGGCCAGTTCCGCCACGCTTTTGGAATGGATATAACGGTTGGTTTTTAAATGTTCTTTTAACCAGTCGTGTATTTTAAGCCCGTACAAACGGTGTTTTTCTATGAGCGGATGAACGGCCGCGGGCACTGTGGGGGGAATTTCCCCGCAGGCTAAAATATGCGCCCGCACGCGGCTGGAAGAGAGTTTGGGGAAAAACCCCGGTAAAAAGATGTGTTTAAATTGGGCCGGGTTTTCGTTGTAGCCTTTGCGTTTGCCGGCTATGACGGTGGCATTATTAAAAATGATGTGGGGGTTCTTCCAGTTATGAACGTCGTTTAAACAATCGGTACCCACCAGCAGGAAAAGCTCCGGGTTTTTATAGCGTTTTTTTAGATATTCAATTAATTGGCAGGTATAGGTTTTGCCGCCGCGTTTTAATTCATAATCATCAAAAATGATGTTTTTTGCGCAGCCTGCAAAGGCTTTTTTAAGCATTTGCATACGCAGATTAAACGGAGTGGGTGACTTGGCTTTAAAAGGGGAATGATATGCCGGAACAATATGGGAAACATCGGGCCGAATCATCTTTACGGCTTTTTTAAAAAGAGATACGTGGCCCTGGTGAACGGGGTCAAAACTGCCACCAAAAACGAGTACTTTCATTCCTGTTCCTTCTGCAACGCAGCGGCCGCTTCTTTACCTTGCAAAAAACCGCGCTCTATAAACGAATATTCCCACCGGCCGTATCGTCCGGCCAGTAAAATGCCGTATTGTTTAAGCAGGGTTTGGGCTTGCAAAACGGTTTGAGCCCGCTGGGGGCGGTAAACCACATAAGCGTATGGCAGCGTTTGCCAAAAATAAAATAAGACGTCCTTTTCCTCTATTATACCTTTTTGGGCAAGGCGGCTCAAAACCTGCTGCGCCCCTTGGGGCGTTTGGGCAAAAGAGGACGGCAGTTCCACATAGAAAGAGGACGTTCCCTCCGGGGCTACATAGGGAGAAAATGAACTTTGCACCCCCACGCGGAAAAACGGTTCCTGCCGGTCTGGAAAGTACGCCCAGTGAAAGCCGTTAAAAGGCTTCTTGGCGGCAATATTTAATACGTTTATGCCGGTGCAGGAAAGTTGCTTGGCCAGCTTGTGCAAAGCCTCCACCCCGGTTAGTTTAAGCAGTGCCGGCAAGGGGAGAGTGCTTACTAAGTGTTTAAAGGTAATGGGGGTATTGCCTGCCCAAGCGGTGCGGGAGGCTAAATCCAAGCGGGTAACGGGCGTATTTAAACGCAGGTTTTGTACGTGGGCGGCCAGCGCGTCTGTAAGGGCTTGGCAGCCGCCTTTTAACGGATAGTAAAAATGAGCGTTGTAACCCAGGCCCGTTTTTTCTTGGGGGTGGGTGGAGGCTTGCATCTGTTCTAGATTGGGGCGGGGAATGAACTCTCCGCACCACTCAGCCGTCATATCAGCCGGGTCAACCCCCCAAAGTTTGGTGTTGTATGGGCGAAGAAAATATTTATACACGCCTTTTCCAAAGGCGCTAAGGCACCAGTCTTTAAAGGACGGGTTAGGCGGCAAAGCAGGGGCCCGGCGGGCCTCATCCAGACATTCCTGGCGGATTTCCGGCGGTAAGTATCCTAAATGCGCCTGGAAAGGAAAGGGCATTTGCACCCCTTGGGTATAGAGGACGGCACGGCGGGTTAAACAGTGCAGGTTGGAGCCTAAAAGCGTTTTGAAGGTTTCCAGCGCATAGGGGGTATGCAGGTGGAGCAGATGCCCGCTGTGGTCAAAGGTAAAGCCTTGGCGGTGTTCGCTTTTGCATAAACCGCCGGGGGCGGCGTCTTTTTCCAAAAGCAGATAGTCGGTTATCCCCAGCGTTTCCAGGTGATAAGCGGTGCTTAGGCCGGTTATTCCCGCCCCTAAAATAAGCGTGTTTACCTGCATTATTTTTTACCTGTGTGTAATAAAAATACCGCAGCAGAAGCAAAATACACTATACTAAAAATCACCACCGCGGCAGCCATTTTGGCGTGGCAGTGGGTTAAGGCAAAGGCCAGCAGGTTATTAAAAACCGCAAGCACAATGTATAGGGTTAGAATTTTCCGCTGGGATAGGCCAAACGCTCGTTTTAAGCGAAGCACAATATGGTCGTCGCTCCCCAAAAGCGGGTTTTTGCCTTGTATTAAGCGTGCAAACATCACAAACAGGGTATCAAACAGCGGTATGGCTAAAATAAAAAACGGGGCCAAAAAGCCGGAGGTTGTGCGTTGCGTGTAACCTGTGCCCAAACACAAGGCTGCCAGCGTGAAACCTAAAAGCATACTGCCGCTATCGCCCAAGAAAGTTTTGTGTTTGCGTGAAAAATTATACGGCCAAAACCCAATACAAGCCCCCAATACGGCTAATGCGGCAAAGTTTACATAGATAAATTCAGACGGAAACGAAATAACCGCCAACCCCGCAGCACAAACGGCCGCTTGGCTGACGCATAGACCGTCTGAAATATCCAGCAGATTAAACGCATTGGTAATGCCGATAACCCAAAAAAACGTAAGCGGGTAATTAAGCCAGGGAGACTGAAACAAATCAATCTGCACCCCGTAACACATTAATATCACGGCGGCGGCGCTTTGGGCCAAAAGTTTAACGCCTGCGCGTATGCCGCCTGGTTTGTTTTTGTCGTCGGCTACGCCGGCTAAAAACACAAGCCCTGCCCCCAGCAATACGCCGCGCAGGGCGTGTAAGGTGCCGGTGGGGAAGGCGGTGGTTAAGCGGATGAATACTAAACTGCCCACCAGGCCCAGCATAATGGCAAAGCCGCCTAAAACGGGTACAGCAGAGGCGTGTTTTTTAAGCCCGCCGGGTGCATCCATAAAATACGGGGCCAGTATGCGGCGCAGTACGGGCAGGCTGGCAGCGGTGATACCACAAGAAATAACGGCACATAAAGCGTATAAGACAAAAGAATTCATAATATTTATAATATCATTATAGGGGGAGTTTTGTGTATGAGAAAACAACTGTTAATACTTTTTTCGTTATGTTTATTAAGTGCTTGTGCCTCTTTTGGGGTGAAACAAATACCGCCCCAGGCCAGAGGACACCAGCGGGTGGATTATTTTTCCGCCGGGCAGGAGCGGGTAGCCTTTAAAGTAATAGCGCAGATGGAAGACGGCTATATGACCGGGGTGCTGCGTATCAAAAAAATAGGCGCGGAAGATTATGATGTACTGCTTATGGGGGAAGGCGCTTATAAATATTTGGAAGCGGTAGTTTCTCCTGCCGGGGTGGCTTATAAATATATTTTTAAAGATGCAGATTCTGCTTTGGCCCGTTCCCGCGTTAACCAATTTTTGCAAATGCTGTTGGGCGCGCCCGGTACTTTTGACTCTTACCGCGTAAAAGACGGTTTGGAGATTATTACCTATAAAAATAAAGACAACAAAGTTCGCCTTACCTATCCGCAAGGGGTGTCATTCCCGTCCAAAGCTAGTTCTTCTACCTTGCTTAATACGGCAGAAGTGACTTATGAACAATATACCCCGTATGGAACGGATGGCAATTTGCAAGTGCCGCATCTGTTGATTTATAAAGACGGTAATGTTACCTTGGATTTAGAATTAATTAGTATGCAATAACGTCTGTTTTTACATCAATACGCCGACCGGCCATCGCCCGGCGGCGTTTTTGTTTAAAATGTCTAGTTTTTCATCAAATTGTGGATTTCTTATCCAGCAAGTCCGGTTGTAATGAAACGGCTGTTTTTTGACTGATAAATTTTAGGAGGCCTTGAATTGTTTTTTTTTTTTGATAAATTTTGTTAGAAACAAAATTTAATCAAAAAAGGAGAGGAAAATGAAAAATTTGATAGTGGGGCGATTAGACGGCTTTACGCTTATAGAGCTTTTGGTGGTAGTTTTGATAATTGGCATATTGGCCAGCGTGGCATTACCGCAATATGAAAAAGCAGTGGAAAAAAGCCGCATAGCAGAAGCTAGAACTATTATAAAATCCATTGACACGGCTTTAAAATCTTATTATTTAGCTAGGGGTAATGCTAGCACAAATGTTTCGTTTGAAGATTTAGATATTAGTTTTCAAAACGAAGATGGACAGCCTGCTACTGGGGACTCATTTCAAACCAAAAATTGGCGTATTGATTTAAATCTGTTTGACTGTCTAGATAATTCTTCCAATGTGGTGGGACGTGGTATAGTGGTGTATCCTAGATCCAGTCGATGGGAATATAGTTTGGCCTATTGCAGCATAGAAGGATTGTACTGCAATGATGATTATTCAGCAGCTGATGGTTCTGTTTGTAAACAAATAGGATTTGGCAAACGGGCGGATAAATGTTTGGGCTCGGCCTGTTATAAAGAATAATAAAAATTCCATTCACCTTTTAATTGAGGCCTGCTGATTGAAGCAGGCCTCAATTAAATATAAACGTTAATGAAGTTTTGTCATCTTTCACGCCGTATTTTTATTGCGTTCCTAATAACCAAATGAAATCAGCCGATGTTTAGCAATGTTTATTTAATAATTAACCACATTAGCCCGGGGTAAGCCGTTAAAAGTACTATTTTAAGCCCCAGCCAAGCACCGTAGGCCAAGTGCCCCTCCGTGCTGCTTACGCATACTGCCGCGGCCACACAGTACAAGGCAATAGCCGCCAGTTTTTTGTATTCGTAGCGTATGGGATAGACTTTTTGCGTAAAAGTAAACAAAGCCCCCGCCATAGCTGCATAACTTAATGCCACCGCCCAGCCGGCCCCCACAATGCCAATATGCGGCACCAAAGTTAGGTTCGTGGTAATGCTTACCGCTGCCCCTAAAAGTGTAATCCACATCAGCACCCGCGTTCTTTTGGTTATAACGGGGCCTACCATAAAATTGATGTACACCCCGTAGAAGAAATAACCTGTAAGTACCAGGGGGATTACATTTAACCCTTCCCAATACGAGGGACTTATTAAGTGAAAGGAGCCAAATAAATTGCTTTGTATGATGTCCGGCATTAAAAAGGATAGCCCCAGTAAGAACCACGTCCCTAAGGCGCAAAAATAGCTGAGCACGCGGGAAAACGTGTCTTTGGCGTCCTCGTCTTTGGCGTGCGCCAAGAAAAACGGCCTCCACGCTTGGTCAAACATAGACACCAAAAGCATCATAAATACCCCAATTTTAAAATTGGCCTGATAAATACCCACTTGTTCCGTACCCGCTAAGTGGATTAAAATCGGTTTGTCAATCACGCTTACCAATATGCTGGCCAGCCCAGCCGGTACAAACGGCCAGGCAAAGCGGATTAATTGCCCGCGCAGCGGTTTGTCCACCGTTAACAGCGCACCTTGTTTCAGTTCGCTATACACTACGGGTGAAAGCAGTATTAAAGAAGCTAACGAGCCAAAAATATTGGCCCATAAAATAGAGGCTATCCCCTTTTGCAATACGGCAACAAAAACAATATTTCCCAATACGTTTACGATGATAGAGGCCGTTCTTACCCCGGCAAAATACCAGGCCCGCCGTTCCAGCCGCAGCTTGGTAAAGGGGATCATATTCAGTACGTCCAAATACAGCACCCAAACGGACAGCTGTACAATGTAGGCATATTGCTCCCCTATGCCAATTAATTTTGCCAGCGGGTGTGCAAACAGCCACATCAGCGCCGCCAGCACCGCACCGTTTACCGCTACCCCGTAGAAACAGTGTAAAAAGACTTTATGTTTGTCTTTTTGTTCGCTGGCAAAGCGCAGGTAGCTTTGGTCCATCCCAAACAAAAACACCACGTTAAGCAACGCAATCACGGCAAACATCGTGGCAATAATGCCGTATTGGCCGGGTACCAGGTAGTAAGTATAAAACGGTACCAAGCAAAAATTAAGCAGCCTGGCCAGCACGGTGGACGTGCCGTAAACCAGGGTTTCTTTTCCTAAACGTTTGATGTCTTTGGCCATACGCAAAAAAGCCCGCGCGAAGTACCATCCGCGCGGGCATAAGTAAGATTAGATTTTTGCCAACAAAATCTCCAGCAGCTTTTTGAATTTACCTTCGATTTTTTTGGTTTCAGTCAAGGTCTCTTCGTGAGAAAGCGGATGCTTGGATATACCACACCCCAAATTGCTCACCCACGCCAGCCCCAGCACTTCAATGCCGCATTGGCGGGCGGTAAGCACTTCCGGTACGACGGACATACCCACCACGTCTGCACCCCATTTTTTAAACATCTGTATTTCGGCCGGGGTTTCAAAGTTGGGGCCGGTGGTGGCCAAATACACGCCTTCAGCCGCGTTAATTTTTAATTTTTTGGCGGCGGCCAGTGCTGTTTTGCGCAAAGGCTGGGCATAGGCGTGGGTTAAGTCAAAAAACATCGGGCCGAAGGCCGGGTCGTGGTTGCCGATAAGCGGGTTGTTGCACATAAAGTTGATGTGGTCTTTAAGTACGCACAAAGAACCCGGTTTTAATTTTAAATTTAAAGAACCCACCGCGGCCGATACCAACAACTTTTCCACTCCCAGCATTTTCATCGCGCGGACGGAGAGGGCAATGTCTTTCATCGGGTGGCCTTCATAATAGTGAAAGCGGCCCTGCATAATCATAATATTGTTGCCTTTATAAACGCCAAAAATTAAGTTTCCGCTGTGGCCGGGAACGGTGCTTTTTAAGAAACCCGGTATGTCTGAGTATTTAATGGTGACGGATTTTTCCAACGGGGGAATAGACCCCGCCAAGCCGGAACCGGTAATAAGGGCGATTTTCGGTTTGAAATTCTTCGTCTTGCGGTTTACAAACGTAACAATTTTTTTAACCTGCTCTAGTTGAGTCATACGGGCCTCCATTTTATATAGTCATACGCGGGGGGAAAAACGCATTTTCTATGTGGTTTAATTCCCCGCCGGTAATGCAGATTACGTCAAATCTAATACTATCAAATTTTAAGCCATTTTCCTTGATAAACTCCGCGGCGGTTAGGGCAATTTTATTTTGTTTGGCTTTTGTAACCGCTCCCAACGCCCCGCCAAAAGCCGTGCCGGCGCGTTGTTTTACTTCCACAAAAACCAGTAAGCGCCCTTTGGATACAATTAAATCAATCTCTCCGTATTTGCAAGAAAAATTCTGGGCTATAAGGTGGTAGCCTTGTTGTTGCAAATATTGGCGGGCTTGGGCCTCGCCCGCTTGGCCGAGGGTATTCATGGGAAAAGTAACGCACTGCAGCGTTTTTGCACCGGCCCGAATGAGCGGCGGTGCTGCGGACAGGGGCCCAGTTTTTGCAGGGCTTGCAGGTGCTGGGCGGTGCCGTACCCTTTGTGGGCGGAAAAGCCGTAGCCGGGGTATAACTTATCCAGCACGGTCATATAATAGTCTCGCATTTCTTTGGCTACAATGCTGGCGGCTGCAATGCTGAGGGATTTTGCGTCCCCGTCCACCACCGGCATTTGTTTTAGCGTAAGGCCTTGGGCCGGGTGCGGGCCATCTATAAGGGCAAACACGTTGGGAATGTTTGTAAACTTAATGCAGGCGCGGCGCATAGCCAAAAAAGTGGCTTGTAAAATGTTTAGGCGGTCTATTTCCTGGGCGGAAGCAAAGCCAATGCCGTATAGTACGCCCAGGCGGTTGAAACGCTGTAAAATATCCAAACGTTTTTTGTGGGTGAGTTTTTTACTGTCGTTTACGTCCCCAAAATAAGACACTAAGCCGGAAGGAATGTAACAGGCACACGCCACCACCGGCCCGGCCAAGGGGCCCCGTCCGGCTTCATCCACGCCTATTAAAGCGTCGGTTTCACGCTGGATGGAGATTTCTTGGTCAAAGGCCTGTAATGGGGTTTTTTTCATATAAGTTAAAATAACTTTCCTTTAATTACAGTAACGTTTTTGTCTTTTCCCAGCTTGTAAACAGGGCTTAAAATCATTTTTTCGTACAAGTCGTATTGCTCACCGGTTTTGGGCGATATAGTTGCCCGCCAGAAGATGGGAATACTTACATTAAATAATACGCGGTCGTTAAATTGGCGGCCTTTGGAGGTGGAAAAAGTTAACTGGCGTACTTCGTTTAAATGAATATGCAGCCTGCGGGGGGACGCATATTCGTGCGGCGTAATGCGCAGCCAAACCTGTTTATTGGGCGAGTAAATGGCTAAATTGCGGGATTTCTGGTCAAACACCACCGTTATTCCTTTGCCTGTCCTGTCGGCCGTTAATAATTGTTTATACAATTCCGTAACAGTATCCAAATCGTAATCATAACTCCGCAAAGGAATGCTGTAATGGTCAACAATCACCCGGCTGTAGGCCCCTATGTGGCCGATGGAAAAATCCGTGGCTATCTCGGAAAAGGGTTGTTCAAAGGCAAAAATCAGTTCATCCGGGCTAAAGTTTAAATCGTTTACCTGATCTACATTTTTTAAATAGCGCAAACGCAAGTGGTTTTGTTTGACGTGCCCTAACCCTTTGGTGGATAAAAGATGTTTTTGGGCGAAGAGCTTCTTCATTCTTAATATGACGTCTTTTTCTAAAGAATTGGAATTTCTGTTAGCCACCTGTTCAAAAAATTTTTTCATATGGGGAGTCATAACTTTTAAATTTTTCTTGTAGTAAAACGTGGAAAAAAGTTGGAAATAGGCCGGGTTAGCATCGTCCCCGCTTCTGCTGCGCAGCTTTTGCATTTCGGACAGAGCTGCCATAATGTCGCGGGGGTTGTTGTCCAACGCTTGGTAAACGATGGTTTTTGGATTAACAGTGAAATCGGGGTCAAAACGCAGCGCCTGCTGTTCATTGAGAGAATTGTATCTAACTTTCAGGGCGCTGTTGGCGCGCCCTCGTATGTGCTGGCCAACCTGCTCGGACAGGGCCTTTAATTCCTGTTCTTCTTGGCGTTTTATTAAGCCGGCGGCGCGTTTTTCCTGCAGAATTAGCGCTTCTTTGGCGGAGCGTTTGACGGCTTTTTCGGATAAGGCGTGCGTTTTGGCGCGCTTTATTAAACGCTGTGCTTTTGGTTGGCCAAAAGAAGCGCAGGGAGTTAAAATAAGTAAACCAATAATCAGCGTTAATATTTTCTTCATAATCATATCCTATTGTATTTCCGGCTTTTTTACCAGGGCCAAAAGGCCTAAAAAACATCTAATTATTATACACAACTTTGCCCCTATTTAAAATTTACTAGAAAACCTTTCCCTCTGTTACATATACATTGGGGTCTTTTAAAAACTCTCTTAGCGGAAAGGTAACAAACCATTCTTTTAACCCAATACGAGGGTTGGGGTTTTCGCTCGAGATGGGAATGGATATGTTTAACATAATTTTTTGCGTTGCTTTTTTGCCCGCCGTGTTTATAAAATTAACCTCTATTATACGGTATAAATGTAAATGCAGGCGGTGGGCGGTGTTGTATTCGTGCCGGGCTATGCGCAGATAGGTGGTGTTATCGGGAGAGGATAACAGCAGGGATTGGGCTTGCTTGTCCCAAACCACATTAAACCCGCCGGAAAAATCATCCCCTTGCGTAATTAAGAAGCGGTATAGTTGGGGCAGGTTTTCCAATCCGCCCGAAAAACCGGCAATGTGCCACGGGGTGCCTTCTAACAAAAAGGTGGAAAGTTCGGTTTCTTGGTCAAAAGGGATAAAGCCACCCGGCTCGATGGCAATTTCACAGTTATAAACCAAGTTCGTCGCTTGAAAATTGGTAGCGGTAAGGGGGCCGTCTTCCTGAATGTAGTTGAGGGTTACAAAGGGTTGTTTGCCTTCGGGCCATAATTGGCGGATGAAGGTTTGTTTGTTTTTTATCAAGTATTCTAAGCGTAAAGCCGCCTGGCGTTGTAAAGCGGGATTGTTTAGGCGGTTTAATTCAGTAAACAAGGTGGCCAGGCCAGGAGAAGGCTGGCCAAAATGCTGGCGGTAATAGCGGGTAATAAAACGGTCAAAAAAATCCCAGGCGCCGTATTTTTTTTGATACCCCTGTAAAACAGGCAAGTGGCCCGCTATGGAAGGTGCTTTTTGCTCAAATAAACGGTTTACAAGCGCTTCTCGCTTGCCGGCGCTTATGCGTCCTAAAGCCGCCTTGGTAAGCGCTTTTTGTGTGCGGTTTATGGCCGCAGTTACTTCTGTTTGTTGGTTGGCTTTAACAGCGCGGGCCAAGGTTTTGATGCCCCGTTTGGGTTGGGCATTGAGGGGCTGCATAGCGCCTAATATTAGGCAACAAGTTAGCCAAAATACACGCTTCATAACGGGCCCTCCTTGGCTTGGGTTATGCCATCAGCCTATGGAACGGACTGATAGGAAATGTACACATTGGACATTTTGGACATAGTTTCCAATGCTTTATCAAAAAAGAATTCTTCCAACTCTTGCGGGGTTAAATCCGGCCGGCTTTGAATGGGTATTTGGATGTTTAGCAATACCCTGTCTGCATAAAGGGATTTGTGCGCCGTTTTAAAATGAACTTTCTTTAACTGGTTAAGGTGCAGGTGCAAGTTGTTGGGGTTGGAGTATTCGTGCGTGGAAATACGAACCCATTTGTCTTTGGTTGAGTTAAAAATAATCATTGAGCGGTTCTTCTTGTCCACCGTTACAAAAATGGGCTGCCCTTTTTGTTCTTCGTACAATAAATGTTTGTAAACCAGGGGGAGGAATTTTAAATCTCCCGGGTAATACACAATAGGGGCGTCCCACTCTTTTATACGCACGGTGGAGGCAGCGTTAATGTGGTCTAAGGCAATGTCTTTTCTAAACGGTTTTAAGGTGCGTTCATAGGCCAGAATGATGCGGTTAATGTCCGTAGCGGCGCTGCGTGCCGCGGCAAATTCCGGCAACCACTGCAGGCGCCAAACACCACGCTGAGGAAGCCCTTCCCGCAAGACAGATAAAAGGCGGTTTTTGTTTTGAAACAAAAATTGCATACGCGCTACGGCCGCGTCTTGTTTGGAAGGATCGTTTTGTAAATAAATTCTCTGTAAGGCTTCGTATAAAGAGGGGGACATTTCTCCCATTTCCCGTTTATAATAGGCGGTGGTAAATAAAAGAAAGAAATCCTGCTTGCCGTATATTTTTTCCAACTTGCGTAAATCAATCAAGGCGGAACTCATATTCGTGTGCCGCTGTACAACTTTGTTAACCAGCAAAGATTTGTTATTGCTGCGCGTGGTAAGATAACCGGTTTTTAACTTGGCCCATAATTCAACGTCTTGAGATTGGGGCCGAAACCGCGTGGGAAGCTGCTTGGCTTGTTGGCGGTTTACGTGGCGCAATGCCGGAAAGCCGTTTTGGGCTTCTTCTAAAACGCGCTGTGCACTTTGAAAAGAATATTGGGCAGATTGTTTCTCACTAATAGTGCGCAGCAAAGGGCGCAACTTGTTACCTTGTGCAAAGGCAAGAGGGGTGGATAGTAAACCTACAATAAATACAAGGGCAAATTTCTTCATATTTACAGAATAGCGCATTTGAAACTAATAAAAAAGGGCCCTTGGGCCTAGATAGAAATGGGTCTTTTTACCTACTTGGCAGCTTGTATGGAATAACGTGTTAAAATGGGTTTAAAGGCATTGCTTAAATAAGAAGAATTAGGGCCAGCGAAAAATCCTTTCTTGTAGTTTTTAGGTTAAACGAGGGGGATTGGCTGTAAGGCAAGCAAAGGCTCTTTTGTTGGGGGAAAACAGCCCGGTTGTAATAAAATATCAACCAGACCAGTAAATACACAGAAAAACCCCCGGCTTTACTAGTATGGCCGGGGGTTTTGAATCGGAGTAGGTAAAACCTTCGTGTTACCTATTTAGCCTCTTGCGCTGCTTCGGCGGCCGGGGCTTCTTGAGCGGCGGCTTGGGCCGTAGCGGTGGGTTTTTTAAGCTCTTGCAAGCGGGCAGCTTTGCCGGAGAGTTTCTTTAAGTAGTTCAGTTTAGCTCTTCTTACTTTACCTACTTTCAGAACTTCAATGCTGTCCACGCGGGGGGAATGAATGGGGAAAATGCGTTCCACACCCACGCCAAAGGAGATTTTGCGCACGGTGAAAGTTTCGCTGATGCCGCTTCCTTTGCGGGCCACCACGACGCCGTCAAAAGCCTGCAGTCTTTCGTTGTCGCCTTCTACTACTTTCACTTTTACTCTTACGGTATCACCCGCTTTAAAGACCGGTATATTGGTCTTGAGATTGTGTTTAATTTGATTAATGTTCATAAAACTACTTCCTCCGAATTCGGTTATTTCTTAGTTGACGTCTTTTTCTTTTTGACCGTTCCCTGCTTTGGAGAGGCTTTGCAAAGCAAATCCGGTCTTAATTTTTTGGTTAAAGCTAATGCTTGTTCGTACTTCCATTTTTCAATTTCTTTATGGTTTCCGCCCAAGAGCACTGCCGGCACCCGCTTGCCGCGCCATACTTCCGGCCGCGTGTATTGCGGTGCCTCCAGCAAATTCTCTTCAAACGACTCCGACGACGTTACGCCGTCTTTTTTAAATGTTCCCGGCCGCAGGCGGGTTACTGCATCTATCATCGCACAAGTGGCCAGTTCACCGCCGGTAAGAATAAAATCTCCCAGCGATACTTCCAAATCCACCTCAGGGTAAATACGGGCGTCTATCCCTTCATAATGCCCGCACACAAAAATCAGGTGGCGTTTTTTGGCCAATTTTTTTGCCAGTTCCTGGCTAAATGTCTGGCCCCGCGGGCTGGTTAATATGACCACAGATGTTTTTTTTCTTACTTTCTTTATAGCCTGGTGGAGCGGTTCTGCCATCATCAGCATCCCCGGCCCTCCTCCGTAAGGCCTGTCGTCTATGGTTTTATGTTTGTCGGTGGCAAAATCCCGGGGATTTACAAACCCCAGCTTAATGATTCCCGCCTTCCGCGCACGCCCCACGATGCTGGCTCCCAAGGCTTGGTCTATCATTTCCGGAAACGCGGTAATCACGTCCACTTTCAACATTAGTCTTCCAGTTTCAAGGTGACCTTTTTGTTCTGCTTGGCGGCTGCCGCGCTAAGAACCGTGCGTACGGCTTTAATAATGCAGCCGTCTTTGCCGATTACTTTGCCTTTGTCCGCCGCGTCCACCTTGGTGGTCAGGTAGATTTTATTGTCTTCCTCGGTTTCCTCCACCACCACGTTTTCAGGCGTGGAAGAAAGAGATTTTAGAAGAAGAGTCGCCAATTCTTTCATACGGTTTCCCCGTTATTTGGCTGCCGCGTTGCTTTTTTTGATCAAGTTGGCTACGGTTTTGGACGGAATAGCGCCTACTTTCATCCAATATTCCACACGGGGCATATTGAGTTTTACTTGGGCGTTGGCGTCCGGGTTGCACGGGTGATATTGACCCAACACTTCTTTGGCTTCGCTGCCTACGGCCGATTTCTTTTCGATAGCAACAACTCTGTACTGAGGCTGGGATTTTTTACCCACCCGTTGTAATCTAATTACTACTGCCATTATGACATCTCCTTTGTTTTACCCCTTGCGGGGTGATGTTAAATATCCGCTGCCGCCTGTCTGATTTGCTTGAGGGCCAATACAGGGTCCGCGGCTTTAAAAATTGCATTCCCGGCTACCAAGGCGTCCGCCCCGGCTTGCACGGCTAAGGGCGCGGTTTCTTTGTTTATGCCGCCATCTACTTCCAGCCAGATTTTCCGGCCGCTTTGGCGAATCATCTCCCGCACGCCTTGTATTTGTTTGGGGCTTTGGGGTAAAAAAGCTTGCCCTCCAAAACCCGGGTACACCGTCATTACAAGTATCAAATCTAACAAATCCATATACGGGGCCAACGCTTCAGGTTTCGTGTCCGGTTTAATAGACACCCCCGCTTGTACCCCCAGCGCTTTTATGCGCTCCAGCGCGGCGCGTACGTCTTCGGCCGCTTCTAAATGTACGGTTAATAAAGAAGCCCCCGCTTTGGCAAAAGCCTCTATAAACCGCCCCGGATATTGCACCATTAAATGCACATCCTGCGCAAGCGTTGTCCGTCCGTTTAAACAACTCACTAAAGACGGGCCAAAACTTAAATTGGGTACAAAATGCCCGTCCATAATGTCCACGTGCAACCAGTCCGCTCCGGCCGTTTCTACCTGGCGTACATCTTGTTCCAAGTGAAACAAATCCGCCGACAGCAGGGAAGGCGCAATAGATATTTTACCATTTGCACAAGGCATTTTGGAAGGGGTCATTTATTGTATTTCTCTTTCTCTTACTAAAATTCCGTCCACCTGAATACGCACCGTGGCTTTGCCGGAGTAGGGCAGTTCTAAGTCTATCTTGCTGCCGGGCTGCTGCATTTCGTTCATCATTTCGCGCTCGCCCAAGTCGTCTATTAACACGACGCTTACGTGGCTGGCGTTTTTGCCTTGGGGCATTTCGTAATGGAGGTGGTAAATCTTTTCATCGTCCTGCACTTGGCGGCGGCTGACAGTAATTTCTAAAGAGGAACCGGGCGAAATTTGGCTGTCACCTTCCGGCGTTTGGCTGGCAATGGTGCCGTTGGGGAACAGAGAATCCTCGTCCTCTTTAATAATTAAATCTATGTTTTGGGCGCTGGCCCACAGGGTGGCTTCCGCCAGTTTTTTGTTTTTAAAATTAGGCACTAAAATCACACTGGCAGGTGGTTCACCGTTGGAAATAACCAAATCTATTTTTTGGCCTTTTTCCACCATACTGTCCGCTTTTAAAGACTGGGAAATAATGAGCCCCTTATCGTGCGTGAGCGAGTAGGCATTTTCTACCTTGTTTACCACCAACCCCGCTTGGCGTACGGCCAACTGGGCGGCGCGCAAATTGCTGCCTACTACATTGGGTACAAAGGCCATTTCGTCCCCTTCGCTTACCCATACGCGTATCACACGGCCTTCGCGCACGGTGGTGCCGGCTTCCGGCAGTTGGCGAAGAACAGAACCCGAAGGCACGTCTTGCGCAAACTCCACCCCGGCTTGTTTAAGGGCTAAATTGTTGGCCGCCAAAGCATTCAAGGCCGCCGATACGGTTTTTTTGGTAATATCCGGTACGGATACTTCTTTACGGGTGTGCACCAAGGCGCCAAATACCCAATCTATAGAAATAAAAATAAGTACCAGGAAGAATAATACAATAACGCCGGCTACAATCCAAATTTTGCGGTTGATGCGGCGCGGAGATTTAAAAAAGTCTTCAAAAGTTTGTTCTTTAGAGGTTGCCATTTAATCAAATACCTTATTTCCCGCTTTTAAAGCGTGCCCTTGGGCGTAATCATACGCGGGCATAGCTTTTTTGCCGGCGGGGAGTATTGTGGTCAGCCATAAACTGCCTTCTTTACATTGTACTAAAATACCTTTTTGCTTTTCAATGCAAAGCACCGTGCCGGGCACGCCGGTGCAGGCTGTGTCGGCCAGAGCAGTTTGGATAAGCTGCAGGGGTTCTGTTTTGTTATTGAGCGTAATGAGGGCCTTGGGCTTGGGCCCGCAGGCCAGGCCGCGCACTTTGTTATGAAAGTCTTTTGCATTTAAAGAAGCAAAGGAAAGTTGCGCCTCTTCTTTGCTAATCATCGGGGCCAGGGTAGGCTCGCCCGTTTGCGGCGTGCGGGTTAAACGGCCTTCCTGTATGCCTTGCAGGGTTTCTTTTAAGGCTTCTACCCCCAGAGGAATTAATTTTTCAAATAAAGTTTGGGCATTATCCTGCGGGTCAATCGGGCAGGATTTTTGCAGGTATAACGGGCCGTCGTCCATTCCTTCTTGTATCCAGAACGTGCTTACGCCGGTTTGCATATAGCCTTGTATTAAGGCTTGCTGTACGGGGGCGGCTCCACGCAAGTGGGGCAATAGCGAAAAATGCACATTGATAAGCCCATATTTGGGCAAAGCCAAAAAATTGGGGCGGAAAATTTTGCCGTAGGCTACCACGATGCCTAAATCAAAAGGGATTTTGGCTAAATCGTCGTAATGAACTTTTAAAATTTCGGGGGAAAGTACAGGTAAATTTAATTCCAGCGCTTTGCTTTTAACCGGGCAGGGGGTAATTTGCATACCGCGCCCGCGGGGTTTGTCGGCCTGGGTTACTACCAGCTGCACATCGGTCATTTGATGAAGTAATTCTAAATAGGGTACGGCCAAATCCGGCGTACCGAAAAAAACGGTTTTTAGTTTTGTCATATCTATATATAATATTAACAAATTTGGCCGTTGAAAGGGGGGCGTATGAATTGGCTGGGAGTAGCTGTGGGCGCACTGGCATTTTTGATTATTGGGGTATTCCACCCGATTGTGATTAAGGGCGAATACTATTTTTCCAAAAAAATATGGCCGGTATTTTTGGCAGCCGGAATATTGTTTTTAATATGGGGGCTTAAGGTGCAGGGGCAGGTATTATCCAGCACGTTGGGAATATTGGGTTTTACTTGTTTGTGGAGCATTTTGGAGTTGTTTGAGCAGGAAGAGCGTGTTAAAAAAGGCTGGTTTCCTAAAAACCCTAAACGTAAATAACGCGTAACACAGGTTAGGCCAAAGGGGTGTTTGGGCAGCCTGGTAAACGGTATGTTTTATGCGGGAGTGGGTTTAGGTAGTAACACAAGCCCACCACAATAGTTTAGTGAGCGTTTTTAGCTATAAGGAACGTTCGTGTTTGTAAAGACAGAAAAAAAGAACCAGTTTGTTGGCTAAAACGGGTTCTTTGAAATACGGAGTGTGTAGTATTTGTAGCAATATGCTGATGTTTTTAATCCAAAATTCCCTGATAAGCAGGGAAAATACAGGGAAAATGTTAATTTTTAGGGTTTTTGAGCCATTTTTTGCCTCATTTCCCCTATACAACTTATATAAATTCCCTAAAAACAAAACAGGGAATTAATAGAAAATTTAGCCAAAAATTCTTAATTCCAACTCTGTTTTCAGAGATTTATAATTGTTGTAATTTAATCGCCTTGAAAAAGAGGTAAAATCTTTTAATTTTACTTCGGAAAAATTAAAGCCATATTTTGAATTGGTATCTAAAAACGAGATTGATGATTAAAGGTCGAGATGTAAAATAAAATATTAAAAGAGTTAAAAATGAAATAAAGTAGAACAAAGTGACCTGCCTAGCGCCTGGACAAATCCGTATATATGAGTTGACGCATTTTACCATAAAAACCCGTCGTGGGAGTGTAATAAAAAACCAGCTATCGACGGAAAACGGGTATATTTTAAGGTATGCCCCCAACAAGAAGAAAGTTCTCGTCGGTAGGCGGTCCATTATAGTGTACCCTTTTTTGAGTGTACATTTTGGGACATTTTAAGCCCTTTTTACTTCTCAAAAATAAAGTTCCAAGGGGTGCACCGAACTAGCGCATTAAAAGTGAGTAAAAGTGTGTTTTTTAAACCAAATTGTAAAAAGTGCTTACAAAGCGCATAGAACTCGGGAATTTTGGGAACTTGCCCCACACTCCCTAAGAAAAACCGTATGCGAGGAAACCTAGGGCTAGGGCTCTAAAACCCGTTTGTGGGCCGAATTTGGGGCTTGTTTAATGGGCTTTTCTCTTATTTACCGTAGCAATAGCGGATTCCTGTAGCATAAAGCAGAACTTACTTAAGGATGTTTCAAGCTTACAAGTAGCTTTATTATTGGCATTTTTATCTCATAGGGATATAAGCGTTTCCCTCATCTACATGCACGCTTCTTATAGGTACGAAAGTCAAGTTATGTCTGGAATTCCATCGATTTGTCAACCAGTTTTGAAAGATTTTCAAACACTTTTTCATCCTTAAATATTTTTTGTTAGATTTGTGGGAATTTTGTTAAAATTTAGGTATAGATGGGTGGATAAGTATATGGGAAAAGAACTATCATCAAAATTAATTAATTTATTTGAATTTGTCAAAGAAATGAATGTAGAGAAAATAAATCTTAATTTCTTTGATGCTGATGACATTCGATTCTTCACGTTACTTACCGATGATGAGCTGGCCAAATTTAATTCTAACTACGTAAAAACAAACTTTTCTGATGAGGCCGATTATTACTTTTCTATTCAATTACCGGAGCTCCTTCCATTACCAATTTTGCCCAAGTCCTTACGTTCGCTTGTATTGTCGTTTGATGCATACACTGAGCCCCAATTAAAGCCCGATTTGGACCTACCAGATGAGCAGATACAAGATCTCCAAGAAAAGTTAAACACTTTTATCAAGGATGAATATAAGCCGTGGCAGGAAAAACAAATTGTTTTACTGCAAACTCGTAAATATTTCTATGAGCTTTATGAAGGAATGTACAAGGTCCTACAACAAAGCGACGGAATGTATGATTTGTTTCTTGGTGGAATCTGGTTGAAGGGAACGTGTGAACAGGGAACCGTTAATTATCCCTTGCTCATGCAACCTGTAAATATAGAATTTGACACCAAGAACTCTCGCTTGCGTGTCGGAAGAGGTTTCCGTGGAGCGCAAAGAAATGATCAATTATTAATGAAATTGGACTTATCGGACCCCAATTATATTAATGATAGATTATCTTCGGACTTGTTCAAGGAAAACATAACCAACGAATTTTACCGTGCTATTCACAGCCAGCCTAAAGGAGCTCATTCTTTTTCTATACATGATGGATTTGTCTTATTCTTGAAGAACAAAAATCTTAATCTATCTACAGCCATCGACGCAATTGTTGAAGATCTGGAAAAACAAAAAGACGACGAACATATCCCTCAGGCAATTAAACAGTTTGTAAAACCTGATATGTCAGGGGTTTCCACGGAAAAGCCCGAGTCTGATGTAAACAAAGCCGCAGGATACGATTTGGATGCCTTATTAGCCAAACCCGCTAACGAAGCGCAAATTAAATTAGTCAAATCTCTTTCCCATGTATCTCATGTTTTGGTACAAGGTCCTCCTGGGACTGGAAAAACCCATACAATTGCCAATCTGATAGGACATTTACTTACACAAGGGAAAAGCATTTTAGTTAGTAGTTATACGAGTAAAGCATTGCGCGTGTTGCGTGAGAAATTGCCTACCAATTTACAGGATTATTGTGTTTCCGTATTTCCAGACAGCAATCCCGAAGAACTCATTTCTAGAACTGTTAACCGAGTCACAGAAGACCATGCTTCTGTAGCAAGCGAAGGAACCAATACGCTACAGGCGGAAATTGAAAGGCAACGAAAACTACGAAAAGAGCTATTAGATCAGGCTTCAAACATCAGAAAACAACTCTACAAAGCCGTGTTACAAGAAAAGCAAGCCAATGCCATATCAATTGGTGGTGAAAGTGTCTCGCTAAGTAAGGCGGCTACCTTTGTATCGCAAAATCGCACTTTAGCTGATAATATACCAGGGAAGATAGAGACTGGTCCGAGCGGTTTTGTTTTGCCCCTTACGAAGGATGAGTTGTCTGATCTATATGCTACAAACCACGGCATTACTGCCACGGAAGAGGATATTCTCTCAAAGGGGCTTCCACAGCCTTCCCAGCTTTTGACACCGGAAGAACTCAAAAAAATAAGGGAAGATAAAGAAAATTTACAGAACACAAAACAGCAGATTCTACAGCGACTTGAACATGAAACTAAAAAAATATTTGTTATCTCTGATACGGATCGGTGGACTTTAAAAAACCAGTCCTTTCAAGGGAAAGATATAATCCGTTTCTGCGAACAAATCAAAAATGCAAGCCTACGAAAAAATAAACAGCCTTTATCTGATACCCGTCGTCAATTATTACGGGCTTTGCATGACAATTTAAATTATTTGCACACCAAACAAAAATGGGAGCAGGATGCCCTGTATGATTATATGTGCAACAACGAAGAACCCTGGCAGGATTTGGCGAGCGAACTACAGGAATTTGTTGACATTTTCCATTCAAATAGAACATTACTGATCACACGCCCCAATATTGAATGCAATCTGAGTGCTGATCAACAAAAGCTCCTTCCGGCTTTGAGAACGACTTTACAAAAGAACGGGAAAGTTGGGTGGTTACAGCGTTCGTTGCATCAGCTTCAACATGCCATCAAATTAAATGGACAATATCCGCAAAGTGGTGATGACGTAACAGCAGTTCAAATTACTTTACAATTACGGCAGTTGTTAGCCAATAGAATAAGCGTATTGTGGCAAAACTTAGATATCCCAATTGAAGATTTAACCAAAACACCATTTAACAAGCTTTATAACACGTTTACTTCGATGGTCAATAACATCGGAGAATTAAAGAATACCCGAAAACATCTGTTAGCGATATTCCTGTTTATAAATCAGAGTGGTGATTTTACAATACCAGAAGGTTTATGGAAGGCTGTTTCGTCAAAAGATGTTTTTTGGAATTTACTTTTATTTACTTTTGAATACCAGAAAAACATTTTAGAACTAGATATTGCGGAAGATAATTTATTGCAGGTACAACAACGTCTAGCTCCGTCAGTCAACGTCTTGAAACAAAAGCAATATTGCAGTGTTGATTTATGTAAAAAATTGCTCGCTGCTGTGCAAGATTGCGATACGATAAATTATGACGTTTATTGGAAGGAACTAAACAATTTGCTTAGCAAACAACCTGTCCTTTTGAAACGTCGATCTTATCTGGCCAAATTAGCTAGTTTAGCCCCACAATGGGCCGAACAGATTAAACAACGTGCTGGAGTCCACGGTCAAGCAACCCTTAATTTTGACCCATATGCTTCGTGGAAATTTAAAACATATGAAGCTCTCATCCAACAGGCAAGAAATGTTGAGATTACCAATTTACAGGATAACCTTCAATTAACGGAACGCCGCATCCGTACTGTTACTGAACAATTAATTGAAAATCTAACAAAAATTTCAATTGTTAATAGAATTTTGCGTACACCTCAGCTATTAAGTTCTTTACAAACTTTACAAGCCTCATTTAAGAAATTGGGTAAGGGAAAGGGCAAGATGGCTCCGCAAATTAAAAATCGAATTCTGAGCCTAACTAATGAGGCCAAAGATGCAATTCCTGTCTGGGTTATGCCTTTGGGGGCCGCGTTAGAGCAATTTACACCTGCTACCACACGTTTTGATGTGCTTATTTTAGATGAAGCCAGCCAATTGGATTTAAAGGCCCTTGTACTCATTTACATGGCTAAGCAGGTAATAATTGTCGGGGATGAAGAACAAATTACGCCTAATTCCATTGGTGCGACAATCGATAACTTGAATTCTCTATGTCAAAAATATCATTTGCCGGACTACTTCCCTGCAATGTACCATTTATTCGGGCCTGAGTATTCTATTTATGATTTCGCTCAGCAGTCTAATTTTATGCCCATTATGTTGACCGAGCATTTTAGGTGCGTTCCTGAAATTATAGGTTTCTCTAATAATCTTTCTTATGGCAACAAAATTAAACCATTGCGCGATGCTAGTAAAGTGCAACGGAAACCTGCCATGATATCGTATCAAGTGCCATTTGGTAAAGAAGAACGAAATATCAACTTATCAGAAGCTCAACAGTTAGTGTCCCTGATTTATGGTTGTTTACAACAACCGGAATATGAAGATGCAACCATCGGGGTAATTTCATTACGCAAAGATGACCAAACCAAATGCATTATGAATTTACTGTTGGAGCACTTAGGAGCACAATGTTGCGAGAAACACCATATCTTATGCGGTCTCTCTCGGGATTTTCAAGGAGATGAGCGTGATGTAATGTTCCTATCCATGGTAGATAGTCCCAATGAAAATGGACAGCCATTACGTTTACAAACAGCTACAGGGAAAAATGATTTATGGAAGAAAATGTATAACGTCGCTGTCAGCCGTGCAAAAGACCAACTTTGGGTAGTCCATTCCTTAACTAAAGAACATGATTTGCAGCCTTTGGATATCCGGCGTACCCTTTTAGATTGGATAGATACGGATTCTGCTACTCAAGAAGCGAAATTAAAACAACAAGCAGGATCCATCTTTGAAGAAGAAGTTGGGAAGGCTCTTACCGAGAGAGGATACAAATTAGAAGCACAGGTGCGTGTCGGAGCGTATAGAATAGATTTAGTAGCTAGTTATCAAGATCAACAAGTCGCTATTGAATGCGATGGGGAAGCCTTCCACAGCTCTCCTGAACAAATACAGGCAGACATGCACAGACAGGCTATTTTGGAGCGTTGTGGGTGGCGTTTTGAGCGTTTACGTGGTAGCCATTATTATGGAGACAAACCAGGAGCCATTGAATATTTGATTAAACGCCTAAACAAACGAGGAATATATCCTGAAACGACGAAAAACACTCAAACTTCCGATGTGCTAGAACGCATTAAAATAGCGGCGCAACGTTTTATGCAGGAACATTTTCTACCAAAAGAAGAAAATACTGAAATGCAAACGAATCTATAAATGATCAGAGGAAAAAAATGAAGAAACTTCTTATTTCACTTATTGTTGGTATTATACCGGCATATTTTTTGACGCAGGCCATTCTAGGATTTTTCCCTCCAGAGACTTTCCAGGGCATTAACAGTTGGCTTCCCTACGTGGTTGGGGCTGAATTTCTGTTTTTCTTTGGCGTGATTATGTATACATTTCTAGGGATACATATGACATTACAGGAATCCTTGGAAGGTATACAAACCGCAACAAAAGATACCATTGAAGATTCGCTCAAAAACATTGAATATAAGGGAAAATCGTTCATTTATGATATATTTAAAACCAATATTCATCATCGAGAAAACAAAACAGGGAAACAGGCTCGCGAATTTATAAATGAAAATGATATTTTATCATCCTTTACCCATGTTTCTATTTTAAGCAGAGCTCCAGCGATATTAACTTCTTTCGGATTAGGATGTACCTTTTTGGCAATTCTATTGGGGCTCAAAGGCATCCATGTTTCTGTAGATCAACCCGTCCAAGGATTGGACGTTCTAATCAACTCGCTTTCATCCAAATTTTTAACTTCACTTGTCGCTTTGGCTTGTGCTATTGTGCTTAATTTCTATAATTCTTGGTATTTGGCAAATGTACACTCTGCATTTTTTACTATCAAGAACAAAATCGACGAACTATTTCCCATGGAATCGATTGGAAAAATCATTAGCGAAAACTTAACCGTAGATTTGGACTTAAAAGAACTGCGGTCTGGGCTAGCTGCGGCCTGTCGTGAAACAGCGAATGCCATTGATGACCAACTCAACTCTTTCAAGCAGTTAATCAGCAGTGGTGAACTGCAGAATCAAATTAGTGCTGGGAATAACATGATAGAATCTCTTAGCAAACAGATTACGCAGTTGCAGTTGAATACCGAGAAGAGTGCCCAATTTTTAGAGACAATCGCAGACGCCAACGAACAATTGATTGATTTTTCAAATAAAATGGAAAATTTAGTTTCCGTAGCAGGTACTTTGGGGCAAATTAGTACACGTCTACAGCAGGATAATGAGCAACTAGCCGCCAACTACAATGAAATTATGAAACAACTGCCGGAAATGACAGAATCGTTCGGTGAAGTGTGCGTCAATATGCGTAACAACTTACAAAATAATTACGCAGAGGCAATAGAAACGGCGGTTATTAAAGGACTAGAGACGCCGTTACAAAAAATAACTGATAGTCTACAACATGTAGTGGCAATATCGAGAGGCGAAGGAATACCAGCAAAAAACAGCATTTCTTCCACAGAAAATGAGGCACATGAAACTTCAGTAACAGTCTTACCTCCGCCGCCAGCGGCTCCTTCTAAACCTGAGGATAACAACATAATATCTTCGACTGAAAAGCAGGAAGAACCATTAACAACTTCAGAAAACGATGCCTTTGAAGAAATCAAAACTTCACAAAATGAGTCTGATAAAGAAGAACCTAAGAAAGGGTTTTTAGGGTTTTTTAAGCATTGAGCGTAAAAGGATATGGCAAATAACACTTCTTTTTCTCTAGTTGATTTGGCTATTTCATTGATGGTCATATTTATTTTGTTATTTGTGGCCACAATTCACAATATGGGAAAATCTACAGAGACAGCCAGAGAGCAACTAATGAACGCATTACAGGGGCAAGAAATCGATTATGATTCGTCATCCAATGACCCCTTTACAGTGAAATCGGTTATACCTGATGATAAATTACAATTCATGAATAATAAAGCGGACTTGTTGCCAGCGGGGAAAGAATTTCTAGACTCTTTTATCGTTAAAGAAGCACAAGCCGTTTGTCATGGCACTATAAAAAACAAGATACAGGCCATTTATATTGTTGGCCATGCTAATTCTATTGGGACCGATGAGCACAACCTTAAATTATCTCAGGAACGTGCCCTTTCTGTAATGATGTATGCGTTAAATAATAAGAATTTATCAGAAGAAGAGAGAGATTGCCTGTTTGAATTAATTTCCGTCAATGGTAGAGGGAAGCGTGAGCCAATTTTAAATCAAGATGGAACTGAAGATTTTCAAAAGAGCAGACGTGTCGAAATTATACACAGAGTTAAAACCGCCGAAGAATTACAACACCAAAAATGATAAAACCAATTTCGCTTAAAACAAAGAAAGATAAATGGGGTAATTCTGTTTTTTCATTTGCGGAAATATTCCCCGTATACGAAAGGACGTCTTCTGTATCTTTGCGTGAAAAGGCTTTAGCTGAATGGAAAGATTTTTTATCTGGCGAGCGCACCCAATTAACGCACAAATATCTAGCTGTTTTAGCCGCTATCGTTCCCGAAGAGTATTCTAAGTTTTTGGACTATGTTTTTTCGCGAGATGTTCTAGACGAAGAAATTGCATTGATCCTATTTAGACAATTACATCCGTCTTGGGATAAAAATCCGCATTTTGATCAATTACTTCAATTGGGCCGTTATATTAAAACATATCGTGGAAATTCATCCAAAATAAAGCTTTTACAAGAAAACCATGATCTATTATTCCAGGTGGACGCTCCACAGCGCGTGGGATCATATTTCCATAATCGTTTAAAAGAACAATGGATTGGAAAGCCGCGCACAATACAACAACTAAATGTCTTGGAAACGATTTTACAGGACCTATATAGAGAAATCTATAGTGAAAAGTTGCCTGAACCTAAGGAAATTAAAAAATGTATTTTTCCACTCTTGGCGTTAGGGGAATTATTTAAATCGACAGAACCGGAGTTGGACCTAGCTGAGAATTTTACACATGATTTTATTATGAATCCGAAACTCGTTAAAGAACGAATTGCGACGAGCGTGCTCCCTTTGGTTGGCGAGTATCTCGATGAACGAAGAAAGACTTTAGAACTTTCATATATTGAGCAACTCTATAGAAGGTATATCTCTCCGCTAATTAATATGCCCTGTAACAAGAAATATTTGGATAGACTGGAAGAGATAGCATGCGCTATTTATAAACTCTACCCAATTGACTACAAAACGACGAATGTATTGCCTGATCGAAATTTAGTAATGCAGGTCCTAAAAAAACTTATTGCAGGAAGTTGGAGCTCCTTGTCTTTATGTCCAAATTTTATGCAGGACTTACGGCTTGTGGCGAATTATCCGCAATATGGGAAACTTATAGGAGAGTTGATAACATCAAACCGCTCTCTATGGAGAAATAATAACGAAGGAATAAAAGTTTTATACTTAAACCAAATGCTTGACTCATATGTTAGATCCTTTGCCAGCACAAAATATGACACCGAATATCTCCGAAAGCTAGAGAATGTGGAAAATGATTTTAGGACTAGATATTATTCAGTTTCCGATAGAGAATTATATAATGAAATGGCGATTCGCCTTTTACAGGGGGTAATTGATAATACATGGTCTCACCTCCAATTATGTCCCTGCAAGGCTTTTTTAACCGATTTCCGTCTAAGACAAAACATCCCAGTTAAAACTCCCTTACTGACGAGTCTTTTCCAGAAGAAAATCATAGACAAGGTCAACGTCTTGATTCAGTACGTCTTTGCGTTAGAAAAAGAAGGGTTTTTTGAACAGCTAAATGATACTGCAGATGCCTTTGCTAAGTATGTGTCCTCTTCATACGAGCAGATAAGCCAACGTAATGAACGGGCTGGTAGAATTCTATTAGACTATTATAATTTACAAAAGATTATTACGACGTTTACAGGTAATGATGAAGTCGCAATTGAACGACGGGATTTTTGGATCAATATGCGACAGCATGTAACAGATACCTTCAAGGTTTATCAGGCAGCAGATCGTCTATTATTTTTAGCATCGTTTAAAGATAAGCTCGTCCTGGATAGCACAAAATATGCTGAGGCGTGTTATGTCTTTTACGACACTTCTGCAGATTTTTTGAGTCGACATATCCAAGACCGAATTCGCTATTCTGCTAGCAATGTATCCCCTGTCAACATCGCAAAAAGCCTCTACGGGCACAGAAATGAGCAGATCCGACACTCTTCCGGTTGGCAGGGATATTTAAAATATGTGCTAACATCAAGACACTCACGCAATAGATAGACACTTTGCATAAATAAAGGAGAAAAAATGAAAAAAGTATTATTTATTCTGTGTTCTGGGATATTCCTTGTAGCAGGTTGTGGACAAAGTTCTACGAATACTAAGAACTTACCCGTATTAGACGCTTCTTCGCAGGAAAACCTGATAGAAAGCTTAAAAGTAGTGTCTGGCTCCGTTCCAGCGGCCCAAAAAGAGAAATTTGAGGGATACGTGGATTTCTATACTACATATCAATTCCCTAGCCCTAAATCCTATGAAAGACTTGCCACAAAGCTTAACGGAAAGAATTACCAAGAAGCATTACAGGTATTCAATGAGGACTTAATAGCTCTAAGGGAAGATTTCGATGGTTCTATCTCTCGCTTATCACTTGCGGGTATTCCGGAGATAGCATCCCAGCCTTCAGAGTTAAGCAAAATTGTTATAACGAATTTAACATACAATAAAGCCACCCATGTTAAAGAAATGGATATTGAAAATAAAACGGACAAAGAAATATCCGCTATACAGGTTATGGCTCGGGAAGATTTTGAACCAGGACCAAATAAACGAGTGGTAATGTTTTTAATTGACTTTCCACCATTAGCTCCTGGGAAGAAAATACATGCTACCGAGAAAGAAGATGTTCCACCTCTGATAGAAACTTTAGATAAGGAACTAACTAATGGTATGCCAGCAGTAGCAATTCAAGCGTTCGACAAAGATAAAATGCTCGTGTTAAATAATGAGAGCCTCTTTGAAGCTATAGATGCTATTAGCAAGTTGCGCTTCTTAGTGGATGAAATGGACAAGGTTCTACAGTTGTAAACAACCGCCATCCATATCATTTTATAAAACCCCCTATCCAAAGTAGGGGGTTTTTGTACAATACTGTGCCCTAAAAAAGTAAAAGGTCACTATAAAAATGGCGGTTCGATATTATATTAGGCATAGAACTTTTTAGTGTTATAGTGTCCATACTGTGTCCACTACTTTCATAGTTCTTTTTGCTAATTTTGCTCAATTTTTATAGTTTCTCATCGAGAACCCCAAAATGTATAAGTTCCTACTTTCCGCATCGAACTTTATATTTTTGCGCTATTTTCTGCCATTATTGTGACCACTTTTTGCTTCTA
>CALUUY010000014.1 GCA_944324095.1 uncultured Elusimicrobiales bacterium
CTAATCAGGTTGCTAATCAAATGATTGAGTATATGAAGAATCATCCGGAATTTTTTAAGAAATTACCCAAGAGAACGGATACTCAAGGAAAGCCGACCCAACATCTTGATCATCAAGAAGCATTTAACAAGGCTCAAACCAATCCTCCCATTCTTTCTGTCTATCAAAATCCAACCGGAAAAGAAGGTCATATCGTAGTAGTCAACCCCCATATAGCGCCTAGTTATTCCAACAGTTGGAAAACAAATGTTACTAATGTGAATGGGTTTAATTCCACAACTAGAAAAATACACGAAGGAGAACTTTTATCTGTACAATTTAGCCCACAGTGAGAACCCCATATGGACTACTATGAGTATATTGGCCCCCGCCGAACAAAAGAACAAAAGGAAAAGAGGAAGAAAATAGAAACTTCTGCAGAATAAAATATATAATGAGTGCATGAAAAAAATTATCTCTATTTTTATTTTGCTATCCTGTTATTTCTGCACCCCCGCATTAGCCAATGACACCGCCGGCTATGTTTTACCTACCGGCGGCATCGTGTTTGAAAAGCAGGACGGTATCCAAATGCAGGTGGAGGCACTGTATATCCGCCCTGAACAAATAGAAGTAAATTATATATTCAAAAACACTACAGACAAAGATATTACTACCCAAGTTTTCTTCCCCCTGCCGCCTATATCTGCCGTATTAGATTTCTACAGATATTATCAAGATGCCGAGCATCACTTTAACTTTAATCTCTGGATCAATGGAGAAAAAACCAATTATCAAACGCACTTTACCCTAGAACAAGACGAAAGAGAGGTGCCCGCCGTTGCCCTGCAGTTATGGAAAACGCCCGAAGAAACCCTAGACTTTAAGCAATTTCATGAGCGCGTCAGCGCCATGCCGGAAGCGGACCGCCAGACTTTGGTAGAAGGGAACTACTTAAAATGGGGCTGGATGTTTGTGAAAAACCCACAAACAAATGAATGGGAAGAAGGCGAAGGGTGGGCTATTGAGGACGGAGATGATAAAATGTGGCAAAAGCTAATTTCCTACTCGTGGGTTCAAACCTTTCCCGCCCGCAAAACCGTACATATCCGCCACACCTACACCCCCTCTTCCAAAACCACCAATACGGGTATGCCTTTTTCCTCTTGCATCAACCCCAACACTTGGGACTACCAGGATTTCGTCCGCATTCCGACTCCGCCGGGCACCAACCATCTGTGGGATAAGTTAGACGCCCAAGATTATGTGGAATACATCCTCACTACCGCCAACAACTGGCAAGGCCCCATAGAAAACTTTAACCTGCTGGTGGAAAGCCCCCTCAAAAGCGTGGGTTGCTTTGACGGCGAGGCCTTTTACGGCGGCCCATATTTTGCCGTCAACCGCCAAAAATATACGCCTGAATGGGATATATCCGTGGATTTTATAGCAAAAGGGAGTATTGCCCGCCCATACCACCCCAAGAGCGAGCCCGCCCTCTACCGCGTGGACGGCCCCGCCAATGTGCGCAAGGAACCTAACGGAAAAGTCATAGGACAAATGGAAAATGACAGCTATGTATGGGTATGGCCAAAAGATAAAAAAGGCAAATGGTACCCTGTTTTGCAAAACGATTTGCAGGGCTACACGCACAAACAAAACCTAATAAAAGTATTTTAATCCTTACTCTAAGGTTTAGGGAATTTATATAAAAAGGCACGTCTAATAACGTGCCTTTTTTGTGTATTTAGGAAGGATTTGCACAGTACAAGCAGACTAGATTTAAAATATGTAGTAGAAAATAAAAATCTTTTGATGAACCTTCTTCCCAGACAGACAATAGAAATTGCAATATTTATCCAATTCCCCGCTTTTTAGACTTTACAGATTTGTTTACAACACGTCCCACGGCTTTATGATATTAGCGTCCCTTAAATATTACCAATCATCACCGTTTTACAAATTGTGGATAGCCCAAGGTTTGGGATAGAGGTTGTTGGCGCGATTACCCAAGTTTTTTACAAAGCCAAGCGGATGCCCCTGATACGTTACCAACACAAAACCGTGCGGCGTGCTATTAGGCAACTTAAGCGCTTCCCGGCGCAAATAACGCAAAGATTCTTCCAGGGAGAGCTCCACCCGTGGAAAATCCGCCTCCTGAGCAGACAGAGAAAGCGCCTGCGCCACCGATGGGATCTGTTCTCTTCCCTTGGATTCTGGTTGAGGGATTCCGTCGGAAAGTAAATGTAGAAACGGGTATTTTTTTAGTTGTGCGCGCAAAGAGGAGGGCAGTGTGGAAAAAGCATTCTTCCCCCCCTGCTTGCGAAGGACAGCCATAAAAAGCCCCTCGCTACGGGTTGTACCCGGAATAAAACGATACACAGGCTGTTGCCAATTAGTCAGTAAACTGCCCGTAATTTGCCAATCGGGCACAACTGGTACTGACAAAATATCCGCACCCAATTCCTCGGCAAGCCAGCGGACGTTTTCCTCGTTTTCGTATGTATTGAATGTGCAGGTGCTGTAAATCAATAAACCGCCGTCTTTTAGGCAAGGCCAAATATCGCGTAAAATTCCCCGTTGGCGTTCTGCACAAAAACGCACATTTTGCGGGCTCCACTCATTAACGGCTGTGGGGTCACGCCTAAAAAGACCCTCGCCCGAACAAGGCGCGTCCGTTAAAATCACATCAAATATAAGGTTCGTTTTGGCAAAGTCTTTTGGCGCATTATGCGTAACGAGTACGCCCGGGTGGCCTTGTTTTAAGATGTTTTCCAATAGAATATTAGCGCGGCGGCGGTCAATCTCGTTACTAACCAGCATAGATCCTTCCGGCAAGGCTGCACGCATCAGGGTGGATTTTCCACCGGGGGCAGCACACAAATCAAGCGCGCTTACAGGCCCAGTAACCACTTGCCGCAATACATAATCCAAAAATAACGAAGCGGCCTCCTGCACATAATACACCCCTGCGTGGAAAAGCGGGTCGGCCGTAAAAGGAGGCCTATCTTTCAGCCAAAACCCCTGCTGACACCACGGAACAGGCTCGGCATTTGGAAACGGATTTTCCAGTGTTTTCCATGGATTTATCCGCACGCTTACGGGCGTTGGTTGCAAAAAAGATTGCAAAAAACGTTCCCAACGTTCCGGGCCAAACAAGCGGGAGGTATATTCAGTAAATTCTTGAGGCAAAGTCATAAGATACTTTATTGTACAATTATTTATAGAACCGTTTGCGTTCCAGCCAGCTGTTTTACATCCAGCCGTTTTGCCTCCCCCTCTCTCCGAAGGGCTTCTTACCCTCGTTGTCTAATAGCTTTCCATTGAGATATATGATTCCACCTAATAATAATCTTATGCCCGACAAACCATCATAAACAGCAAGAGCATTCCCCTGCAAAAGAGGAATGCTCCGTAAACTAACATTCAAACAAAAGCTTTTTTGCACAAACCTTTTATTTTTTAATCAGTACAATTTCAGATAAATTGGAAATTTCACAATCTTTCCACAAAGTTTGCGCGGGGAGTTTTGCCCCGTCAATCACCTGTGGGGGGCCCAGCCTTTCTTTCAAGGCAGGCACTAAATCCAGGTAATGGCCAGCCCCCATTTCGGCAAACACAACATCGTATTGGCTCAGCGCGGCAGCGATATTGTGCAACATAAATTGGCTGCGCGCCAAACCAGTAGTATTATTCAAGCGCCAGAAAGGTGTTTGCGTTACCCATTCTTCCGGATAGAGATTCATCAAATCTTGGTAGAGCTGGATAAAATCTGTTTCGGCAAAAACCTGTTTATAATGTTTTTTAAAATAGGCGTTTAAAGTTTTTTCGGTAAATAAAGAACCCCATTGAGGGTGATGATCGCTCTTAGCATAAGTGGAAATAGCCAAAGCAGGGGTAAAGGGTTGTTCCGTCTCCCGTGTGTGGCCATAGCCCTCTCTAATCATCCATAACATTTGCCAATCTTTGTAAGTAAACCCCTTGGCTTTGGCAAACTGCCACTGCTGTTCCAACGTCATATCCGTCCTTACTAAAGGTATTTGCTTTTGGCTGGCTAACGCGGCCGTATAAGCATCTTCCGCTTCTGTGCAAGCTCCACCAAAAGGCTCGCCTGGCTCTCTTTCAACTAAAACTACATGCGGATTATAGGAATCAAAAGCATATTGTACCGAAGGTAAAGACTCGGCCCCGTGTTTAGCCGCCAATACTACCAGCTTTTTGTCTCCTTTTTGATAAACAGCCAAATAAGGCGGACGCGGAAAAGATTCATATAACCGCTGATGGTCAGTTTTGCGCAAAGCAGAAGTTTCATCATCCGCCTGAACAGGCCCAGCTAAAGATAAGCAAGCACATAAAATTATAAAAAATCCAGCCCACATTCTATAATTTATATTCATATTTACCTGTCTCCCATATAAACAAACCGTGCTCTATTCGTTATCATAACAAAAGGCAAAGCCTCTCTCGTTAACACTAAAACTCTATTCGATACCCTATTATTATAGCAGAAACAACTTAGACGATACACTTTTCTATGCTTTCTATAAAAATCCCATTTTGAATTAAAAATTACTATTTTACAAACTATTTTTTGCTACACTATGACTATGAAAATAAAAATAAAACCAATTACTTCCATCCTTTCATTCCTCCTGCCGGTATGTTATATGCTAATTATAGTGCTCGTCGTATGGGGAATAAAAGTAAGCAACTTTTTCTCTTGGTCAGAAGCCTGGGGAATGCTTTTACAAGCGGCTAAAAAAGAAAGTCTCCTGTTTTTTATTTTGTTGAAAATTTTGCCGTGGCTTTTCTTATTTTTTCTGGTAGCTTTTGTGTGGGAAACGTTCCAAAAGAAAAAATTACGTACCCGCAGCCCCCGCATTACCAGCATCTCTTTTGAAAAAGACGGCGTTATTTTGCAGCAAAACCTATCTGCGCCTGCAGTCTTTTTACCCTATGGACAGACGGATTTCTCCCTGTGTGTACTAATAACGGTTTCCTATAACAAACACCACCAGCCGATACAGCAAATTGTGGGGGTGGAAATGTCTTTTGCGTCATCCAGTGGGCATTTTTCTGCCCAGCATAGAGCGGGATTGTCTCTCATACAAAAAATATTGGATGAAGGGAAAAAATTCCACTCTTTTGCCACTCAGGTAAAACCCGCCTATAAAGACGAGCCCTCTAATCAGGACGAGAAAGATTTTATCCTCTTTTTACAGGAACAACTAGACAATTACCGTCGTTATGGGCTTATGCAGCAGGTGTTTCCCGCCCAGCTTACCGGGTTGTTAATACTAGGCCTGGTAACAGGAGGAGGATGTTTGTTTTTTGCTCATTGGGTATGGCAAATTCTTCAAGAAACCCAGCCAAACATGGTTATGTTATCCATCCTTGCTATATTCTTGGTTTTAACATTACTAATTTGCTACTGGTGTATTTACAAGTACATTACCGCAAAACACACCGCCAAACGGCTGGCAGAACTAAAAAACCAGGCCAGATGACGGCTAAACCTATATACCCAAAGAAGGGCTTCTTGACTAAGAAGCCCTTCCTCTTTTATTACAAACTAAATAAACTATTTGTTGGATTAAATACGGCATTAACCGGCGCACCAACCACCACACAAACAGCGAAGACCCCACCGTTAACCCTATATACAGCCCCCATTTTACCGGAAGGCTAAAAAAACTAAATTTATATCCTAACCCTACCGCCCAATAGAAATGGTTTAAATACAGGGTTACACTCCACTGCCCTAAAAAATACACCCAAGGCTTATCCAGCGCGGGGCGGCGTTTATCACCACTCCAAACGCTAAAAAATATCCCCCCTGCACACAACAACCACACAGCCAAAGCCGGCCCTTTACAAAAAAGAACTATAAGAGCCAACACATACAATACCCATCTAATCCATACGAAGCGAAGACACTGTTTATTGCCAAAAAACTCATATATAGCGCCCAAAGCGGCCCCTAAAGACACGCCCGCTACCCCCAGCAAAAGCCCTTTATGCAAGGGCCCCAGCCACAAAGCCCAAGGCTCGCCAAACCCCAACGGGGTTTGTAAAACCGCTGTTATACTGGTTATAGCAATAAGCGAGAATATCCACCCGGCACCGCATTTGGCAAATACACACCCGATAGGGAACAAGCACACAAAAGCCGTAAACAGGGCCCCCAAAAACCAAGAAACGCCGGTTATCCACCAATAATCCTGCCAACGGGCAAACATTTGAAGCAAAAACAATTCAGGCAAAATACGGTCAAGCTCTTTCCACCACGGGCCTATCACAATACGCATAGCGCCCCAGGCAAGTGTTCCTATCAAAACGGAAAAGAAAAAATAGGGGTAAATTTTCTTAAGGCGCGTCCACACAAAGCGGAATGTCTTATAAAAGACAGGCGACGCCTCTGCCGCCAGCTTAGAGGCTTGCCTTTGCATAAAAAATCCGCTTAGTACAAAGAAAAACCCCGTGGCATATTCTCCCCCCGGGCGGCAAGTTAAAAAATTATAGCTGTGATGCACTATAATTGCCAAGCAGAATACAAAACGCATTAATTCCAATTCCGGATTTCTTTTACTCATACCCAATTAAATGGAAGGATTTATGCCTTTTACACATATTCTAGTATAAAAAGTATGAAGGGAATCTTTACAAGATACGAAGAAATATTTTACCTAATTTTTGGGAACAAGACGGTTCTGTCTAATAAGATGATACAGGCCTTCATTAAACAATACAGCCTGGCGTGCCGCAATTGGCCATTGAGAAGCAGGCATCTTTTGCAATTCAGACATGGCAAACTGCTCATACCCCTGTGAAGTAAATACAAAAATTTTTCCATTTTCTGAATACATAAACTTATTATTTGCACGGTTTTTACTAAAAACACTTACACCAGCTGTTGCATAAGGAATAGAAGTATTGATTATTTCAAAAACAGACGGCATCAAATCCTCCGGGGTAGCCACAACATTCTGTGTATTTACCGAAGAAATATGTTGCCCAGGACTATATACCATTAAAAAAGAATCATAAGGAGTTTCTTCTTTCTCCCAAGGCGTAGCACTAAAAATAGCCCTGTGATCTGGCAAAATAAAGAAAACTGTATCATCAAACCAATCCTGCATTTGGGCGCTCTCAAAAAAAGCCTTTAAAGAGGCATCTGAATAATTTAGCCGGTTATAATATTCTTCATATTGATTTTTAGGATTTGTAAACGGCATATAGTCGCGGGACAACACAGGCCCATAGGGAGAATGCGTGGAAGACGTATAAAATACAGCCACAAAAGGTTTTTGTATTTGATTAAGCCGCTGAAACAAAAGTTGTCCAGCTTCCATATCAAACCCTTTATTAAAGGGGGGATAGTCCGCCTGCAAGGGAATGTCTTCTTTTCCATAAAACTCTTTAAATCCCAAGTATTTTGTCCAGTTAGCGGCTTTTTCTGACAGTCTGTTGTCACTCTGTACAAATACTGTCTGCCATCCTGCCTGTTGCAACAAATCCGCCCAACGAGGGAAATTATACTTTTCCAAGCCTGTATTTAGATAGGGGAGCCCCCACACATAAGGAATAGAGAAAAAGCTCGCAGTTACCCCTAATAAACTACGTGAACCCGCCGCATAAAATTTGTCATAGTACAAGGCATTTTTTTTAAGATGATGAAAAAATGGGGTAACATTTTCCTGTCCATCCAAATATTTTTTATCCCAACTTTCCAATAAAATAATAACCGCATTTAATTTTTTACCATTGAAATTACCTTTTCTTTGCCTCCATAGCGGGTAGGAGTGTTGCAAAACGGTTTCATTATTTTGAACTACTTGGCCTTCTACAAAATGAACAGCTTCGTCTTCTAAAAAGAACAATTCACGTTTTTCATAATAACGCAAAGCCGTAACAAACGAGAATACTCCATTTAAAGCAATATCCACTTTTTTAGGATGGATTAATTTTTGAGCAGTCATCATTCCTAAACTTCTTCCGTGAAAAGACAATTTCCCTTTTATTCCAAAAATCATTCCAAACACTAGCAAAACAATAATTCCCGCCCTCAGTCCACAGGCATATTTATTATAAACCGGAGGCACATAATACTTGTTAATTAACTGACACAATTTATATAACAGACACACAAAGGCACCCAATAACGAAAACGTAATGTACCAATATGTCCCAAAACCTAGCGACAAAATAAAAGGAATATGCCCTAAAGCGGTAATTGTTTCCGTGCCCAAATGGCTAAAAAACAGACTAAAAAAAACAATATCCCCTATTGTAAAAAAACACACAACTAACAAAACCAAAACAATCAAAACAGATATTGTTTTAAAAAAAGCCCTGCTTCTAACAGGAAGGAACAGAAGAATAGCTAGCGGCAATAAAAAATGGGCTATCACATACCAATCATATACAAAAGACACCCTAACAGACTGCCAAATGTCTATCAACTCTAATGATTTAAAATACGAACCGGACAAACAAAAAATCATTACCAGTTTAGAAATTAACAAAAAAGTATATAAGAAAATAATACTACTAGCAACGATACTACAAGGCAGAAATAGAGAGGAGGTGTCTAAACACCGTGTTTGCTTTTTCATTTTCTATTTATTGTTTTATTAAATATAATATATTATATTTATAATAACTAAAAATAATTATAACATATTATGCATTTAAAACATTAAATAGTTTCCTACATACTATTTTTCTATAATCATCCAAATCTTATTTCCTTGATACTGAATAGTTTTTCTATTGAATTATAATTTTATTTATTTTTATATACACGGCAGATGGCTAAATCGGTAGAATAAACTGTAAAATTAGTAACAAAACGTTTGCAGTCTTCAAGTTTGCCTTTTAACCCAAAACGGGCCAGTGTAACCGGGTTGACAATCATCGGCCAATCCACGGAAACAATGTAAATGGGGCCGTTATGTTGGGCAATTTTTTCCCGCTGCAAGTCTTCAAAATGAAAGCGGTAATATTGGGCGGAAATATTATTACGCTGGGCAGCGCGCTCTTTATACTCTTCCGGATAGTCATCAGGGTTGGATTTAAACCCGCCCATATAAGTGGCCTTGGGGTTTAATATAGGGGCCAAATAAGAAGAAGGCAAGTGCATAAAAAACACCAAGCTATTGTCTTCTATTTGGGGTTTTGTATCAAAAATAACGGCTTCTTCCAAAAACATTTCGTGGTGCCACTCCGGTGCTTTGTAGCCCCACATACTAACGCCTAATAAGGTAAGGGCCAAATACAACCCCCAACGTTTTTTGCTAACAGCCGCACACACACCCATAAGTACAACGCCGCACAAGGCTTCCAAAACGGCCGCATAGCGCAAAATGGAAAACTCCACCAGCCACACCACATACCCAATACCACAATAAACAGCTAACGAAGCAGCCGTCTCTTTTTTTACTCCGCCCAGCCGGTTTTTTACAATTAACACCACCCAAACAATAAGGGCCACCAAAAATAACGCCAAGCGGCTATCCTGCACGGTGTCTTCGGCCACAAATTTTCCCGGTGCAAACGCCCAAAAAAACGGATAAAACAACCACTGCAACCAACTGGTAGGGAAAAAGCGCGTTTCCGTTACATTAAAAGCATCAAAATACGGGGACTGAAAAACTGCATTATAAAATGGAAACACCGGGTTACCGTACAAGACAAAATTCTGCCACATAAAATAGCCATTCGTCAGCAAAAAGCCTGCTATCCCGCACAGGGCATACACTAAAAACACCTTCCCAGGTTTTTCAAAACGCCTAATATAAAACAGCACCACGGCCGTAAGCGCCACGCAAAAAGACGCCCCCGTTAATTTTAACCCGCTGGCTGCCCCGGCAATTAAAGCGGCAAAATACAAAAAATATACTTTTTTTGTATTTTGTACAGCACGAACCACCAGCCATAGCGCCAAAATATGAAAAACCGCCAACGGGATTTCGTTAGTTGTAGTACCTACTTGAGAGATTATCCCCGCCGCACTACACCCGATAAACGCCGCCAGTGCCGCATAGGTTTTGGGGTACATCGTGTTTTTAAAAACATCACGCGCCAGCTGATACACCAACCAAATCAGCACGCCATACGGCAGCCCCATAAAAAAACCTATCCATTTAGTGGAGTTAAAAAAAGTAAAAAACACCCAATAAAAATATACATCAGGCAGTGGGTTCAAAGCGGAATGAACCCCAGCGGCAAAAACGTCTTGCCCTATTTTACCGTTTAAGAAAGCATAGGGATTATAAAGATGATAATTTAATAAATCAAAATTAACATCTATCCCCAGCCATATACTATACATTCCGCTTAACACCATAAGCAGTATTAACAGTAAAATAGAAGGAAGATAAGAGAAAAGAGTTTTTTTCACGGCTTTATTTTCTAAAAAATTCTTTTAAAATAGTGCGCAAATGCCTAAAGCCGTCCCGCCAAGGGCGCAAATACGGCGTATGAGAAGGATGCGCGCGGCGCAAAGCTACCGGCACTTCCAAATACCGCAATTTTTGTTTGGCAACGGCAATCAGCATTTCACTGGCGTATTCCATACCGGGCTGTTTTAAATTGAGCCCTTCATAAATGTTTCTGCGAAACGCCCTCATCCCGCCGTTACAATCATACACCGGCATTCCATACAACCACCGGATTAAGGCCGATAATACCGGTGTGCCAAAATATCGGTTTAACCAAGGCATAGCGCCTTCTTCCAGTGTGTTATTTAAGCGGTTTCCAAGCACAAAATCCGCCTGGCCTTGCAGCACCGGCGTAACCAGTTTAGGAATGTCATAAAAAGGGTAAGAACAATCCGCATCACCAAAAAGAACAATCTCCCCTCTTGCGGCAGATATACCGCCATTTACGGCAGAACCATACCCGCGTTTGGCTACCGGCACCACCCGCGCCTGAAAAGACCGCGCTACTTGGGCACTGCCATCTGTGGACTGATTATCCGCCACGATGATTTCATAAGGGATATTCATTTTATCCACGGTTTGAGTGATTTCCTCCAAGCAAACCGGAAGAGACTGCTCCTCATTTAAACAAGGCAGCACTATACTTAAAACAGGTTTATCTTGTGTTATGGGCATAGTAATAGTTAAGCATAAAAAAAGAGAATCTGTCACGCAGATTCTCATTTTTCTTAAAAAACCAACTTACTCTGTGTAGCAAGTATCGCCACTCACGCACGACTCACCCGACGAGCTTGAGCTACCCGACAGCGTCTTAGAACCTACAATAGATTTGCAAGTTTCCGTGCCTTTCGTAGAAAACGGCCCACAGGTGCGCCGTCCATTATTAATACCCAACACATAGCACGGGCCGCTTCCACCATTGCATCTAGACACACCCGCATCAACCCAAGCAGCAGCCGGGCTTGCCCCCACAAAAGAACCTGCTGCTTGGGGCCCTTCCAATAGAAAATCTAAAGTCTTTACCATTAAAAGAATAACCTGTTGCCGTATTTCCATTCTTATCCGTAAAAGAAACAGAAAGCTCATCAAACGGATAGCCTATACCCGTGGTTCCTTTTTCCAAATTGGCTACTTTTTGCGCATCATTAATAGATTTAATGATTTGAAAGGCATTAGCCGCGCGGGATTTCTCCACCGCTTTTTCATACTGCGGGAGCGCCACACTGGCCAATATGCCTATAATTAACACGACTACCAATCACTCAATCAGTGTAAACCCTTTTGATTCTGTAATCTTTTTCATTTTTCACTCCTGGATTACCAATTTACCTTCCTCTTTATTTTACTAAAAACGAAGGAAAGATAACACTGTAAAACTATTAAATACTAACCCCTCGTTGATACTACGATTTTACACATACAAAAAGAACTTGCCTATATTATAGACAAGTTCTTTTAATTTTCTAGAACACACTAAAAAGCTATTCCATAAAGCATTTTTCGCCGCTGACACACATAGAACGGGAAACTGTATTATTCCCCGCTAGAGATTTACACATCGCTATGTTTTTTTCGTTGTTGGGATCACCAATAATTCCACATGCGCGACGGCCATTATTAATACTCAAATAATAGCTAGGAAAACCACCAAAGTTCCAGGCCCCCGCAGGCTCTTGCGCTGTAAGTGCATTTGTTTGGTCTAAAATAAAACGATAATCTTTTCCTTCAAAAGAATAGCCTGTCGCTGGATATTGATAGATATCCGTAAAAGATACGGATAATTCTTCAAACGGATATACTTGCCCGGTGGTTCCTTTTTCCAAATTGGCTATTTTTTGTGCATCATTAATAGACTTAATAAGCTGATAAGCACCCGCCGCGCGGGATTTTTCCACCGCTTTTTCATACTGTGGGAGCGCCACACTGGCCAATATACCTATGATTAATACGACTACCAATAACTCAATAAGCGTAAACCCCTCTAATCGCCTTATGGTAACAGTTTTCATTCCAGACTCCTTTTTTGATTAAATTTGACTTCCAGTTAAATTTATCAAAAAAAAAAAACAAAGCAACCCCTTTTAAACAACACTTGCCCACTTCCCGTCAATATAAAAATTTTTATTCATTCTAAAATCAAAAAAATAACCCCGGCCCAAAGCCGGGGGCTATTGCTATAAAACAGTCAGATTCTCTTTTTCTCTACAAAAGACATCTTTTGAAAATACCGCTATTTAAGTTTTAGGTTTTTAAAACAGATTTTTGGGTTAGCCAATAACCCAAAAAAATCTTTATTTTCATTTCCGGCTTTGTTTATAATATAAAAAGAAGCAGCTTTTTGGCATTTACCGCATAAAAGGGGGTAGTATGGACATTAACACTTTAAATAAACAAGTACAGGCAGAAAGCCTGTTTCTGCAAGATTTAAAACGGGAAGTAAGCAAAATCATCGTAGGGCAGGAAGACCTGCTTGAAAAAATGCTGGTTGCCCTGTTGGCAGACGGACACATTTTAATAGAAGGCGTACCGGGCTTAGCCAAAACTTTGGCCGTAAAAACCTTGGCCCAAGCCATACACGCGCAATTTCAACGCATTCAGTTTACGCCGGATTTATTACCGGCCGATATTACCGGCACTTTAATTTTTAACCCTAAAGAAGGCGTTTTTTACCCCAAACGCGGGCCGGTGTTTTCCAACTTTGTGTTGGCAGATGAAATCAACCGCTCTCCGGCAAAAGTACAAAGCGCTTTATTAGAAGCTATGCAGGAACGCCAAGTTACCATTGGTGAAAAGACGTATCCGCTTCCCTCTCCCTTTATGGTAATGGCCACCCAAAACCCGGTAGAGCAGGAAGGCACCTATCCGCTGCCGGAAGCACAGGTGGATCGTTTTATGCTTAAGGTGCTGGTTACCTATCCCACCCGGGAAGAAGAAAAACAAATTTTGGAAAGGATGTCCTCCCATCAGCAACTCTCTGTAAATACACAGGTTACGCCGGAAATGATTTTAAAAGCCCGCCAAGTAACAGACGGCATTTACGTGGACGAAAAAATCAAAAACTACATTGTAAGCCTGGTTTTTGCCACGCGTGACCCCAAATCCGCCGGATTAGAAAACTTGGCCTCTTTTATTTCTTACGGGGCCAGCCCGCGTGCCACCATTTTCCTTACGCAGGCAGCCAAGGCGTATGCCTTCTTAAACGGGCGGGGTTATGTAACGCCGGAAGACATCAAAGCCATCGGCTTAGACGTACTGCGCCACCGCGTATTGTTAACCTATGAGGCAGAGGCTGAAAACGTAACCTCGGATCAAATAGTCAAACAAATTTTTGACGCTGTGGACGTACCATAACCGCGCACAGGGGGTAAGCCGTATGGATACCGCGGAAATTTTAAAAAAAGTACGCCAAATAGAAATACAAACCGGGAAATTGGTGTCGGACACGTTTGCCGGGGAATATTTAAGCGTATTTAAAGGGCAAGGGATAGAATTTGCCGAAGTGCGGGAATACATTCCGGGGGACGATATACGCTCCATAGACTGGAATGTAACAGCCCGTACCGGGATGCCCTTTGTAAAAAAATACAACGAAACACGCGAACTGACCCTCATTATCGCGTGTGATGTTTCCGCTTCCCAACGTTTTGGTTCGCTGGATAAACTCAAACAAGAAACCGCCGCCGAACTGGCTGCGCTGTTTGCCTTTTGCGCCATCAAAAATAACGACAAAGTGGGGCTTTTATTATTCTCGGACAAAGTGGAACTGTTTGTTCCCCCCAAGAAAGGCAAAAAACACATTTTGCGTTTAATTAGAGAAATGCTGGCATTTGAACCCGTTTCTAAAGGAACAGACATTGGACTAGCCTTAAAAACGCTTACCAAGGTCATCCGCCGGCAGGGGATTTTGGTTTTATTGTCGGACTTTTTGTCCCCGTTAGAACAGTTTGAAAAACCGCTGCGGCTAGCCGCCAAAAAGTTTGATTTAATACCGGTTGTCATTTCAGACCGGCGGGAAAGAACCCTCCCCCGTCTGCCCGTTTGTATAGCGGTGCAAGACCCGGAAACCGGCGAGGAAGGCTTTCTTACGCTGGGCGAGAAGTCCGCCCTCCGGGTGGAGCAGGACTATCAACTCCGCCAAGCCGCCCTCAAACAACTTTTTAACCCGTTAAAAATAGAAGCCATTCACGTGGACACGGCCCAAGCACCGGCTGACCCGGTTATTGCGTTTTTTAAACGCCGGGCCAAAAAATTAAAGAGGTAATATGAAAAAATTGGCTTTCTGATTGTTTGTGTTTGTATCTGCTCCGGCCTATTGCCAACCGTCAGCCGCTGGCGCGGCTGCGGCACCGGCTAATGCGGCTTTGGCAGAAAAACCCCTTTTACAATTTACGGAAGAAAAAACCCCCTCTTCCGCCGTGTTTGCGCAGCCTGTTACGCTGTCTTACTCGTTTTCCCACACGCCCGGATACAAGGTGGAGCTGGATAACCAAACATTGCCTAAAGATTTTGAATTTACCTCTATTCAAGCCCAACCCAACTCCCCCGGTACGTTTACCTATACGTTAACCGCTTATCCTTTTGCTTTAAACGAGGCCACCCTCACGCCGCTTACTTTTGAACTTAAAAACGCCCAAGGCCAAACACTGGCTTCATTATCCACACAAGAAACAAAAATCAAAGTTTCTAAAGCCAAAACCTTTGATGACAATGAATTTCGGGAAATAAGAGACCCGCACTTTCCGTTTGCCTGGTTTAAATGGCTGCTGGTGCTGGTAGTGTTGGCGGCGGCCATCTACTTGGCTTGGTATTATTGGAAGCGTAAACAAACCGCCGCCCGTGCATTGGGCCAACCGCAGGATAACCGCCCCTGCAACGAAATTGCCCTTTCCAAAATAGAAGCTTTAATACAAAGCGGGTTGTGGGAGCGGCACGAATATAAAGTGTTTTACCTTACTTTAACCGATATTCTGCGCGAATATCTGCTGAGGCGTTTTGAAATAGACACTTCAGCCGATACGTCTTCGGAAATGCTTCGCCGCTTAAAAAAAGAAGGCTCCGGGGCTCTTAGCGTATTGCTACCAAAAATACGCACTTTTCTAAATTCAAGCGACCTGGTTAAATTTGCCCGCGCCGTCCCGCCCGAAGAATACCGCAACCGGGATGTGGACATCCTGCGCCTAATCATAGATTCCACCACCCCTCAGCAGGCCCCCTCCCAAACTGAAAACAAGGAGGACGCCGCCCAATGATGACCGCTTTTTTAATTGTATGTGGTTTACTCATTGCCGTACTGCTGGCCACCTTATTTATAGAGCAAAACGGCAAGATATTAGGCACACTACTGTGGGTGCTGGGGGCTTTGGCCGCCACTCTATTGTGCGGGCTGATTTTTCAACACCTGCTAGGTGAAAAAGCCGCCTTTGCAAACCCTTGGGCGTTTTTACTGCTCATTTTGCCCACCGGTTTATTGGCTTTAAAAAGCGTGGGGGTCAAAACCTGGCTGCCGCGGGTGGCTTATTCCCGCACTCAGGCTGCCTTGCAAGAAAGCTCTAGCCGCGCCGCCCTTACCCAATGGCTGCCCAGTGTACTGTTTACCGCGGCCTTGGTGCTGTGGATAGTGGCTTTGGCACGCCCGGTTATTCTGCACCGCACTGCCATTCCTCCCACGCAAGGGGTGGATATTATATTAGTAATGGACGCTTCCGCCTCTATGCAACGGCAGGATTTTTACCCCAACCGTTTTACTGCCGCCCTGCGCACAGCAGATAAGTTTATTCAAAAACGCGTAAACGACCGTATCGGCCTAGTGGTGTTTTCCCGCCGGGCTATGTTGCAAGCCCCGTTAACGCTGGATCACGAAGCCGTGCGGGATTTATTAAACGCATTGTATTTGGGTATGATAGACCCCAACTATACAGCCATAGGGGACGCTGTGGGGGTGGCTATGTCACACTTAAAAGACAGTCAAGCCACAAGTAAAATTATCATACTGCTTACGGACGGCGCCTCCAACGCGGGCACTATAGACCCACGCCTGGCCGCCCAAGCCGCGGCTTCTTACGGTATAAAACTTTATACCATTGCCACCGCCAGCCCACCGGGCAGTGGGGCCTATTCCAGCCAGGAAGAAGAAATTGACGAAGGCCTCCTTATGGAAATGGCCAAAACCGCAGGCGGGCAGTTCTACCGCGCCAAAAACGAGCTGGAACTGGCCACCATTTACGACAAAATAAACGAATTGGAAAAAACCACCTTTACCTCAGACATTCGCACCAACCAGAGTGATTTTTACCTTCCGTTCATTTTGGCCGGGCTCTTGTTACTGGGTGTGGGGCTGGTATTAGAAAAACTATTTTTAATACGGATACCTTAAATATGGAATTATTTGGAAAACCTATATTTTTTATCTATTTTATACTGGCCGCCGGACTAGCAGCCGGGGTATGGCTGCTGGGCAACAAGCTAAAACGCCGCGCCATATATGCCTTTTTTGGCCCCGCGGCCTATGCCAAATTGACGCAGGGGCTTAGGTTAAACACCAAAATAAATACGGCCTTCTTTTTTGCGGGATTATTTTTTCTGTTTGCGGCGCTAGCCAAACCCCAATGGGGGGTAGAAGTGGTGCTGGCGGAAGGCAAATTTGCCCAAACGGTGATAGCGGTGGACGTCTCCGCCTCTATGAAAGCGCGGGACTTAAAGCCAGACCGTCTGGCCAATGCCCAAAGTATGCTTTCTATGCTCATTTCCAACCTGCAAGAGGAGCGCATCGGGCTTATTGCCTTTACTTCCAGGGCCTACATACAATGCCCCATTACTACTGATGAGTCCGCCCTTAAGTACTTTCTTTCTTCTTTACAGCCGGATATGCTGCCCGTACCGGGAACTTCTTTAGCGGCGCCGGTGGATTTAGCGGCGCGTATGCTGGCTAAGTATCCGGGCCAAAAAGCGCTTATCTTGCTCACAGACGGAGAAGACCACGAACCCGAACAACTAAAACAAGCCATTAAAACCGCCCAAGAAAACAACTTGCGCGTAATTGCCGTGGGCATCGGCACGCAGGAAGGGGAGCTTATTCCTCAACGGGTGGATGCTTCCGGCCGGGTGGCGGAGTACAAAAAAGACAAAAACGGCAACACCGTGGTAACCAAGCTGGATGAAAACTCCTTGGTAGAGCTGGCCCGTGCCACAGACGGGGTTTATATTCATTACACTACGCCGGCCCAAGTGGCTTCTAAGGTGCAAAGCAGTTTAAAAGATTTAGACAGAACATACTCTTCCGCCGGCTCTCACTCGCGCTATAAAGACCGCTACCAAATACCGCTTTTGCTGGCAATATTGTGTTTTGTATGCTGGCTGGTTTGGCCGGCGCGCAAAACCCACCGGGCGGATGAAGAACCAAAAAAGGTAAAATAAAAATGATGAAAAAAGGGCTGTTTATTTTTGTAATATGCGTTGTCAGTGCTGCGGCGTGGGCCGGGGCCGGGGCGGATTTGTCCAAAGGGAGCCGCTTGTATAAAGACCAAAAATACGGGCAGGCATTAAGCGCCTATCAAGACGCACTTTCCAAAGACCCTTCCAACCAGGACGCTCTTTTTAACGTAGGCGCCGCCCATTACCGTTTACAAGAATACAAACAAGCCCAAGAGGCTTGGCAAAATGCCTCCCAAACCGCAGGGGAAAGACAGCAGGACGCTCTTTTTAACCTCGGCAATGCATTTTACCGCGCCCAAGATTTTGACGCCGCCATCTCTGCTTACCGCAAAGCTATTTTGCAAAACCCGCAGGATAAAGAAGCCATACACAATTTACAAATTGTGCTGGAACAAAAAAAGCAGAATCAACAAAACTCGTCTAACCAAAACGACCAAGGCGACAATAAACAAAACCAAAATAACTCAGGCGGGCAGGACAACCAAAAACAACAGCAAGACCAAGAACAAAAAAACCAGGCAAAGTCCTCCCAAATGAGCCCGGAAGAAGCCCAGCGCGTAGCCCAAATGGCTAAGGAAAACGAATACCGCCCCTCATACGCCAACCCCGGGCAGGCGGAAGATTCCGGCATAGAAAAGGATTGGTAATTTTATGAATATACGGAAAATTTTATTAATAGGCGCCTGCCTGCTGGCCAGCCTGGCGGCGCAAGCCCAAGTAAGTATGACGGCCCGCGTGGATAAAACCAACCTGGCGCTGGACGATGAATTAACACTAACGGTGGAAATCACCGGTGCTTCCTCCAACGTGCAGCCCCAGCTGCCCAGCCTGCCGGCATTTAATGTGTATTCGCGCGAAGTTTCCGCTATGAACATAAACGGGAAGTCTTCCACCACCTACCGCTATATTATGTTGCCGCGTTTTCCCACCCAGGCCGAAATTGGGGCCATACGTTTAACCTATAACGGGCGCGTGTACAGCACCCAACCTATTAAAATTAACATTTACCGCCGTATGCCAGCGGGCAAGAGCGCAGGAGGCAGCGTACAACAGGCCTCAGCCGCCGGTTCCGGTTCCAATTATGACTCGGCCTCCTCAGCCGCTGCGGGCAATGTTCCCGCCGGGCTTGCCGCTGCAGACGCGCTGGCGGCGCAAAACAAAAATAAAGGTTTTTTTATGACGGCTTCCGTCAACAATAAAACCCCCTATGTAAACGAACAAGTGGAGCTTATAGTACGGTTTTATTATTCCCGTTCTTTTATAGGTCAACCGCCCTATACGCCGCCTACTGTTACCAATATTTTTATGGAGCAGCTCTCCCAAAACACCGAGGGCACCCAAAACATCAACGGTACATTATACCGTTATATAGAGCAGCGCTACGCGCTTTCAGGCGTACAAGCCGGGAAGGCCGAAATCAGCCCCGCTATGGTGCGCCTGCAACCCGGCACCAATGACGTTTTCTCCGCCTTTGACCGGTTGTTTGGCGGGCTGGCGTCCGAGCCGGAACAACTCATAAAGAGTAACCCCGTCACCCTCAACATACAAGCCACCCCCACTGCCGGCCGCCCGGCCAGCTTTTACGGGGCCGTGGGCACCCGCTTTACCCTGCAAGCCAAGGCGGACAGAACCCGCGTGGAAGCCGGCGAAAGCATCAATTTAACCGTTACCGTAAAAGGGGCAGGCAACTTAAAACCAACGGCTGATTTAAAACTCCCCCCCATTAACGGGTTTAGAGTGTATGACGTAGCGTCCGACTCTGTTACCCTCCCCGCCGCTCAAGGCACGCAAAGCACCAAAACCTTCAAAACGGTACTGGTGCCCACCGCCTCCGGCACGTACACCATACCGGCTTTGGCGTGGTCTTACTTCAATCCCCGCACCAAACAGTATGAAACCTTGCGCACACAACCTATTGAAATAGAAGTAACACCTTCTACTAAAGCGGATAATACCGTTAGCTTCACCGGGGCCAACCCTTCCAACGGTTTTAGGCGTTTAGGGCAAGACATACGCTATATTAAAACCAATGACTATGCCGGAAACATTGGCTGGTTGGTTAACTTAGGCGCTTTACACATATTGGGGTGGATTTTAATTTTACTGCCCATTGCCTGCGGGCTGGTGGTTTGGCTGGGAGGAAACTCCCTGCGGGCCAAACGGCCGTTGCTGTTGGCTTTGGCCGAATTAAAAAAAGCCACCAGCGAGGCGCAGGCCGCTCAAACCATAGATGATTTCTTGTTGGGGCGCTTCCATATTAATATGGGCAGCCGCCAACTGCGCGGGGTATTGGAAGATTTGAAACAAAAAGGCGTAAAACCTGCTACCTTGCAGGAATTTGCCTCCCTTTGGCAGCGGCTGGACGCGGCCCGCTTTGCCCCGCAAAATATGGCGCAAAAGGACGCCTTGGTTTTGGCACAGCAGGCGGCGGCGCTGCTAAAACGCTTAGATTCGGAGGGCCGCGTATGAGAAAAATGCTACTACTGTTTGTTTTAATTTTAGCCTTGGCGTGCACGGGGAGGGCTGCTCAAACGGCCGCTGAGGCGGAGCAGTACTACACACAGGGAAAGTTCTCCGCCGCGTTGAATTTATATGAAGACGAACTAAAAAACAACCCAAACAACCCCTATGTTTACTACAATATAGGTAACTGCTATTTTAAAATGGGCAGTACGGGGCTGGCGGTGGCCAATTATTACAGGGCTTTTCGCTTAGCACCGCGGGATGCGGACATCCGCCACAATTTAAGCCTGGCTCTGCAAAGTGCCGGTGAACATTTGGTTCCGGGCGGAGTGCCGCAGGTATTGCACCAGTTGTTCTTTATATTGTCTTACGACGAACTAAAAGGCATTGTCATGTTGTGTTTGGGGATGTCGTCCTTACTGCTGTGCCTAGGCATCATTAAACGCCGCTGGGGTAAAGTGCTGTGGTTTTGCTTGACGGCCTTGGCCGTAAGCGGCGGCTGGCTATACGCAAGGCACCAGCAGGAAAAACTGCCGCTGGCGGTGGTAGCCTCGCCCACGGCGGAACTGCGCAGCGGGCCGGGGACGAACTTTCCTGCCAGCGCCAATTTAACGCAGGGGCATCTGGTTATTTTGCAAGACAGCCGCAACCAATGGGACGAAGTAGTGGTAAAAACCCAGGGTATTCAAGGCTGGATTAAGAGCAGCAGTTTAGAAAAAATTTGATTTTTATACGAGGTTGTTTTATGTTTATTCACAAAGAAGCCGATGAACTGATACAGGCGCTTAGCTATGTAAAAGAGAATTTAGCCCAACAGACCGAAGACCTGGCCGCCAAAATTATCCAATGTTTTAAAAACGGCGGAAAGGTTATTTTGATGGGCAACGGCGGCAGCGCGGCGGACGCGCAGCACATCGCAGCAGAATTTGTGGGCCGTTTTAAGAAAGAACGCCCCTCCCTGCCGGCCTTGGCTTTAAACACCAATACGTCCACCATTACCGCTATCGGCAACGATTACTCTTACGACGTCATCTTTTCCCGCCAGATAGACGGGTTTGCGAAACCGGGGGATGTGGTGATCGGCATTTCCACCTCGGGCAACAGCCGCAATGTGTATTTGGCGTTGGCTTTAGCTAAACAAAAAGGCTGTTTTACGGCTGCCTTGCTGGGGAAAGACGGCGGCACCATAAAAAATATTGTAGATTTGCCTTTGGTTGTTAAATGGCCCAATACGCCCCGCGTGCAGGAATGCCATATTTTCTTAGGGCACAGCGTGTGCGATTTGGTAGATCAAGCATTTTAACGGAGCATATATGAAAATAGCCATTGGATGTGACCACGCCGGTTTCCCGTTAAAAGAAACGGTGGTGGAAAAAATTAAAGAAATGGGGCACGAAGTGCTGGACTGCGGCACTAACAGTACCCAACGTGTGGACTACCCGGATTTTGCCTTTAAAGCGGCAGACCTGGTAACCCAGGGAAAGGCTGACCGCGCTGTTTTAATTTGCGGCAGCGGCATTGGTATGTGTATAAGCGCCAATAAAATAAAGGGGATTCGCGCCTGTGTATGCCACGATGCTTATTCCGCCGCCCAGGGCGTACAGCACGATGATTTAAACGTGCTTTGCTTAGGGGCGCGGGTAATTGGGCCCAGCACGGCGCAAAGCGTACTGGAAAACTTTTTAAATGCCTCTTTTTTGACGGGAACCCGTCACGAAGAGCGCTTGGGCAAGGTGCTCCAAGCCGAAAAACAAAATTTTAAATAAGGCCGCAAGGTCTTTAAAAAAGGAATACGAAGATTATGAATACACAAGAAACTCCCATGGCCGAAGGGATTATCCGCGAAGGCCTCATTAAATTAGAAGGGTTGGACTTTAACACCAAATTTTGGGCCAAAGACCCTACCCTTTGGAAACAAGACAAAGAACATAAAGAATTTATTGTAAAATTCTTGGGCTGGCAGAAAGTGTATGACTGGACGCTGGAACGCGTGGACGATATTCTTTCTTTTGCGGCTGATGTAAAACAAAATTTTAAACACGTGGTAGTAATGGGTATGGGGGGCTCGTCCCTGGCGCCGGAAGTAATCCGCACCGTATTTGGCGCCCAAGCCGGCTACCCGGAATTAATTGTATTAGACACCACCAATGCGGACTGGGTCTGCGCCGCCAGAAACCAAATTGACCCGGCTAAAACGCTGTTTATTTTTGCCAGTAAATCCGGCGGAACGGTGGAACCGTCCTCTCAATATGCCTATTTCCACGAAGAAGTAAAAAAAGCCGGCGTAAAAGACGCGGGGCAAAACTTCTGCGCCATTACCGACCCGGGCACCGGGCTGGAAACCTTGGCCAAAAAGAATAAATTTCGCAAAATTTTCTTAAACCCGGCAGACATTGGCGGCCGTTTTTCTGCGCTGTCTATGTTTGGTATGGTTCCGGCGGCTTTGATGGGTGTTGATATTGTAAAACTGCTGGAAAACGCCAAAAAAGAAGCCCAAACCTTTGGCCCGGAAGCGGATTTTAAAGTAAACGCTGCCGTAAAATTAGGTGCTTTGATGGGTGCCAGCTTTGCCAACCACAGCAAAGACAAGCTCACCATCCTTACCCCGAAAGAATTGGCCTCTTTTGGCTTATGGGCGGAACAGTTGGTAGCTGAATCCACCGGTAAAGAAGGCAAAGGCATTGTGCCCGTGGTGGGAGAAACGCTGTTTAAAAACTTCGACTATCGCGAAGACCGCGTATTTGTACACATTTCCAACGGCTCTGAAGACGACAAACGTGTTACGGCTATCGTAAACGAATTGGAAGAAAAAGGCTTCCCGGTAATGACTATTGAAATGAAAGACGAATACGAACTGGGCGCCCAATTCTTACTGTGGGAAATTGCCACCGCCGCCGCCGGCGCTATTATGGCTATTGACCCGTTTGACCAGCCCAACGTACAAGCCGCCAAAACGCTGACTAAACAAATTTTGGGCAAATTGGAAAAGAATGAAATCTCCGCTGACGAGTTAAACAAACCCCTGATGGTGGCTAAAGACTTGGAAGGCGAAGTAAAAATGGACAACCTGGCCCAGGATGTATTTTCCCTCTTGGAAAGCAACGACTATATTGCCCTGTTGCCTTATGTATATCCGTCCGAAGAAGTAGCCAAGGCGCTGGTGGTTTTGCGCGATAAAATCCTCACCCGCACCAAACGCGCTGTATTGTTTGGTTACGGCCCGCGCTATTTACACTCCACTGGCCAGCTCCACAAGGGCGACGGCAACAACGGCGTATTCATCATTTTATCGGCCGATGCCGAAAATGACATCCAAATCCCCGGCCAGCATTATACATTTGGCCAATTGTGCGCTGCCCAGGCGCTGGGGGATTTCCAGGCGTTGGAAGAAAAAGGCCGCCGTGTAATCAAAATACACTTGGCGCAGCCGGTCTTACAAGCCATTAAAACCCTGAGCGACAAGTTCTAATCTTTGGCTTAGAAAGGCGGTCTTTTACAGGCCGCCTTTTATTTTTTGACTAATTATGAAAGTTTTTCTGCAAACTTTTGGCTGCCAGATGAATTTGGCCGATTCGGAAGAGATGTTTGCCCACTTGCACGCCCGCGGCGCGCAGCGGGCGCTCTCGCCCGACGAGGCCGACGTTATTTTAGTAAACACCTGCACCGTGCGGGAACACGCCGAACACCGCGCCGTTTCCTTTTTAGGGCGTTTAGCTAAATGGAAACAGCAAAAGCCAGGCCGGCGGATAATTTTTGCCGGCTGCGCGGCACAACGCCTTGGGGAAGGGCTTAAAAAAGAGTTTCCTTTCTTAGATTTAGTATCCGGCGCCAAAAAGATAGATGATTTTGGCCGGTTATTAGACGCAAGCGGGCTTTTTCCTCCCCAGCAGGAAACCCTCCCCCCTCAACAGGAAGGGCTTACCGGTTACGTAACCATTATGCGAGGGTGTGATTTTAGATGCACTTACTGCATTGTGCCTTCCGTCCGCGGGCCGGTAAAATGCCTGCCGGCGCAGGAAATTTTACAGCAAACGGCACAAAAAGCCGCTCAAGGGGCTAAAGAAATTATGCTTTTGGGCCAAACAGTAAACGCGTATAAAGACGGGGATGTTTCCTTTGCTGATCTATTAAACCGTGTAAGCGAAGTACCCGGTGTTGAGCGTGTACGTTTTATGAGCCCGCACCCGGCCTACATCACGCCGGACTTTCTGGCCGCCGTACGCCATAACCCCAAAATTGCCCGCCACATACACCTGCCCATACAAAGCGGTTCCACCAAAGTACTGCAGGAAATGAAACGCGGCTACACGCGCCAAATGCTGCTTGAAAAATTAGCCGCCCTGCAAGAATGCGGTATAACGGTGTCCACAGACATTATTGTGGGCTTTCCAACCGAAACCGAACAGGATTTTGAGGACACGCTTACTTTAGTGGACAAAGCCCGCTTTTTTGCCGCTTATTGCTTTAAATATTCCCCCCGCCAAGGCACGCCGGCCGCTCAAATGCCGCAGCTGGGGCAGGACGTACTGGAACAACGTTTGGATATTTTGTTAAATAAGGTAAGAGATTTAAGCGCACTGGCTTATGCCCAACAAGTAGGCACGCGCCAGCAAGTGCTGATGGAAGAAGAAAACAAAGGGCGCTCTTCCAATAATTTTTGGGTAAAGACCGCCAAAAATTATAAAATAGGCAGTATAGTGGACGTTGAAATTGCCCGTGCAGACGGTACTTTATTATTTGCTAAGGAGTAAGTATGACTAAGAAAAACATCCCTGAAAAAAGACGGCATCCCCGTATGCCCGTTATCAGTAATTTAATTGAACCCGTTAACCTTTTTTATAAAACCCAAGACGGAAAAGAAACTACCTTAGTGGCCATTTTGGCGGATTTGTCGGCCTCGGGTATGCGTATGATCAGCTTTTTGGGCGCGCCGCTGGCGGATAAATTTTCCATCAGCCTGCAGCTGCCCGGTACCGGCAAGATGGATATAGAAGCCCGGATGGCTTGGGTAAAACAGCGCGAAAGCGTTTACACCATTGGTATAGAATTTACCAATATTAAAGAAAAAGACGCCAAAGCCATTAGCGAAATGGCCGACGATTTTAACGATTGCGACACCCGCATCCTGTTAAAACTGCCGGATGTTTGCGTACCCACCTGCAAATGCTGGCGTATATGTAACAAAATACAGAAGGATGATTCCTTCTTTGAAAAATAACTCTAACGCAAATAATAAATACCAACCCCCGCTTGCTAACCAAGCGGGGGTTTTATTTTAAAAAACATTTAGGGCAAAAACCCGCCTACTGAGATTTCCCTCTGGTGGCGGCGCCCCGCTTAGGCGGCAAATTTACTAAAATATACAAGATGAAACCCATTGTTATTTGCGGCCCTACCGCTTCCGGCAAAACGGAACTAGCCTTGGAATTAGCCCGGCAGACAAACGGTATTATTCTGTCGGCCGATTCCCGCCAGGTATATGTAAGCCTTACAGCCGGCACAGCTAAACCGCAAGGCGTATGGAAAGACGGTGTGTATTGGGTGGAAAACGTCCCGTATTATTTGGTGGATTTTCTGCCCGTGCAAGACGTTTTTAACGCAGGCGCTTTTGTAGCCCGCGCGCGGGAAATTGCCGCCCGATACCCGCACAGACCGCTTATTTTTGCCGGGGGAACAGGTATGTATTTGCACGCGTACTTTGTGGGTATGGACGAACTTCCGCCCTCCACTCCCCAGTCACGCGCCCAATTAACGGCTTTACTAAACGCCAAAGGCAAAGAAGGCCTACATCAAGAGTTAGCTCAAAAAGACCCGGCTTCCGCCGCTGTTATTCCCCCCGGGAACGTACAGCGCACGATGCGCGCTTTAGAGTTGTATCTGCTTACAGGCAAACCGGCTAGCCAATTAAAAAGCGGTGTTTTCCACACTTTACCAGACCCGTCCCAAAGTACATTTGTGTATTTAAATTGGGATAAACCCATACTGGACGAGCGCATACAAACCCGCACCAATGCCATTTTTGACCCTATGTACGAAGAAACCCAAGCCCTTTTAAACCAAGGCGTAGGGACAGACGTGCCGGCCTTAAAGAGTTTGGGCTATCCGCAGGCGGTCAGTTTTTTACAAGGGCATTTAACCCGCACCCAGGCCATAGAACAAATTGCCCTGCTTACCCGCCAATACGCCAAACGCCAGCGCACTTGGTTTAACCGTTATACCCAAGCATTAAAACTAGACCTGCAAAACCCGCAAGATTTTAATGTAAAAACATTGTCCGCCCGCATACTTGGCTTTGCCAAACAGGCTTAATATAAAGAGTAAATAACAAACTTTTATAAAATTAAACTATGGAACGCGTTATTCTGGTAAGCGCCTGCTTAAAAACCCAAACCCAAAATGAAGAAGCCCTGCAAGAGCTGCACCGCCTAACCCAAACCGCCGGTGCGGAAGTGGTGTATTCCTACCGGGTGAGGGTAGAAGCCTTGAACGCGGCCACGCTAATAGGCAAAGGCAAGCTGGAAGAGATTGCCCTGCAAGCCCAGCTGCTTAAAGCAGACAGCGTCATTTTTGATGATGAAATTTCCCCCGCCCAACAAAATAAGCTCGAAGAGCTCCTGCCCGCCAAAGTGCTGGACAGAACCCGCCTCATTTTAGACATTTTTGCCCAACGTGCCCGCACGCAAGAAGGGAAGCTGCAGGTGGAGCTGGCTCAACTGAAATATTTATTGCCCCGCCTTTCCGGCCGGGGTGCCGCTATGATGCAGCAAAAAGGCGGCATTGGTATGCGCGGCCCGGGGGAACGCAAATTGGAATACGACCGCCGGCGCCTACGCCTGCGCATCAGCCGGCTGGAAAAAGAGATAGAAGCCGTAAAAGCCGGGCGCAGCCTGCGCCGCCAACGCCGTACCCAAGTACCCTTGCCGCAAATTGCCGTGGTGGGATACACAAATGCCGGAAAAAGCACTTTATTAAACGCGCTTACCCATACCCAAAGCGTGTATGCAGACGACAAACTTTTTGCCACGCTAGACCCTACCACCCGCCGCGTCCAAATGCCAAGCGGCGGGGAAATGCTGTTTACTGATACGGTGGGTTTTATACAAAAGTTGCCGCTCAGTTTGGTAACGTCGTTTAGGGCTACGTTAGAAGAAACGTCTTTTGCAGACGTTATTCTGCACGTGCAAGATGCCTCTTCCCCCAACCGCCGTGAGCAAGAAAGAACGGTTCTGCAAATCATTACCGATTTACAAGCACAGCAGATCCCCCTCATTACCGTGTTTAATAAGACGGATTTACTCTCCCCCGCCCGTTTAGAACTGTTGCGCAGCCAATACCCCAAAGCTGTTTTTATAAGCGCAAAAGAAGAATCCAACCTGGTTTCTCTACTTAGGCAGGTGGAACAAGCCGCTTCTTATAAATGGAAAGTGCACAGTTTACACATTCCCCTAAACCGGTTACATTTATTGGGGGCTTTTTATGAAAAAGCCCTTGTAATTGGACGAAAAGAAACCCCCCGCGGCCTTACGCTTACCTTTATGGCTACGGAGGGTAATTTTGAAAGTCTAAAACGCCGTTTGGATTAAGGGGCTTGGGTGGCTGCGTCCAAGACGGAAATAATGCGTTTAAATTTTTCGTTTGTCAGCTCGGCCGAATGAGGAACCGCCCCCACAAAAGACACGCGCGGAATATAACGGCGGACAAAAGCCAGCACAGAACTGCTAAAGCCGGTAAAAACAAAATAAGAATCCGCATTTTGAAGGGTGATGCGTTGTTTGCCGTCGGCATTGGCAAAGGAAATGTCTCCATTTTTATTTTGAATACTCATAGATACTATCCCCACCAAATCTCCCTGGGCGGTATAAACACCGCCGCCGCTGTTGCCCTGTTTTACACCAAAAGCAGTGGAAACACAGTGTTGCAACTCACTTATAAAAAAGGCCTGCCCCCCGGCATTATACAACCAAGAAATATGCCCGTTTTGGGCGCGCGGAACGGCTATGGGCGGGGAGATACGCGCAGATACGGCGGCATCAAACGTCAATAAACGCGGAGCGGGGGCATTCCATTGGGCTTGCGTTTCCGGGTAAAAAGGCAGTTTCTTTTCAAATTCTGCGCGGGTAATTTCCTGGTCTTTGGAAACGTCCATAAACAAATAATCGTCTTTCCCGGGGGCAAAGCGTATTAAGGCAACGTCAAAACTGCTGCTGCGGTTTTGGTTGGGGTTGTAGCCGGGGTAAATAAATACGTTTCGGCGGGAAGAATCACTATGCACGCGGGCTTGTGCAAAAAGAGGGTCGGGCGATTGGGCCAGGTCAAACTGAATCACACAGGCGCGGTTTTCACCACAAAAATCATACACGCAGTGGGCGGCGGTAATATACCAATCCGGCGCTAAACGTACCGCCTGGCACTGTGCCACAGGTACCTGCCCGCCGGAAACGCGATCATCCGGCCATACAGTAAAGGATTTTTGGGCTAAAAAAGCATCCGCATTAATTTGAGGGGCGGCGTCTTCCTGCCCGTATGCCAAAACGGGACATACACACAAAAGGGCTAAAAAATAGGTAAAATATCTCATATATATTAAGTGTATATAAAAAACGCTTAAAAAGCCACATAAAAACCCTTAAGCAAAATTTAATATAATGGAATATATGACAACTACCGTAATCGTTTTGATTTTAGTCAGTTATTTTTTGGGAGCGGTTCCTACCGGCTACCTGATTGCAAAAAAAACAATGGGCATTGACATCCGGGAGCACGGCTCCGGAAACCCGGGCGCCGCCAATGTGTACCGCACAGTAGGCAAATGGGCCGGCGTAAGCACGTTTTTAGTGGATGCTTTAAAGGGGTTTATTCCCGTGTCGGCCGCTTTGTATTTATGTGCAGACAACCCGCACAAATATTGGGTGGCCATTGCCTGCGGTACTATTGCCATTTTGGGCCATATGTGGACGATTTACCTCAAATTCCGCGGCGGGAAAGGGGTTGCAACCTCCGCCGGCGTGTTTGCAGCTTTGTTGCCTATTCCCACCGCTATTGCATTTGGCGTATTTGTTATTTGCGTAGCCTTGTGGGGGCGTATTTCCATCGGCTCCATCTTTGCTTGCGTGGTATTGCCTATTGCCAGCTTTTTTATAGGCAAGCACCCGATGTCGGTCAACGTAATGGTGACGGCCATTTCTTTACTGGTCATCTATAAACACGTGCCCAACATCAAACGTCTGCTTGCCCATAAAGAATTAAAATTTGAAGACGGCGCCAAAAAGAGACAAGAAAATGAAAATAAATAACATCACCGTTTTTGGGGCCGGGATATGGGGCAGCGTGATAGCCCAACACTTGGCTAAAAAGGGTTACCGCGTAGCCTTGTGGGAGTATTCCGAACCGCTTTTAAACGTGCTTAAAACCAGCGGCACTCACCCCAATATACCCAATTTTAAACTGCACGATAATATCCGCCTAACGGGTAATGTGGCCGAAGCCGTAAAAGACACGGATTTAATTGTTTTTGTAATCTCTTCCAAAGCTATACGCGCTTTTTGCAGAGAACAACTTAAACCGCTTTTGGCCGGCAAAATAGTGCCGGTTGTAAGCGCCTCTAAAGGGATAGAGGACAAAACGTTTAAAACCATTTGTGAAATTGTGGAAGAAGAACTTCCTCAACTGCAAGGCAAAGCGCTGGCCTTTAGCGGTCCCAGCTTTGCCCTGGAAGTAGCCCAAGGGGTACCCACCAAAATTATGTTGGCCGGTAAAGACCCCGCCTTAACGGCTCAAATTGCCGAAGTATTTAATGCAGACCCCATCATCGTGGTACCGGCTGAAGACCGCCGCGGGGTGGAATACGGCGGCGGCATAAAAAACGTTTTGGCTATTGGGTGCGGTGTAATTGACGGTATTGGAGACGGCGCAAACGCCAAATCCGCCCTTATTACACAAGCCTTGGCGGAAATGAATGACATCATCGTTAGCCAAGGCGGTGCGGCAAACACGGTGTACAGTTTGGCCGGCTTTGGGGACGCTATTTTAACCGGTATGTCCGCCATTTCCCGCAACCGCAGACTGGGCGAGAAATTAGGCTCCGGCCTTACGCTGGAAGAAGCCAAAAAAGAAGTGGGCACCATTGCCGAAGGCGTAAACACCGTTCAAAGCGTGTACGACATCGCCCGTAAAAACCATTTAAACACCCCTATTATTGATGCTATTTGGCAAATTGTATGTAAAGGGGAAAAACCTCACGTGCTGTTGCACGCTATGGGGTTTGTAAACCGTGGAAATAAATAAGTAAATCAGGAAGGAAAGAAAGAATTATGAATAAAGACGACGTTATCCGCCATCTTACCCGTCACGTATTAGACAAAAAACAAGCCAAAGCCTCTGTGGATAAAGTGTTTGAAATCAT